>JBKHAZ010000290.1:0-2911 GCA_046542605.1 Oceanicaulis sp. | reverse complement strand
CCATCACCGTGACGCCGGACGAAAGCGCGGCCATCTCGCCCATCGGCGGGGATGTGGACATCGACTCCGCGGTCGTGCCGGAATTCGACATCACCTACTTCTTCACCGAAAACCTCGCCGCCGAGCTGATCCTCGGGGTGACGCCGCACGACGTGAAAGCGGTGGGCACCGCACTCGGCGAGGTGGACCTGGGTTCGGTGACGCTGCTGCCGCCGACGCTGACGGCGCAGTATCACTTCAATCCCGAAGGCCAGGTTCGCCCCTATGTCGGCGCGGGCGTGAACTACACGCTGTTCTTCAACGAAGATCTCCCGGGCGCCTCGCCGCTGGCCTCGATCGATTACGATCCGAGCTTCGGCGGCGCGCTGCAGGCGGGCGTCGATTTCGCGATCAACGAGCGCTGGTTCCTCAATATCGACGTGAAGAAGGTGTGGATCAACACCGATGTGACGATCGACGCCGGCGGGCTGGGCGTGGTCCAGGCCGACGTGGACATCAATCCGGTGATTTTCGGCGCCGGTGTCGGCTGGCGTTACTAGACGCCGCCGGCCTTTGCAGGCCGCGTGCGCCGGGGTGTCAGGCCCCGGCGCGCCCCGCGCGCCGATTAACCAGACCGGCGCCTGACTTTGTTGCGCAATCGGCCAAGCTGCGCTAGCAAACCCCAAACATCCGTCAGGGGGAATCCAAATGGCCGACGCGCCCGCCAGCCAGGCGACCGTTCAAGGGTCGCTGCCGCTTTACAAACAACCCGAGCCGCTCAACGTCCAGCAACACAAGGGCAAGGGGCTGAAGTTCGGCGACCGTCCGTTCGAGTTTCTGCGCGACACCCATTTCGTGCCGGTGACCGTGGGCGAATTCGCTTCAGCCGGCGCGCGCTTTCCGCTGATCTTCCTGGGCGACAACAAGACGCCGGTCGCGGCGATGGGGCTGAGACAGGGCGCCAACCTGTTCGTCGACGAGCACGGTCAGTTCGAGGCGCATACCTACATGCCGGCTTTCATCCGGCGCTACCCTTTCGTGGCGGCGACCCATCCCGACGCCAAGGAGCGGTTCACGGTCTGCGTCGACGCCGGATCCCACCTGATTTCCGACAAGCCGGACGAGCCCTTCTTCACCGAAGACGGCCAGCCGACCGAGTTCACCAATCGCGCGATCGATTTCGTGCGCCGGTTCGAGAGCGACGTGCAGACCACGCAAGCCTTCGTGGAACGCCTGAAGGAGCTTGACCTGTTCGATCAGCAGCAGGCGACCTTCCAGCAGCGCGACAGCAAAGGCGAACCTGTGGGCGAACCGCAAGTGGTGGCGAGCTACTGGAGCATCTCCGGCGAGAAACTCAAAGCGCTCGACCCCAAGGTTCTCGCAGAGCTGCGCGACGACGCCGCGCTGGGCGCGATCTACGCCGTCATGCTCTCGATGTCCCAGTGGGATGTCCTGATCAGCCGGGCGGCGCGCCGTCAGCAGGCGCCGGGCGCCGCGGACGCGCCCATGGCTCCGCCGCCGCCTGCGCCGGAAGCGTAAGGCTTCGGCCGCCGGCCGACTGAAACAAGCCCGCCGCGGTGATCCCGCGGCGGGCTTTTTCGTGGCCGCATCAAAGCGCCGGCGCCGGCCCGGTCCAGCCCGGCCCAACAAAAAGCCCGGGCGCTTGCGCGGCCCGGGCCTGTTTTTGTTTCGCCGATTGGGATGCGCCTAGTTCAGGCGGTCTTTCAGGCTGGCGATGTCGGACTTCAAGACTGCGTTGCGCTGCGTCTTCGTCATGTTTTCGGTGAGCAGAAGCGTGGCGGCGTCCACCGCGAGGTCGGCGGCCAGCGCCTTCACCTCTTTGGCGGCCTGGGCTTCAGCCTGGGCGATGCGCTGCTCGGCCAGAGCCGTCCGGCGCTCGATGCGCCGCGCGATCTCCTTCTTCGCGTTGTCGCGCAGGTAATCGGCTTCGGCCTTCGCCTGACGGATGATGTCCTCGGCGTTCTTGGCGGCTTCGGCCTGCCTGCGCTTGTAGGAGGCCAGAAGCTCCTGGGCCTCTTCGCGCAGGCGGCGAGCCTCGTCGAGCTCGGAGCGGATCCGGTCGGCGCGCTCGTCGAGGGATTTGGTGATCATCTTCGGCGCACCGAAGACGAAGATCACGACAAAGAAGAGGATGAGGCCGGCGAAGGCCCAGAACGTGGTGTCCTGAAGAAGATAGCTCATGGCCTAGCTCCGCGCCTGATCGACGGCTTTTTCCGCGTCGGCTTCGCTGACTTCAAGCCCGGCGAGGCGTTCTGCGGCCGCCGCGGCGGTCTCCGCGGCGATGGTGCGCACGCCGGCCAGCGCCTTTTCGCGGCTCTCCTTGATGCGCTGTTCGCTCTCGGCCAGCTTGGCGTCGAGTTCCTCGTCGGCTTCGCGCGTGGCTTGCGCGATTTCCTTGTCGGCTTCGGCCTTGGCCTCGGCGGCGACGGCCGATGCGCGGGCGCGCGCGTCGGCGAGTTCTTTTTCGTAAGCCTTCACCGTCTCGTCGGCCTGGGCCTTCATGTCGGCCGCGGCGTCAAGATTGTCCGCGATGCGGTCGCGGCGCTCTTCGATCGCACCGCCGATGCGCGGCAGCACGAAGCGCGAGAGCAAGAGGTAGAGCAGCCCGAAGCTGATCGCCAGCCAGAACAGCTGCGAGGCGAAGTAGGTCGGATCAAAGGGCGGGAACGCCGCTTGCGCAGCATAGTCCGCACCCGGGGTTTCCGGCGCCGTCACGGGCGGCCTCCCTTAGAGCAACTGGGCTTCACACGGTTTGCGCCGGACGGGCCGCACATGCGGGCCCGCCCGGCGTTCTCAAACCGCAACGTCCGTCGAAGGTGTTAGACGACGAACAGCAGCAGAAGCGCGATGAGCAGTGAGAAGATGCCCAGCGCTTCGGTCACGGCGAAGCCGAAGATCAGGTTGCCGAACT
>JBKHAZ010000289.1:0-2925 GCA_046542605.1 Oceanicaulis sp. | reverse complement strand
TGAGCCGCCAGCGCCGGCGCACCTCGCTGGTGGAAGGCTCCACCGACGTGTGCCCCCATTGCGGCGGCGCGGGCCATGTGCGGTCCGTCGAATCCAGCGCGCTGGTCGCCCTGCGCACGCTGGAGGAGGAAGGCGTGCGCGGGCGCACCGCCAAGGCGCGCCTCGCCTGTCCGGCGGAGGTCGCGCTCTATCTGCTGAACGAAAAGCGCGACACGCTGAACGCCATCGAGGCGCGCTACGACATGCGCGTGATCATCGACGCCCAGGACGGGATGATCCGGCCCGATTGTCAGCTGGAGCGCCTCGAAAGCCGCAAGGAGGCCGCCCGCGCCGAAGCCGAGGCGAGCGCGGAGGCGCCCGCCATCACGGCCGCGGACGTCGAGGCGAGCGCGCCCGTGTCCGACGCGCCGGTCCGCGAGGCGCGCGAGCGCGAAGACGAGGACGGCGAGGCGGCGCCCGGCCGCCGTGAAGATCGCGGCGAGCGCCGCGCTCACGACGAGGACGACGAGTCCGGCAATGGCCGCAAACGCCGCCGCCGCGGCCGCCGCGGCGGCCGCAACCGGCGCCGGCGCGATGAAAACGGCCGCGCCGACGAGGAGGCGAACGCCGCGCTGGACAGCGTGGGTTCCCGAGGCGACGAGGAGGCCGACGCATCGGCCGGCGAGGACGTTTTGAAAGTCGTCACGCCCACCGGCGGAGACGATTTCACCTCCGGCGAAGAGCCTGAAAAGCGCGAGCGTCCCATGCGCCGGCGCCGGCGCATGGCCAGCGACGAGGCCGGGGAGACCGGCGATGCGCCCGAAAAGGCGGACGCTTCCGAAGACGCCGTGGAGAGCGCTCCGGTGAACGCCGAAGAGGCCGGCGGAGACGACGCGCCGGCCAAGCCGCGCCGGCGTCGGCGCAAGACGGCTGAACCGGCCGCCGAAGAATCCGGTGAGGCGCCGGTGATCGATGAAAGCCCCGCCGCCGAGCCGCGGAGCGACGCGGCGCCGGCCGAAGACCCGCCCAAGCCGCGCCGGCGCACCCGCAAGAAGGCCGCGCCGAACGCCTCCGAGGGCGACGCTCCGGTGACCGACGAGACCCCGGCCGCCGAAGGTGGAGAGGCGACCGAAAGCGCCGGCGGCGAGACGGCTCGGGAAAAGCCGAAGCCGAAACGGCGCACGCGCAAGAAGGCCGAGCCCAAGACCGAGCCCAAGACCGAGCCCGAGGCGGAGGCCGGCGAGGCCGCGCCCGCCCCAGACGCCAGACCTGAACCGGCGCCTTCTCCGGAGGCGGAGACCTCCAGCGAGACGCCCGCCGCCCAGGGCGAACCCGCCAAGGCCGGCGCCACGGGTGACGGCGCGGCCGGCGGCGAGGAAACCGGTGAGGACGGCTCCCCCCGCCCGCGCAAGCGCGGCTGGTGGCAGCGGTCTTCGAAATTCCTCGGCCTTGGCTGATCATCCCCCTGCGCCGGGCCCGCGCGGCCCGGCGCAGGCGCCATTTTGACGTGCGCGGGGGTTCGCACGCCATAATTCGGCGCTAAATTTGCTAGACAAGCGGGGGGGGACCAGCGCCTGGCAAAGGCGCGAAGGACGGAGAGCGTCGATGCCCGGACTGTTTCGCAAACTCGCACATCGCCTCGCCGGCGCGCTGGGCGCGGCCGTCATCGCCGCCGCGCCCGCCGTGTCCCAGGGCCTGATCCGGGACACCGAGATCGAAGCGGTGATGCGCGAGTACGCAGACCCGCTGCTGGAAGCCGCCGAGCTGGATACCGGCGCGGTGGACATCTACCTGATCGGCGACATGGAGTTCAACGCCTTCGTCACCCAGGGCCAGAACATCTTTCTGCACACCGGTTTGATCGTGCGGGCGGAAAACCCGTCCGAGATCAAAGGGGTGATCGCCCACGAAATCGGCCATATCGAGCTCGCCCACCTCGCCCGTCTGGGCGAGGCGGCGCGCGGCGGCATGGCGACCATGGCCGCGTCCATCGGCATCGGTCTGATCGCGGCGCTGGCCGGGGCGGGCGATGCGGGCGCGGCGATCATCGCTTCGGCGCCCCAGTTCGCCACCCTGGACATGCTGCGGTACACGCGCGGCCAGGAAGCCTCCGCCGACCAGGCGGCGGTCCGCCTTCTGGACGCGACCGGCCAGTCGGGCCGGGGCCTGGTCTCCACCTTCGAGCGCATGGCCAATCAGGAACGGGTCAGCTTCCAGCGGCGATGGGAGTATTTCCGCTCCCACCCCTTGTCCGCCGACCGGGTCTCCGCGCTGCGCCGCAATGTGGAGGCCTCACCCTATGTGGACGTGCCCGACAGCGAAGCGGACATCGAGACGCTGCGCCGAATCCAGGCGAAGATCATCGGCTTCATGGTCCCGCCCGCCCAGACCTTCACGCGCTATCCCGAGACCGACCAGTCGTTCGCGGCGCGTTATGCGCGCACGGTGGCCTATTACAAGCAGGGCCTGACCGACCGGGCGATCGAAGAGGTCGAGACCCTGCTCGCCGAGGAGCCGGACAATCCGTACCTGCACGAGCTAAAAGGTCAGATGCTCTATGAGAGCGGGCGCATCGCCGACTCCATCGCGCCCTACCGGCGCAGCGTGGAGCTCGCCCCCCAAGCCGCGCTTCTGCGCATCGGCCTGGCCGGCTCGCTGATCGCCGCGCGCGAAGAGGAGGCCGCGCGCGAAGCGGTGAATCATCTCAATCTCGCCCTGGTGAAAGAGCCGAACAATGCGTTCGGCTGGTATCAGAAATCCCTCGCCCACCAGGCGCTGAACGAGACCGCCCTTGCCGAACTGGCCACCGCGGAGCGCGCCTATCATTCCGGCGACGAGATGCAGGCCCACATTTTCGCCAAGCGCGCCCATGAAGAGCTGGAGCGCGGCACCGAAGGCTGGATCCGCTCTGCCGAGATCATCGCCGTCACCCAGCCCAGCCACCGC
>JBKHAZ010000288.1:0-2949 GCA_046542605.1 Oceanicaulis sp. | reverse complement strand
AAGAGATCTGGTATTCGATCGGCGGCGGCTTCGTCATCGATGAAGCCGAGGCCGGCCGCAATTCAGCTGCAGAGGCGCTGCGCGGCGAGCCCTTTCCCTTCAACACCTGCGGCGAGCTTCTCGCGATCGGAGAGCGGGAGGGCTTGTCGATCCCCGACATCATGCTCGCCAACGAGACCGCCTTTCGCGGCGAGGACGAGGTGCGCGCGCGCATCGCGGAAATCGCGACGGCCATGGAGGACTGCATCGAACGCGGCACGCGCATGGACGGCGAGCTTCCCGGCGGTCTGAACGTCAAACGCCGGGCTCCGGGCCTTCGCAAGAAACTCATGGCCGAGGCCGCGCGCGCGGAAACCGACCCGCTCGCCTCCATGGAATGGGTCAATCTATGGGCCATGGCGGTCAATGAAGAGAACGCGGCCGGCGGGAAGGTCGTGACCGCTCCAACCAATGGCGCGGCGGGGATCATTCCGGCGGTGGCGCGCTATTTCGACCGCCACCATCGCCGTACCGGCGACCGCAACGCCATGGCGCGCTTCTTCCTCACCGCGGCCGCAGTGGGCGCCCTATACAAGAAAAACGCCTCGATTTCCGGCGCTGAAGCCGGGTGCCAGGGCGAGGTCGGCGTCGCCTGCTCCATGGCGGCGGGCGGTCTGGCCGCTGCGCTGGGCGGGTCGAACCAGCAGATCGAGAACGCCGCCGAAATCGCCATGGAGCATAATCTGGGGCTCACCTGCGACCCGGTCGGCGGCCTGGTTCAGATACCCTGCATCGAACGCAACGCCATCGGCGCGATCAAGGCGATCAACGCCGCGCGCCTGGCGATGATGGGCACCAGCGAATACAAGGTGAGTCTCGATCAGGTCATCGAGACCATGCGTCAGACCGCCGCCGACATGAACGACAAGTACAAGGAGACCAGCACCGGCGGCCTCGCCGTCAACGTGCCGGTCTGCTAGCGCGCCGGATCGGCGAACAGCTTGGCCAGAGTGGCGCTGAGCAGCAGCCAGACAAGGCCGTTCTGCTCCAGCAGATTGCTTTCCGACAGGCTGACCACGAGCCAGCTCGTCACGAACGGAAGCGCCCAGTAGGTGGACAGCCCCCCGAACAGCCGCGCGGCCGCCCTCGCGAGCCCGGTCAGCACGAACGCCAGCGCAAACAGCGTTCCGGGAACGCCGATCGCCAGCGCCGTCTCAAGCCAGGCGTTGTGGGCGGTGGGTACAGGCCAGGCCGTCTCCTGGCGCACCCAGAAGGCCGGCCCCTGCTCCACGTCCCAGAACACGCCATAACCGTAGCCGGTGAGCGGGCGCTCGGCGATCTGGCCGGTCAGGACCGCCCAGATTTCGGTGCGGCCGGTCAAGGTGGCGTCGCGGCCGAGCGCCTCAAGGATCACGCCGGGCCCCACCAGCAGCACGCCGGCGAGCGCCGCCACGCCGAGCGCCAGCGCGAACAGGGCTGCGGCGGCGAATCCGAAGCCGCGCCGCGCCAACGCGACGCCGGCAGGGCCGCCGACACAAATCACCGTGGCGAGAAGGGCGGTCTTCGACGTCGATAAAAGCACCAGCAGGATTGCGAGCGCGAGGCAGGCGAACCATAGACGGCGCTCCGCATGGCTCGGCGCCGCGGCCGCCGCCGCACAGAAGGCCAGCGAGGCCCACGCCATCATCGCGCCCAGCGTGTTTTTCTCCCACCACAGGCCCTTCCAAGCGCCCACGTGGACGTCCGCCATCACCCCGAAGCCCGGGAAGAGCGCTCCGGCTGTGAAACTGCCGGCCGCGAGCACGGCGAACATCAAGGCGATGAGCCGGACAAGGTCGCGCCAGCCGAACCGGGCGGCGAGCCAGAGGCCGAAGACCGCGGTCATGGTCACGGCGAGGCTGCGCCTGAGCGTGACGCCGGGATCAAGCGACCAGGCCGCCGAGGCCAGCGTCAGCGCCGCCAGCAGCAAGACCGGCCAGGCCCGAAGCGCGGTCCGCCAGACCGCGACCGGCCGCATGGCCACGAGCAGCAGGCTGGCCATATACACCGGCGGCCAGACCAGGCGCAGCACCGCGCCGCCGTCCGGCTCGGCCGGATCGGCGATCAAGGGCGCGATCAGCGCGTTGGAGAACAAAAGCAGGCAGACCAGCCCCAGCCCGGCTTCGGCCGCCGGAAGAAAGCTCAGACGAGGCGCGCTGGCGCGCCATCGCTCCGCCAGTAGCGCCGCATGGCTCACCGATCCGGCGCGCGCGTGACCACGACGCCAAGCACGCGCCCGCCCGCCTCCTCGACCCGGTCGGCGAGCTTCTCGGCGAGGCTGCGCCGGCTGTTTCGCGCGTCGGCGACGAGGATCACCCCGTCCATGTCCGGTGCGAGGGCCGTTAACGCAGCGCTGGCGTAAGGCGCGTCGACCACGACAAGCCCGCTCGCCCGGCGCGCCTGGCGCCAATAGGCGTCCGCGCCGTGAAAGGTCAGCCGCCGCACCGCGCCGGGCTGGCGCTGGAACTGGGAGATGAAGACCGGCGCGTCCGCGCAGCGGCGGATCGCAAGACGCCCCGCCCCGTCGGGCTCCTCTCGCCAGAATTTCAGCCCCGCCAGCTCGCCGGCGTAGGCCTGGCCGTTCAGCCGGGCGCGCGAGGCCTGCGTGTTGTGCTGAAAATCCAGATCAAACAGCCAGGACGGCCGGCCCGACGCCAGGGCGGCGCGCCGTCCGATACCCGCAGCGACCGTGCTCGCGCCCGCCCCGTCCGAGACCGGCGCAAGCAGAACCGCCCGCGCATCGCCGCTGCGCGAGATCAGCTTGCGGGCGAGCCCGTCGAGATGGCTGTCGGCCTGATCCAAGTCCCAACCCGGTTCTTGTGCGGAAACCGACCATAGGCGTGGTTGGTTAACGACCCGCTGACGCCGTCAGCCAGGAAGCCTCGCCAACACGGGAAGCGTGCGCCCGGGCCGGCGGCGGGCCGGGCCGGG
>JBKHAZ010000287.1:0-2968 GCA_046542605.1 Oceanicaulis sp. | reverse complement strand
CGATCGCATAGGCGGACGCCAGGAAGCAGACGTATTTCTTCTGGTCGTCCAGCACGGTCTCGCGCGCCAGCGAGCCCAGGTTCAGCTTGATGTCCTTGGCGTGATCGGGAATGCGGTTTCTCAGCGCGTCGAGGCTCATCAGGCGGCTCCTTTTCTATGGGGGGAAGCCGGACCGGCCGCGGCCCGGACAGGCGCTTCGCGTCTGGGGGATGCGAAGACTTGGGGGGATAGGACGCGACCGGTCCGGCGCTCGCCCCGGCACGGCCGGAGCGAAGGCGGGAAAGGCCGCTTCAGGCGGCCGGAGTATCCGGCCGCCCGTCGCGTGACCGTCTTAGGCCGCGAGCGTATCGCCGCCCACCGCGCGGTTGCACGGGCACAACTCGTCGGTCTGCAGCGCGTCGAGGACGCGCAGCGTGTCCTCGGGGTTGCGGCCGACATTGAGATTGTTGGCGTAGACGTGCTGGATCTCGCCATGCGGATCCACGATGAAGGTGTAGCGATACGCCACGCCTTCGGGCGAACGCACGCCCAGCGCGTCGGTCAGCGAGCCGGTCGGATCGGCGAACTGCCACTGGTTCAGCTTGTTCAGATCCGGGTGCTCGCGCCGCCAGGCCAGCTTGCAGAACTCGTTGTCGGTGGAGCCGGTCATGACGATGGCGTCGCGGTCGGCGAACTCATCGTTGAGCTTGGCGAAGGCGGTGATTTCGGTGGGGCACACGAAGGTGAAATCCTTCGGGTAGAAGACGATGACCTTCCACTTGCCTTCGAAGGACTTCTCGGTGATCGGCTCGAACGCCGACTCGCCGTTCTCCTCGTGCTGATTGAAGCCCGGCTTCACGCCGACGACTTCGAATTCGGGGAGCTTGTCGCCAATACCCAGCATGTCTGTCTCCTATCCTGTAAACCGTGTGTGCGCCTTGACCGGCGCTGATTGCGGCGTGGGGGCCTTGGTGTTCGCGGGGCTTGGCCCTCCGCCGTCGCCGCCTTATATGCGCCTTCCGAACCATAAAACCAATGGATTGTTTCTTGAGGGGTCATCGGATATCTCTATAGCCATGAGCAATGTGCTGCCCACACTCCGCCAATTGAAATTTCTCCAGGCCCTGGCCGATCACGGCTCGTTTTCGCGCGCCGCGGATGCGTCCTTCGTGACCCAGCCCACCTTGTCGGCGGGGATCAAGGAGCTGGAAGGCATTCTGGGCGCGACTCTGGTGGAGCGCGGGGCGCGCGGCGCGACGCTCACCCCGGCCGGCGAGGCGGCGGTGGAGCGCGCGCGCATCGTGCTCACCGAAGCCGAAGACCTGGTTCACGCCGCACGCGCCGCCGGCGAGCCCCTCGCCGGCCCGTTCCGGCTGGGCGTCATCCCCACCATCGCGCCGTTTTTGTTGCCCAAGGCCCTGCCGGCCCTGCGCCGCGACCTGCCGAAGCTGGAGCTGTTTCTGCGCGAGGATCTCACCCACCGGCTTGTGGACGCGTTGAAGGAACGCCGGCTCGACGCCGCGCTCATCGCCCTGCCCTATGATGCGGCCGGGATCGAAACCGAGACCATTTTCGAGGACGAGTTTCTGTTCGCCGCCGCTCCGGATCACCCGCTGGCCGGCGTCGCCCGGCTGACCCCGGATAAGCTGGCCGGCGAGCCGCTCCTGCTGCTGGAGGACGGGCACTGCCTGCGCGATCACGCCATTGCGGTGTGCTCGGCCAGCCGGCCCGACGAGAATGCGGCGCGCTCCGACTTCGCCGCCACCAGCCTTCACACCCTGGTGCAGATGGTGAAGTCCGGTCTCGGCGCGACGCTCCTGCCGCGCCTTGCGGTGGACGCCGGGCTCGCAGACCGGCTCGACCTCGCCATAAAGCCCTTCGATCCACCCGTCGCCGGCCGCGCCGTCGGCATGGCCTGGCGTAAAGGCAGCGCGCGCGCCGAGGAGGCGCGCACCCTGGCTGCGAAGGTGCGCGACGCGCTGAAGGATTGACGCACCGCCGTGTTCGCGCGACAGGCGGGAAACAACTTTCGGAAAGGACGAGGGTGGACATGACCAAGCGCGAGCTGGTGGTGATCGGCGCGATCGCAGGCGCTCACGGGGTGAAGGGCGAGGCGCGCATCAAGGCCTTCGGCGACGCCGGCGCGGTGTGCACCTATGGGGCGTTCCTGGACGAAACCGGCGCGGTGCTGCTGACCCCGGTGCGGGCGAGACCGGGACCCAACGGGCTTGTGGTGGCGAGTTTCAAGGAACGCCGCTCGCGTGAAGAAATCCAGGCGATGAAAAGCACCAAGCTTTACGTGCCGCGCGACTCGCTGCCCGAGCTTGAAGAGGACGAATTCTATTACGCCGACCTGGTCGGCCTGCCGGTGGAGGACCTCGAAGGCGCCGCGCTGGGCAAGGTGAAGGCGATCCAGGATTACGGCGCCGGCGATATTCTCGAAGTCGCCGGGCCGGGCGGGACTTTGCTCATCCCCTTCACCCGCAAGGCGGTCCCCCATGTGGACGTGAAGACGGGCAAGCTGGTCGCCGATCCGCCGGACGTGGACGACGAAGACGGCGGCGAGGGCGCGCCCGGCTAGGCCCGGCTGGCTCCCGTCTTTCCCCTCCCCTCGCTGCAGAGGAAGGACCGGGGTGAAGCCCCGGGACACTGCCTGCGTCACGGAGCCGGACAAAACGGCGCCGCGCTCAAACCCGTGTCAACGCTTGTCCGCCCCTGCGCCCGGCGGGGCTATGCTGGCGATCGCGCTTTCTCATCGTGCGCCGCGCACACATCGCCCACGAAAGCCCGCCGGCCCGCCCTCCGGCCGGGGGCGGGCTCACGGTCGCCGTAGTCGTCGTCGCAGTAGGCGGCCGCCGATATCCGAACCGGGACAAGGGCGCCCGCTCTACCGGCGCCATTCGTTGCGGCGTATGAAAATCCGCGCAAGATCTCAGACCGGCCGGACTCTCACCCGGCCCTAGACCCGCTTCAACGCCTCTTCCACCCC
>JBKHAZ010000029.1:0-16363 GCA_046542605.1 Oceanicaulis sp. | reverse complement strand
ATCATGCAATGGCTTCACCGTCTTTAATCACAACTCGCGCTATATAATGCCCATAATTAAAGATAAAGATAGAGTACTTGCCAGCGCGACGGGGCCTGCGTTCACCGGGCCTTGACCGCCCACATCAACCCAGAAAGAAAGGCGAACAGACTCTACTAACTCACGGCCGGATCAGGGCGCTGGGTCAAAGCCAATCTGATCATGTGGCGGATTGTCCAAATTTGCGCGAGAATAAAGCCCGGCGCGGGGGCGCCGGGCTTTTCTTGTCTACAGCCGCTGATCGGGCGTGTCGAAGCGGTCGAGCATCATCACCTTGCGCCAGGCGCGGGCGAAATCGTGCACGAAGCGCTCTTTCGAGTCGTCCTGCGCGTAGGCTTCGGCCACGGCGCGCAGCTGGGAGTTCGATCCGAACACCAGATCCACCCGGCTCGCCCGCCAGCGTTCTTCACCGGTTTCGCGATCCGACCCGATGAATTCCTTATCTTCCGCGTTCACAGGCTTCCAGGCGGTCGTCATGTCGAGGAGATTGACAAAGAAATCATTGGTCAGCACGCCCGGCCGCTCGGTGAAGACCCCGTGGGCCTTGCCGCCGTGATTGGCTCCCAGCACGCGCAAGCCGGCCACCAGAACGCTCATCTCCGGGATGGAGAGCGTCAGCAGCCGCGCCTTGTCCACTATCAACTCCTCGGTGGGAACGGTGGTCTCGGCATGAACGAAGTTGCGGAAGCCGTCAGCGGCGGGCTGCAAGGGCTCGAAGCTCGCCGCATCGGTCATCTCATCGGTCGCATCGGTGCGGCCTGGCGTGAACGGGATCTCTATCTCGACGCCGGCCCGCTTCGCGCCCTGCTCGACCCCGGCGTCGCCGGCGAGCACGATCAGGTCGGCCAGCGAGACCGTCTTCGCCCCCTTGCTGTCGAAATCGGCCTTCACCTGCTCCAGCATCGTCAAAACCGGACCGGTGCGCGCCGGCTCGTTGGCCTCCCAGTCCTTCTGCGGGGCCAGGCGCAGGCGGGCGCCGTTCACGCCGCCGCGCTTGTCGGAATCGCGATAGATCGAGGCCGCCGCCCAGGCGGTGAAGATCAGGTCGGCCGGATCGATCCCGGCCTCAAGGATCTGGTGTTTAAGCGTTTTGGCGTCCGCCTCGTCGATCAGGGGGTGATCCACGGCCGGAACCGGGTCCTGCCAGATCAGGTCCTCCTCGGGGACCTCCGGGCCGAGATAGCGGCTCTTCGGCCCCATGTCGCGGTGGGTGAGCTTGAACCAGGCGCGCGCGAAGGCGTCGGCGAACTCATCCGGATTTTCGTAGAAGCGGCGCGAGATCGGCTCATAGTCCGGGTCCATGCGCAGCGACAGATCGGTGGTGAGCATGATCGTGTTCACCTCGCCCTCGTCATGGGCGGGCGGGGCGAGCTGATCCTGGCTCTCCGGCTCGTACTGCCAGGCGCCCGCCGGGCTTTTGGTCAGCTTGAACTCATAGGAGAACAGGTTTTCGAAATAGCGGTTCGTCCAGGTGATCGGCTCCTGGGTCCACGGGCCCTCCAGACCGGAGGTGTGGGTGTGCGCGCCGTGGCCGAGCCCATGGGCGTTGGTCCAGCCGAAGCCCTGGCTGGCGATGTCGGCGCCTTCCGGTTCCGGACCCACGTCGGCGTCGGCCGCGCCGTGGCACTTGCCGAAGGTGTGACCGCCCGCGATCAGCGCCACGGTCTCCTCATCGTTCATCGCCATGCGCGAGAAGGTGACGCGGATATCGTGGGCGGCCTTGACCGGATCGGGCTCGCCGCGCGGGCCTTCCGGGTTCACGTAGATCAGGCCCATATGGCTGGCGGCCAGAGGCTGCTCCAGGAAGCGGTCGCCGGAATAGCGGTCCTGGTCGCCCAGCCATTCAGCTTCGGTGCCCCAATAGACGTCGGTCTCCGGCTCGAAAATGTCCTCGCGGCCGCCGGCGAATCCGAAGGTCTTAAAGCCCATGGATTCGAGCGCGACATTGCCGGCGAGCACCATCAGATCGGCCCAGCTGAGCTTGTTTCCGTATTTCTGCTTGATCGGCCAGAGCAAGCGACGCGCCTTGTCCAGATTGGCGTTGTCCGGCCAGGAGTTGAGCGGCGCGAAGCGCTGCGCGCCCGAGCTCGCTCCGCCCCGGCCGTCGCTGATGCGGTAGGTGCCCGCGGCGTGCCAGGCCATGCGGATGAAGAACGGCCCGTAATGGCCGTAATCGGCCGGCCACCAGGGCTTGGAGTCCGTCATCAGCGCGGTGAGGTCGGCCTTCACCGCGTCGAGATCGAGGTCCTTGAACGCCTCGGCGTAGTTGAAGTGCGTGTCAAGCGGGCTGGGGCTCACCCCGCCATGGGTGAGGATGGAAAGGTTCAGCGATTTCGGCCACCAATCGCGGTTCTGACGGCCCTGACTGGGCGCGGTGTGAGCGAAGGGGCATTGGGCTTGATCATCCATGGGGACCTCCCGTGATCCGGCTGAAGCGCAGCGCGCAGCGGCGCCTGAGGTCAACACCGTCTCACGAAAGAGCCCCCACTGTCACACTGGGAATTGCGATCGCCCTTATAGAGCCAATCTATTCATAGAAGATCACCCATAGCGTCCGCCACAGGTTCGCCGGTCAGGATCGGGCCGCTCCCAGCCCTCCAGGGCGGCGCGGGTGGAGAACAAGTTCGAGGATGGACCGGATCGACGCCGCCTTCCGTAAGGACTTCGACTCCGGCGCGTTCGGCCTCGACATCGCCGGCGCGATCACGGCGCGTTCTACACGTCGATCGACAAGGTCAGCGCGGCCCAGGAATTCCAAGACATCACCGTCAACGGCATCGATATCAATGAAAGATCGGGCTTCGTGACCATTGAGGAGTCCCGCCTTCTGGGCTTCGAGTTCAACCATCAGCAGGCGCTGACCTCGCCGCCGGGGCCTTCTGCGCCACACCATCATCCGCGTCAATCACACCCGAGTGGACAGCGTGGCGACACCGCCTGGCGGGTGTGAGACCACCCTGCCGAACCAGTCCCTGAACGTCAGCGACCGCCACCGCTTCGGCGGGTAGGCCCGGCCGCAGACGACCAAACCCCCGGGCCGGCCGGCCCGGGAGTTTTTCCGTCGCGCTTCCCGCCGGCCTATTGGCTGCAGATCGCGTCCCATGTCGTCCAGTAGGTGGCGCCGCCGCCGCCCTCGTCGGCCACGATCCCGACCATCGAGGCGCAGTTGGCATTGCACCCCACATCGGCCGGCGAGCCCTTCGGCTCCAGCTCGACCGGACCCCAGCCGGAGCCGCTGGCGACGACCTTCACGTCGAACACGCCCGACAGGCCGGGTGTCTGGAGCTGCTGATCGCCGGACTTGCTCATCTTTCCGGTCCAGTTTCCGTCCTTCTGGGTGAGCGTGATCTCCCAGTCGGTGAGCATCTTCGCCGTGTCGTTGGACGGTGAAATATAAGCCCAGAACTGGGCGCCCTTGTCCGCGCCGACCTCCAGCGTGCGGATTTTCGCCATGATCATCCTCCCGTGTGTTGCACCTGCGGAGTGCAGGCCGCGAGAGAGTGTCTAAAGATTGTTTAACGCGCAAGAACAACCTTAGAATATTGTTCCTTGAGCCCTTTGCGAACCCCTGCGCAGCCTCCGGCGCCGCGCTCGCGGTGAAACCAGGCAGGACCGGCGCGCTCCTTGGTTTCACGTGCGCCCGGAACGGCATGTCCCCGTCGGGAAACACTGGCGCAGACGGTGGGAGAACCGTTATAGAGTTACCCGCATGACAGCTTTGCTGCGCCCTCTCGCCGCCGCGCTCATAGCGCTGCAGGTGTTCGCCGCCGGCGCCATGGCGAGCCATGGCCGGGCCGGGCCGGGCCATGACGCGGCGCACCTCATGTGCTCTCAACAGCCGCCGGACGCAGAGGCGCTGGCTCTGTTCGAGGAGCTCGCCGCGCTCGCCGGGCTTGACGGCGGCGCGCCGGAAACCGCGCACAAGGACTGCCCGATCTGTGCGCTGGTCCACGCCGCCGCGCTTCCCGAGGCGGCCGGCGCCGCTCCCGTTCGGTTCGCCGTGGCGCCCGCCGACCGGCGCGCCCGCCTCGATCGGGCCGGACGCCGGCTTTCGGCCGGCCCGCCTGTGGGCCTGCGTGCGCCGCCCGCCCCCGTCTGACCCCGCATCCAACGCGCCCGCCGCGGGCGCTTCTTCGGCGCACCCTGCGCCGGTCAGACGCATGGATATCCTATGACCTCCGCACTTTTGCTGAGCGCCGCCGCGCTCGCCTTGTCCGCCGGTGCGCAAGACGCCGAAACCACTCAACCCCAGACCCGCTCCGGCTGGATGGACGTGATCACCGTCACAGGCCGTGCGCCTGACGAAAGCGCCGGCGAAATCGCCGTGCTCGACGCGCCGGCCGGCGCACCGGACGCCGCCGGCCTTGCGGCGCGCCTGCCTGGAGCCGCGCTGATCGATAACGGCGCGCTGTCCGGCCAGGTGCAGTATCGCGGCCTGTTCGGCCCGCGTATCGCCGTCGCCGTCGACGGCCAGCGCTTCGCGTCGGGCGGACCGAACCTCATGGACCCGCCGCTGCACTACGCCCCGGCCCCGCTCCTGGACCGTATCGAACTGACGCGCGGCCCCGCCCCGGTGAGCGCCGGCCCGGCGATCTCGGCGCGCGCGAACGCGGTGTTCAAATCGATCCCCTACGCCGCGGGGGATGCGCCGGTCGTCTCCGGCGACCTCACCGTCATCGCGCGCAGCGTGGATGAAAGCGTCGCGGCCGGCGGCGTCGCCGGAATCGCCACGGCGCGCCAGCGCCTGCAGATCCTCGCCTCGTTCGAGACCGGCGGCGATCTCGACACCCCCAGAGGGCCGCTGATCGGGACCGGGCACGAGCGCGCGGTCTACGGGATCGGCTACGCCGTCAGACCCTCCCAAGGGCTGGAGCTGACGCTGGACTGGCGCCGCCAGGAGACCGGGCTGACCGGCAACCCGCCCTTCCCCATGGACATCCGCTTCTTCGACACCGACACCACGCGCGCCGGGATCGACTACGAAACCGGGAACTGGCGGTTCGAAGCCGGGATCGGCCATGCCCGCGTGGATCACGCCATGGACAATTTCACCCTGCGCCCGGCGCCGATGATGATGGACCTGCGCGAAACCTTCGCAGGCGCGGAGACCTTTTCGGCGAACGCCGGCGCGGCGCGTGATCTCGCCGGCGGCGAGATCCGGTTCGGGGTCGACACCGAGCAGTCCGAGCACGACGTGACCATCACCAACCCGGCCAATCCGGACTTCTTCGTCACGCCGACGCCCGGCATCGAGATCGCGCGCACCGGAGCCTTCGCCGAATGGGAAGGCCCGGCGAACGGTCTGGAGCTCCATCTCGGCGCACGCCTGGACGCGCACGAGGCCGAAGCCGGCGAACCGCGCCTCGGCCCGGCGCTGCCCATGGGTCCGCGCATGCTGGCGAACGCCTACACCGGCGCCGATCGCAGCTGGGACGCGGTGACCGTCGATCTCCTGGCGCGCGCGCTTCGCCCGGTCGGCGACGCCTTCGCCTGGCGCGGCTCGATCGCGCTCAAGTCGCGTGCGCCGAATTATCTTGAGCGTTTCGCCTGGCTGCCCACGCCGGCGAGCGGCGGGCTTGCAGACGGCAACACCTATGTCGGTGATCTCGATCTGGACGTGGAGACCGCCACGAGCCTGGAGGCCGGCTTCGACGTCGCGTCCAGGCGCGCCTATCTGCGCCCGACGCTGCATGTGAGCTGGATCGAGGATTACATCCAGGGCGCCCCGGCCGAACCGGTCACCCCCGGCCTGGTGGACACGCCGCTGGAGATGGTCTCGGCCATGAACGGCGATCCCACCCCGCTGCGATTCTCCAATGTGGACGCCCGCCTATACGGGCTGGACGCCGACTTCGGCGCCGCGGTCGCCGCAAACTGGCGCATAGACGGCGTGTTCAGCCTGACCCGCGGCGAGCGCACCGATGTGGACGACGATCTCTACCGGATCGCGCCGGCGCGCCTGCGCACCGGGCTGACCTATGAGGTTGCGGCCTGGTCAGCGACGCTGGAGACGGTGGCGGTGGCCGAGCAGACGCGGGTTTCCGCGGAGAATTCGGAACAGAAGACGCCGGGCCATGTCGTGCTCAACCTGTTCGGCGAGTTTGCTTTGAACGAGGACGTCCTGATCTCCGCCGGGGTGGACAATCTGCTCGACCAGCCCTGGCGCGATCATCTTGGCGGCTATAATCGCAATTCCGGCCTGGGCGTGCCGGCCGGCGAACGCCTGCCCGGCCCCGGCGCCGGCGCCTGGGTGCGCCTGAACGCGCGGTTCTAGCCGGCGGGCCGGCGGCGGAGGCTTGCATCGAGGGAGCGGCCCGCTCATTGTGACGGTCATGAACCGGCTGCTCTCCATCCTCGCCGTCTTGGCCCTTATGGCGGCCGGGACGGGCGCGTGCCCCTCCGCCCAGGCGGCCGAGGCGCATGGGGTGGCGGCCGGGACGCCGGGGCACTCCATGCCGGGCGGCCATGAAACGGACGAGCCGTGCCACGGCGAGACCGCTGTCGGAGCAGAGACCGAGCCGCAACCGGCCGACGGGTCGAGTCCGTGCTGCGCCGGCGGCGCCGCGTGCGCCGATTGCGCGCTGCTGACCGTCGTGCTCGCCGACCCCGCCGCCGAGCCTGTCGCCGCTCCCCCCGGGCTGGTGCGCGCGTACACACCCGCCACCGCCTCGGCGCTCACCATCACCTTCGAACCTCCGCCTCCGAAAGCCGTACGCGTCTAAAGCTCAAGCTACGCGTCAAATTTTCGCAGCGAAGGACATCCCATGCGTACATTCGCGCTGGCCGCAGCCTGCGCCCTTGCGGGCGCGGCGGCCGACGCCCGTCCCGTCTCCTATGAGGGCGGCTGGACGGTGATCGGCGAAAGCGACCGTGAAAGCACGGCGCTGCTCACCCACTACACTCCCCACCATGAATGGTCGCTGGGCTATCGAACCGAATGGATGCGCGAGAGCGACGTCCTGTTCAACGGCGTGCAGGCCACCCATCTGGTCAAGCGCTGGTTCGCGCCTGACAGCCAGGGCAATCTCTACGGCTACGCCGGGGCCGGCGTGGCCGAAGGGATCGACGCCAATCCCATGGACGCCGAAGCCGCCGGCTTTCTTGGGCTGATGGCGGACTGGGAGACCCGGCGCTGGTTCGTCTCCTACGAGGCGCGCCTGTCGGACTTCGGCGCCGGCGGCGACGCCATGCAGGCGGCCCGCGTAGGGGTCGCGCCCTATGTGGGCGACTTCGGCGATCTGCACACCTGGCTCATGCTGGAGGTCGATCAACGGCCCGAACGCCGCGAGCCGGTGACGGTCACGCCGCTCGTCCGCTTCTTCAAGGGCCCGCTTCTGCTCGAGCTCGGCTACACGCCGGCCGACGACGAACCCTTCGCCAGCTTCATCTATCGCTTCTAAGGCTCAAAGGAGAGCTTCTCATGATCCGGACCTTCATCACCGCCTCCGCCCTCGTGCTGGCCGGCTCCGCGGCCTCGCACGCCCAGCATGCCGGCCACGCGGAGGATCACGCCCAAGGGGGGGAAATCCTCGCTCCCACACTTCACACCGACATCCAGACGGCTCTGGCCGACGGCGGGTCGCTCGTGATCGCCGAGGTCAACGGGATGGTCTGCGACTTCTGCGCCACCGCCATGACCCGCACCCTCGGGCGCCGCGACGAGGTGGCCGCCGTCCATGTGGATCTGGACACCAAGACCCTGCAGCTCGTCGTTCACGCAAACCGCAGTCTCGATGACGCCGTGATCGCCGATCTCGTGACCCGGTCCGGCTATGAAACGGTGGCGATCCGCCGCGGGTCGGGCGCGTAAATGCGTCTGGCGATCCGCGAAACCGCCGCTCCGGCGCTCGCCCTGTTCGCCAGCGCCTCGACGCTGATCTGCTGCGCCTTGCCGGCGTTGCTGGTCACGATCGGGGCCGGCGCGGTCATGGCCGGACTCGCCGGCAACGTACCGGGACTGATCTTCCTGTCCGCCAACAAGGGCTGGGTGTTTTCGCTCGCCGCCCTGTTGCTGGCGGGCGCCTGGTATGCGCGCTGGGCCACGCGCAACGCCCCGTGCCCGGCCGATGCAGCGAAGGCGAAAGCCTGCGCGCGCATGCGCGCCATTGGCGGGGCGACCTTGTGGTTCGCCTCGATCCTGCTTGGCGTAGGGGCGTTCTTCGCCTTCTTCGCCGCCGAGCTGCTGCTTTAGCCCAGCGCCGGTCCCGGGCCCGCTTCGGGGCCGGCGCTCAGCCCTCGCACAGGCGCAGAACGCTCTGGCTATAGAGGATTTCGGCCGGGCAGACCGCCAGCACGTCGGCGCCCACCAGCATGGAGGGCCCCGCGCCGCCGTCCGCGCCCACAAGGCCGAAGACCGCCAGGTCGGCGATGCGCACCGGCGCCCCGTTGAAGCAGGCCCGGCCGACGCACAGCCCGTCCATGCGCGCCTCGACCCTTTCCACGCCCACCCCGTCTATGCCGGCGCTGCGTGCGCCGGTGCGCACGAGCGAGGCGCTGTCCGGCGTCAGCCCCGCGAGCCGGGCCGCGGCCCAGTTCAACGTGCCCGAGCGCGCGCCGGTGTCGAGCACGGCGGCCACGGGGGCGCCCTTGAGCTCGGCGGTGAACTGCACGAACCCGGCCTGCGCCTCGGAATGAAACGGCACGCCGGACGCTCCGCCGCGCGCGAGAAGCGGCCTTCGCAAGGTCAGCACGCCCTCGGCGAGATCAAGCCGCAGATCGCGCCGGGCCAGGATGTCCACGCCCAGAATACCCGCGACCTCGCGCCCGTCCGCCGGCGCAAACTCGTCAAGATCGCCCACCAGCGTCCAGAGGCCTCGCGCGTGCACATCCCCGAAGCGCAGGCCGGCGAGGCGCACGTAATCCAGGCGCGTCACCCCCGTGGCGCCGCGCACCCTGCGGGTCCGCACCTCGGCTGGATCCAGCTGAAGCGCGTCGCGCAGGGACGAGGAGATCAGCGAGGCGCCGGCGGCGGTGTCGAGGATGAAGAGGCGCTCGCCCACCCCCTCGATATGCACCGGAGCCAGGATGCGCCCGTCATGATGGAGGAGCTCCACCACGTGCTCGCGCGAGGGCCAGGCCTCGATCCGGCCGGCATCGCCCGGCCACGCCTCCATGCGCGGGGCGGCTTCGGCGTCAGCGAGCGCGGCGGCCGCCGCGGCGGCGATGATGGCGAACATGACGGTCTCCGCCCCGGAACAGCGGCCGACACGAAACCGGCCGCGAGCGCTTCACCTCGCGGCCGTTCGTCTTAAGGGTCAATGAAGAGCGGCCGAGCCGGCCGGGGATAATTCCCCTGCGCTGGGCTTGGCCGGCTTCAGGACTTGCGGAAATGCATCACGCCCCACGCCAGCTGGCCGGCCTCGGCTCCGTCGACCCAGTGGCCAAGCCCGTCGAGCATGCGCTCGGCGTATTGCCGGCTGATCCGGCCGTTCAGCGCGTTGCGGCGCCGTTCCAGCTCTTCGCGCACGCGCGCATAGTGGGTGCGCAGCTGGCCGGTGAGCCGCTCGATCCGCACCGTCTCCAGGCCGCGCCGGTTCAGCTCCGCCTCGTACCAAGCGATGCTGGCGAGATTGGGCAGATGGATGCGCGCATAGATGGGTTTGAGCTTGTTCATATCGTCGGCGTCGTCGGCCTGCATGGGATCGGTGAAGATGAACTCGCCGCCGGGCTTGAGCACGCGCGCCGCCTCGTCCAGCACCCGGCCCCGATCGCCGGAATGCAGGATGGCGTCCTGACTCCATAAAATGTCGAAGCGTCCGTCGGGAAAGGGAATCTCCTCAAACGCGCCGTGAACGATGTCGACGCGCTCCGCCAGCCCCTGCGCGGCGGTGAGTTCGCGGTTTCGAGCGTTCTCCTTGTCGGACAGGTTGAGGCAGGTGACGTGCGCGCCGTGCTCGCGCGCCAGATGCCGCGCCGCGCCGCCATAGCCGGCGCCGAGATCGAGCACGGCCGCGCCGGGCTTCAGCGTCTCCAGCCGGTCCGCCATGTGGCGCACCGTGCGCGCGCTCGCTGCGGCGATGTCCTCGTCCTCGCGTTCGTAAAGGCCGACATGAATGTCCTCGCCGCCCCACACCGCAGCGTAGAAGGCGTCCGCATCGGCGCTGTCGTAATAGTCCTCGGCGGTCTTCGCCGCCGCGCGATACTCAGCCGTCATACGCCTTCTCCGCCACGTGGATGTAGAAGTCCGGTTCGTCGTCCTCGTAGGTTTCCTGGAAGTCGCCATAGGTCTTCACGCGGGTGAACCCGACCTGCCGCATCAGGTCGACGAGATAGCGCCTGCGCAGCGGAAACATGTTGAGGTGATATTTCGACCCGTCGGCGAACTCGTATTTGAACCGGGCGAGATGATCGTCGACATATTCGGGCTCGGCGGTGACCTGGTCGCCGCAATAGTAATACTTGTGCTTCGACTTGAAGCCGCGATCGAGGATGGCGTCGTAGTTCCGCTGATCCATGATCAGCACACCGTCATGCTTGAGCGCGGCGTAGAACTCGGCCAGCGTCCGGCGGCGGTCGCCCTCGTCATGCAGATGGGTGAAGCTGTTTCCAAGGCACACGATGGCGTCATATTTTCCGGGCAGGTCCCGGTTCAGCCACCGCCAGTCGGCGTGGACGGTGTTCAGGATCAACCCGCGCTGACGCCCGTTTTCGAAGGCCTTGGCCAGCATTTCCGCCGACCCGTCGCAGCTGGTGACCTGAAAGCCGGCCTTCTGCAGCTGGACCGAGTGAAACCCGGTCCCGGTCGCGGCGTCGAGCACGGTCTCCTTGCCGCGCTCCCTCAACAGGTCGATGAAGAACCGGCCTTCGCTCGTCGCGCGCGCATCCCAATCGATGAGATCGTCCCACTTCTCCACGAAGCCCCGCACATATTCCTCCTTGTAGAGGTCGGTGTCGCGAAGGGCGGTGGGATCGTCGCCGTAATCCTGGCGGTCCGTATCACGCAGCGGCGAATCCGGGGTGGTCGTGGTGGTGCTCATACCGGCTCGGGGCCTCCCTGCCTTGCTTGCACGCACGCGCGCGGGTCAAATCGGACCGGGCGGACCGGTCCGGGGCGAAAGCGCGCGCATGCGAGATGGAGGGAACCTTACGGGTGAAGCAAAAGAAATGAAAGACCGCGCCCGAATATGACATGGACGTGACTTGCGGACCGGGCGCCTTTATAGGATTATCCTTATAATTATATTCCCGTTAGAATGATTACTGATGGAACCAGAATGGACATTGCGCGTTATGGCGCGCTGGTTGCGGCCTCTGTACGCCACGATCGGCGGACTATCCCTGGTGTGCGCCTGTGCGCCGGACACTGCGCCGCCGGGCGCGCCGGCGCGCGCCGAGCAGGTGTTTTCCGCCCACAGCTTCACCGTGGAGACCGAAGCGGGGATCGACAACGTGGTGCTCGCCGGCGTCACCGGACCGGACCGCGACAGGAACGGTGCTGCGGTTTCGGCCGGGCGCATCGCCTTGATGGAGCGCCTTGAGCGGGCGGGCGCGGCGGTGCGGCTCAGCCCTGGGGCCGAGCCGGAGCGCGACCGGTTCGACCGGCGTGTCGTGCGCGCGGCGACGCCGGAAGGCGATTTGGCGCATACTCTGGTGCGCGAGGGTCACCTGATCGTCTGGCCGCGCGACGGCGATCTGGTGGATCACGCCATCCTGTTCGCCGCCGAAGCCGAGGCGCGCGCCGCGCGCGCCGGCGGCTGGACGACGGGCGTATTCGCCGTCCACGGCCCGGACCCCAACGCGCTGGCGCAACTTCTCGACAGCGCGGTGATCGTGGAGGGACTCGTGGCGGACACCGGCGAGGCGCGCGACGGCCGGGCCTTTGTCAATTTCGGACTTGATTGGCGCAGCGACTTCACCGCAACCGCCGACCGGCGGAGCCGGGCGGTGTTCGAAGAGGCCGGCATCGATCTGATGAGCCTTGAAGGCGCGCGCATCCGCGTGCGCGGCTGGCTTTACGAGACCAACGGCCCGGCCATCAGCCTCACCCACCCCGCCCAGGTCGAGCTGGTGGACGCCCCCGAGCCGCGGCGGCTGCGCTAGCGGTTGGGCGCGCCGCCTTCCCAGGCCGCCAGCCGGTTCCGATTTTGGCGGCGGGGGCGATTGGAGCACCGCCTTTTCGACCCGCAAAACCGGTTCCACTTTTGCTGAAAAAGGCGGGGAGGGTCAGATCTGCGGGATCAGCCCGGCTTCCTCGGGATCGCCCACCGCTTCGGTGAGGGCCTTTTTCAGCTTGCCCAGCGCCTGATGCTCGATCTGGCGCACGCGCTCCTTGGAGATGCCGAGGCGCTCACCCAACTTTTCAAGCGTCACCGAGTCCTCGCGCAGGCGCCGCTCGCGGATGATCAATTGCTCGCGCTCGGTCAGCGCGCCCATGGCGTCGAGCAGCCATTCATTGCGCTTGGAGGAGTCGCGCTCGCCCATGACCACCGTTTCAGGGTCCGGGTTCTCGTCGGAGAGCAGGTCCTGCCACTCCCCGTCGCCATCTTCGGTGAAGGGCGCGTTGAGCGACCGGTCCACCGCAGCCAGGCGCGAAGCCATGTGCTCCACATCGTCCTCGCCCACCTTCAGAGCCTGGGCGACATAGGCGCGGTTTTCCGGCGTCAGCGCGCCGGAACCCACATCCTTGATGAGCGCGCGCAGGCGGCGAAGATTGAAGAACAGCGATTTCTGCGCCGCCGTGGTGCCGGTGCGCACGATCGACCAGTTGCGCAGCACATAGTCCTGGATCGCCGAGCGGATCCACCAGCTGGCGTAAGTGGAGAAGCGCACGCCGCGCTCCGGCTCGAAACGGGCCGCGGCCTGCATCAGGCCGATATTGCCTTCGCTGACGAGATCAGGAAACGGCAGGCCGTAATGGCGAAACTTCGCCGCCACGGCGACCACCAGGCGCATATACGCCGTCGTCAGCTCATGAAGCGCTTTCTCATCGCCGTCTTCTCTCCAGGCTGTGGCGAGCGCGAGTTCGTGCTCACGCTCAAGCAGCGGCGCCTCCATCGCCTTCTTCATGAACCGGCGATCGGGATCGGGCGTGCGGGCGGGCGCGGGGCGTGTGGTCATGGAAGCGCCTCTCTCTTCTTTCCGTGTTGCTTTGACCGGTTGTACGGGCCCGGGGTGAACCCGGTTCACCTTTGCGCCGCATTTTGTTCATGCCCGCTGCACGTTGCGATGATCCGGGGCGGAGACCGGCCATGAAAAAGCCCCGCCCGGGCGACCCGGACGGGGCTGAACGCGTCGCGACGACGGCGTGCTTTAGGCGGCCTTCTTCGTCAGCGTGGTGGTGAGCATCTCCAGCGCCTTGTCGCGGTCGACCTTCTCCACGGCGGCGACTTCGCGGACCATGCGGTCAAGCGCGGATTCATAGAGCTGGCGTTCCGAATACGAGGGCTCGGGCTGATCTTCCTGGCGGTGCAGGTCGCGCACGACCTCCGCGATGGAGATCAGATCGCCGGAATTGATCTTCGCCTCGTATTCCTGGGCGCGGCGCGACCACATGGTGCGCTTGACCTTGGGCTTGCCCTTCAGGGTCTTCAGCGCATCCTTGAGCACGTCCTCGTTCGCCAACGGACGCATGCCCTGGGCCGACGCCTTCGCGGTCGGCACGCGCAGGGTCATCTTGTCCTGCTCGAAGGAGACGACATAGACCTCGATGTCGAAGCCGGCGACGGTCTCCTTCTCCACGCCGGTCACCCGGCCCACGCCGTGGGCGGGATAGACGATGTGGTCGCCTTTTTTGAACGTTTTGTTGTCGTTGGCGGTTTTTTTGGTCATGGATGCTCTCTAGTTATCGACCGCGGGCGATGCGCCCGGGCGAGCCTGTCCGATGCGTCCCGTCTCACGACGGCTCGGGAACGCGACGGCCCAGACACGCAGACACTCCGAACCGCGCCCCATCGGGGCGGGCTGGCCGGACAGTCTGTCGGTGGGTCAGATCAAGGCGTTCCTGCGTCCTGAGTGATACGGTCAACGCGCAACCGAAGTCATTAAGCTATCACAAAATTTGCAAAAAAGCAATTTGCTGCGTTCGCGAACACCGTCCGCGCCCGGACGGCGCTTAAGACAGGCTTAACATATTGTGAATTCAGCTATTCGCAGCAAGCGAGACGCGCCTAGCCGGGCTGGGGCGAGAAATATTTCTCCAGCTTGCCGGTCTCGGTCTCGTACTTCTCCGCGTCGGGCGGGGCGTCCTTCTTGACCGTGATGTTGGGCCATTTCGCCGCGTATTCGGAGTTCAACGCCAGCCACTTGCCGTCCTTGTCGTCCTCGGTGTCCGGCTTGATCGCCTCCACCGGACACTCCGGCTCGCACACGCCGCAATCGATGCACTCGTCGGGGTGAATGACGAGCATGTTCTCGCCTTCGTAGAAGCAGTCCACAGGACAGACCTCCACGCAGTCGGTGAACTTACATTTGATGCAGGCGTCGGTGACGATATAGGTCATCGAACGGGAGACCTTTTTGGAGCACTTGGTTGACCAGCGGATTTGGCCGTTGGCGCCGGTTTTGTCAATGCGGCCTGACGGCGTCAATGCACGCTGACCCGCGCATCGCGGTCGATGCGGCCCACCAGCGCGTCCTCGATCTCGCTTCTCAGCGCCCGCCAGGCGTCGGCGCTCTCCTGCTCGCCTTTTCCGTCGAGCTCGCACACGGCCTGGTCGGCGTAGCCCAGGGCCTGGGCGCCGTGGCGGTCCACCAGAGTGAAGGCGATGCTGCGGATATCGGCGGGGGTGATGCGGGAGGGACGCGCGGCGGACATGGGAGCTCCTGACAGGTTCGCCCCCGCCGGAGCAAGCGCCAGGCCAGACCAAAGCCCCATAAAATCAGCGCTTTAACATACAGACACCCGGCCGACCCTGCCCTCAGGCCGATTTTGCCGGGCGTTTCGCGCCGGGCGCGTAGCCGCCGCCGTTCAGAAACGCGGTCTCGGCCGGCGTGCTGCGCCGACCGAGCGCGGCGTTACGGTGGGGAAAGCGCCCGAAGCGTGCGATCAGGTCCATGTGCGCCCGGGCGTGACGGGCGGTCTGGCCGCCCGGCGCCAGCCGCTCCTCGCACAAGGCGACGCACAGCGCCTGGTCCTCGATATCTTCTGAATGCATCAGCGGCATGTAGACGAAGGCGCGGCGGTCCTCGCTCAGGGCCCAGTCGAAGCCTGCGGCCAGCATGGTCTGCGCCGCCTCGCGCCCGGCCGCGTCCAGGCTGAAGGCGGCGTTGGAGCCGCGCCAGATATTGCGCGGCGCCTGATCGGTAAGGATCACCAGCGCCAGCGCGCTGTCCGGCTCCACCAGCCAGGGATGGCCGGCCAGGCTGCGCGCCGCGCGCAGATGATGGCAGGCCGGGCCGAACCGCCGGCGCACCGCCGCGTCGAAGGCCGGGTCCACGGCGAACCAGCGTTTCGCTCCCGCTTCGTCGAACCAGAACGCCAGCACGCCTTCCGGATCGAGCGGGCGCATCATACGCGCTTTTTGTTGGACAGGATCTGCGCGCGCAATTCCGGCGTCAGCTCCACATAGGCGTTTTCGTCCGGATCATCGAGATACAGCGGCTCGTTCACCTTCTCCGGGTCCCAGCCTTCCTTGACCAGGTCGGCCTTCTTCAGCTTGAAGGTGCCGGTGGTGTGCTCGCTGGGCGCCTCGGTGTGGATGCGCACAAAGAGCGGCCGGGCGTAGTGGGGCAGCTCGCGGTGCACATGGGCGCGCAGGGCCTGCAGGTCGAACTTGTCGTCGACGATCAGCGCGGCCATGCCCGCCTTGCCGGAGTAATCGCCCACTTCCACGCCGTAGATATTGGCCTGGATCACACCGTCGAACACGCCCAGCGCCTCGGCCACCTCGTTGGTGGAGACGTTTTCAGACTTCCAGCGGAAGGTGTCGCCGATCCGGTCGACAAAATAGAAATAGCCTTGCGTGTCGCGCTTCATCAGGTCGCCGGTGCGGAAATACACGTCGCCGTCGGAGAAGACGTTGATGAGAATCTTCTTCTTGGTGGCCTCTTCGTCCTGGTATCCGTCGAAGCGGTAGCGCGCGTCGTCAGGGCGGATCTCCCCGATCGCCTCGCCCACCTCGCCGGGCTTGCACTCGATGCAGCGCCCGTTTTCGTCTCGAATCACCTCTTCGGCCTCGGTGTCGAACGCCACGAGCTTGATGTTGAACCGCTTGGCGAGATGGGGCGGGACGCGCCCGATGGCGCCGGGCCTGGAGTCCAGATTGATCAGTCCGACATTGCCCTCCGTGGCGCCGTAGAACTCGATGATGCGCTCGATCCCGGAGCGCTCGGCGAAGCGCGGCCAGACGTCGGGGCGCAGCCCGTTGCCGATGGCGACGCGGATCTT
>JBKHAZ010000286.1:0-2971 GCA_046542605.1 Oceanicaulis sp. | reverse complement strand
GCATGGCGCCGGCCTCGTCCAAAGACGCCGCCTCACGCGCCGCCGCGCAGGCGGCCTCGATCAGGCTCTCCGGGCTCTCGCTCGCGAGCCGGGTCAGCGTTTCGGCGCGCCGTGCGGCGGTGCGGCCGAGATAGGGCGCGGCGGCGAAAACGGCGTCGAGAAACTCCGCGCCCTCACCCCAGGCTTCAAACGCCGCGTCGCCGATCCGTTCGCGGGCGCGGCGCGCGCGCGCGTCGTCGATCACGGGGAGGCGGGTGGAGATGCGGGAGGAGAGCGCGCCGGTCATGGTGTGACGCTAACGTGCCGCGCGGCGGGCGCCGAGCCCCCTACTTCGCCTTCGCAAAGCAAAGCGCGATCCTGAGGCCGGGCCCGTGGCCGCCTTCGGCGACGCCGGGTCCGTCGTCGAGAACGAGTTCGGCGTTGTGGACTTCCGCGATGGCCTGGACGAGCGACAGGCCCAGTCCGACACCGGGCAATGAGCGGCTTTTCTCCAGACGGACAAAACGTTCGAGCACCCGGCCGCGTTCGCCGGCGGGGATGCCGGGCCCTGTGTCGGTGACTGAAATTTCGATCCGCCCATCGCTGGTCTTGCGCCCGCGCAGCACCACCGCGCCGCCGGACGGCGTGTACTTCACCGCATTGTCCAGCAGGTTCGCAATCGCCTGAGCGATCAGCTCGCGATCCCCGAGCAGCTTCAATCCCGGCGCGCAATCGCAGGCGAACTCCATCCCTTCCTCCTCGCACACCGGCTCGTACAGCTCGGCGACATCGGCGATGAGATTTGAGAGGTCGAGTTGCTCGAAGGCCCGGCGGCGCTCGCCCGTCTGCAGCCGCGAGAGCGACATCACCGCGTTGAAGGTCTTCAGAAGTTCGTCGACATCGGCCACAGCCTGGGCGAGCGCGGCCTCGCGCGCTTCGAGATCACCGGCCTCCACGATGGCGGCCTCCAGCCGTCCGCGCATGCGCGTCAGCGGCAGGCGCAGATCATGGGCGATGGAATCCCCGGCCGAGCGCATGCGCTGCATGAGCCGCTCCACCCGGTCGAGCATGTCGTTGAAATTGCCCGACAGCTCGTCAAGCTCATCGCCAGAATAGGTGCGCGGCGCACGGGTGTCGAGGCGCCCGGCCATGACCGCGCGCGAGGCGATGTTGATCGCCTCCAGCCGACGTGCGAACCGGCGCGAGACGACCGAGCCCGACACCAGGCCCAGCGCCAGCGCCACGAGGGAGGCGATGAGGACCGCGTTCAGCGTCTCGCCGACGAAGCGGCTCTCCTCCTCCACGTCGATCCCGACGAACAGGTCCTGACCGGTGGCGAGGTTGACGATGCGACCGCGCGCATCGCGCCCGTCTTCTCCGCCCTGCACGCCGTCGGCGGGCGCGCGGTCGTAAACGAAGCGCACCCGTCCCTCTTCGTCGGGCATGGCCGCGGGCAATCCGGAGATGTTGCCGGAAATACGCCGGCCGTCCTCACCCAGGAGCAGATAGAGAAACTCCCCGCCGCCCACCGAGCGCTGCACGATGTATCGGTTGGCCGCCTGTACGCCGCCAGCGTCGAAACGCGCCTCGATACGGGCGATCTCCTCGCTGATGGCGGCGTCCGCGCGGCGCATGGCGGCGCCCACGGAGGCGGCGTAGACCAGGCTGAGGATGAGAAGGCTCGACAACGCGAACAGGCCGGCGCTCAGCAGCGTCAGCCTGAAAGCGGTGGTCCGCATGAAGGCCGGCACGCGCCGGGGCATGCTGTGGTGTACGCTCAAGTCAGCCTCACGCCCGGAGCGGGTTACAGGTCACGCCGACAGACGGTAACCCGCGCCCCGCACGGTGTGCAGCATGTTCGTCCCGAACGGCTTGTCGATCTTCGACCGAAGCCGGGAAATGTGCACGTCGATGACGTTGGTCTGCGGGTCGAAGTGATAGTCCCAGACCTTTTCCAACAGCATGGTGCGGGTCACCACCTGGCCCGCATGACGCATGAGGAATTCAAGAAGACGAAATTCGCGCGGCTGCAGCAGGATGGTTTCGTCCCCCCGTCTGACCGTACGCGCCAGGAGATCCATCTCCAGATCGCCGACGCTCAAACGGGTCTTGGCGGCGTCCGGATCGCGTCGGCGCGCCAGAGCATCGACCCGGGCCAGAAGCTCCGACGGCGCATAGGGCTTGACCAGATAATCGTCTCCGCCGGCCTTTAGGCCCTCGACGCGATCATCCACCTCGCCCATGGCCGAGAGCACGAGGACCGGCGTCTTGTCCCCCTCGGCGCGCAGTTCGGAGATCATCGACAGCCCGTCGCGCTTGGGCATCATCCGGTCGACGATCAGCACGTCGAACGCGCCCTCGCGCGCCATCGAAAGGCCGTCCTCGCCGTCATGGGCGCAGTCGGCCACATGGCCGTTCTCGCGCAGCATCTTGGCGATGTTCTTGGCGACCTCGCGGTCGTCTTCCACGATGAGAACGCGCATGGCGTTCAGCCTCCCAAACGAAAGTTCAAAAAGCGGAGGCGCGCCGGCTCCCGATCCGGCGCGCCCCGCAACGGCTTACTCCTCGGCGTCGAGCTCAAGGGCGACATAGCGCCCCTGCCCGCCCTGGCTTCGCACGTAGACCAGCACCGCGGCGCGGCCGCGCTCACGCGCGTCTTCGACCGCGGAGCGGAAGTCCTCAATGCTGGTGACATCGGTTCCGACCGCTTCGACGATGGCGTCGCCGGGGCGCAGGCCCTTCTCGGCGGCTTCCGATTGCGGCTCGAGATCGACGATGATCAGGCCACGCTCATCGAGGCCGAGGCGCTCGCGCGTCTCGTCGTCGGGGACCTCCAGCGTCATGCCGAACATCTGCATCTGGCCCGGCTCCAGCGCGGGCGCGGAGTCCTGAAGCGCCTCATCGCCCGGACGCTCGGCCAGGTCGACGCGGATGGTCCGCTCGCGACCGTCGCGCAGCACGGTGAAGCGCACGGTCTCGCCCGGCGGGACCG
>JBKHAZ010000285.1:0-2975 GCA_046542605.1 Oceanicaulis sp. | reverse complement strand
GATCCGCGCGCCGCCCCAGGCGTCGAGCCCGACCGCAGCGCCGATCAGGGCGGCGGCGCGCCGGCGGTCCGCCTCGAGCCCGGCCCGCGCCGCGTCACTGTCGGCGAGGAGGCGGCGGCGCGCGGCCTCGCTGAGCGGCGCCTGGCGCAGGCGCACCCGCTCATAGGCGGGGTCGGCGTTCGTGGGATCCTCGATCCAGCTTGCGCCGCGCAGCGCCAGATAGCGCCGCAGCGCCCCGCGCGTCAGGCCGAGGAAGGGGCGCGCCAGGGTCAGCCCGCGCCCTTCGGGCCAGGCCGGGGAGGGATCGATCGGCCCCGGCCCGGCCAGGCGGGTGTCGGGCCCGGGGCGTGCGGCGCGCATGCGCAGCGTCTCGATGCGGTCGTCAAGCGTGTGGGCGAGACACAGGATCTCGACGCCGTCCGCCCGGCAGGCCTCGGCGAGCAAGCGGTGGCGGGCGCGGCGGGCCTGGTTCTGCCCCGGGCGGGGGTCGGGCCAGGTCAGGATGCGGGCCGACGCTCCGGCGCGTTCGGCCATGGCCGCCGCGGCGCGGGCCTCGCGCGCGCTGTCCGGGCGCAGGGCGTGGTCGACGGTATAGGTGAACAGCGCAAGCTCCGGCGCGGCCTCACGCAACGCCAGCAGCAGCGCCGTGGAATCGCCGCCGCCCGACAGGGCGAGCCCGATCCGCGGCGCGATGGGCGTCATCAGCTGCAGCCGATGCGTGCGCGCTCCCGCTCGGCCTTGCGGCGCGAGTCGGACGAGGCGTCGGGAAACTCGGCGCCGAACGTGGCCAGCACCTGGCAGGCCCGGTCGGTCTCGCCGAGCCCGGCCAGCGAGGCGCCCAGGCGCACCAGCGCGTCCGGCGCCTGTTCACCGCCGCGATCGGCGCGCAGCGAGGCGATATAGGCGTCCGCGGCCGCATCGAGATCGCCGGTGACGAAATGGGTTTCGCCCAGCCAGTACCAGGCTTCGTCGGCGCGGGCGTGATCGCCGTGATCGAAGGTGAAGGATTCAAACGCTTCCTGCGCGCCGGCGAAATCGCCTTCCAGAAGGCGCGTGCGTCCGCGCTGATACAGCGCCTCGGGATCGGCGGGTTCATCGGCGCCGGAGAGATCGGCCGGCGCGCGCTCGTCAGTGTCGTCTTGCGCGCCTGAACCGGCTTGCGGGCGCACCGGCTCGAGGCCGCCGGGCGCCTGCAGGGGGCGCACGCTCGCGGCGCGCGCTTCGCCGTGCGGATCGTCGGAATCGATCTCGCCGGGCTCCAGCAGGGCCGGGCCGTCGCCGGCGCGCGGGTCGGCGGTTGACGGCGCGCCGCCGTCCAGAAGCGCGTCGAGCGTGCGCTGCATCTGCTCCACCGTGGTGCGCAGGCGCCGGTTTTCAAACGCGAGGCGTTCAATCTCTCCGGTGAGGACGCGCTGCTCGCGCTCCAGCGCATCGACGCGCTGCATCAGGGTTTCGGCCACCGGATCGCCCTGCAGGGCCCGGTCCTCGATCTCGGCAAGCCGCGCTTCGGCGGCGTCCAGCCGGGCCGCGAGCTCGCGGCGCGATTGCGCCTCGGCCGGAGCGGCGTGCGCGATGATGAGCGCCAGAACCGGCGCGGCGAGCGCGAACAGGCGAAGCATGGACAGATCCCCTCGAAAAACCGCAGCTTGGATTTCAGGGGCCGCATGATCCGCCTTCCCTTGGCGAAATCAAGGCGAAGGCGTGAAGGGGCGGCGTGTGTCAGCCGTCCTCGTTTCCGCCGCCGTTTCCGGACGCCTCCTGTTGCATGGGCTGCGCGCGATCGCGGTCGCCGCCCGCTTGCGCATCCGGCACGTCGGCCGCGCCCTGGGCGCGGATCGCCACGGCGGCGATGTCCACCGGCTGATCGCTGGGAGGCACGATGGTGAGGAGGTGCGTGCCCGAGGTGTCGGTGGGCTGATCATAGGCGAAGACCGCCTTCTGCCAGTCCTCGGTGAGGTTCATGGTGCGCCAGCCCGAGCTGTCGCCGTCGGGCTCGATCCAGGCCGCACGCAGCGCCGGGCGCTGGCCGTCGCCCTCCCAGTCCTCGCCCATGCGCGCCACGAAGGTGACGATCACCGGCTGGCCGAGAAGTTCGTTCACCCGATCATCGGTCAGCTCGAAGGCCAGCCCGTCGCGCGGACGCTGCATGACCTCGTCGAGGTCCGCCGATCCGGAAACGGTGATGAACCCCAGATCGCCCTGGCTGCGGTCCACGGTGAGATTGGTTGAAGTGATGTCCGCGGTGGCGCGGTAAAGCGTGGGCAGGATGACCGTGTCGGCGTCGGAGAGACCGAAGCGGCGCGACACGGCCTCCACCGCCGGGCCGCGCTGGATGTCGCCGCCCACCGAGACCGCGTCGCCGCCGCGCGCGGTGCGCGCCGCGGTGGCGGCGCCGGTCTGGTTCGGGGCGGTCTCGTCCTGGTCTCCGCCAGGGTCCATGGCGCCGTCGTCATAGGCGGGAGCGTCCTCGTTGGACGCCGCCATGTCGGAGGCGTCCTGGTCCAGCTCCTCCCGGTCGGCTTCACAGGCTGCAAGCGCCAGCGCGGGCAGAAAGGCGGATGCGGTCAGGATACGGCGGCGCGCCATGATCGGTCTCCTTGTCGTGTTTGCCTCTGTCAACGCCAGGGGACCCGATCCGTTTCCGCGCCACCCCCTGACCGCACCGCATGAGGGGCGAGACGGGCGGAACGAAACGGGTATGCTGAGCCCATGGCGGGCGCGATTCGCATACTTGGGATCGATCCGGGGCTGAACGCCACGGGATGGGGCGTGATCGCCCAGGACGGCGCGCGGCTGTCGCTCATTGATTTCGGGATCATCAAGGCGCCGGCGAAAGCGCCCATGGCCCGGCGCCTGTGCTTCATCTTCGACGCCGTCGAGCAGCTCCTCGCCGATCACGCGCCCCATGAGGCGGCGGTGGAGGACCAGTTCGTCCGCGCCAATCCGGGCAGCGCACTGAAGCTGGGCCAGGCGCG
>JBKHAZ010000284.1:0-2998 GCA_046542605.1 Oceanicaulis sp. | reverse complement strand
CGCCGCCGCGCTTGATGATCTGCTCCAGCGCGGGCACCAGCGCCTCGCCGCCGTCAATGCCGAAGCGCTTGGTGCCGGGATAGCGCTTGTGCAGGAAGCGCTCGAAGGCCTCGGTCTCGATCAGCTTCTTCAAGATCGCGATCTTGCCGTTCCTGGAGAAGGCGATCTCCTTGTCCGGTCCCTCGATGCGCTCCTGCAGCCAGGTTTTCTCTTCCGGATTGGAGATGTGCATGAACTCCACCCCGAACGTGGAGCAATAGGTGCGTTTCAGGATCTCCAGCATCTGGCGGACCGTGGCCGTGTCCAGGCCCAGATAGCCGTTGATGAAGATTTCCCGGTCCATGTCGGCGTCGGTGAAGCCGTAATTGGTCGGGTCAAGCTCGGGCTGTTCGCCGAAATCGGTCAGGTTCAACGGATCGAGATCGGCGGCCAGATGCCCGCGCATGCGATAGGCGCGGATCAGCATGATCGCGGCGATGGAGTCCTTGACCGCGCTCATCACCTCTTGCGGCGAGGCGCCCGCGCCCTTGTGGCTCGCCACGGCGTCGGGCAGAGCGGTTTCGCGCTCGATATCGCCCAGCGCGGCGGTCAGTTCTCCATTGGCGCGGCGCGGCCAGTCGGCGCGCTTCCAGGCCGGGCCGCTGGCGGCCTTGCGCTGCACGTCGCGGTCATCGCCCACCTCTTCGAAGAAGGCGCGCCAGCTCTGCGGCACCGAGGCGGGATTCTCGGCGTAGCGGGCGGCCATCTGCTCAAGGTAGACGGCGTTGCCGCCGAACAGAAAGCTGGTTTCCAGGAAGGTCTGATTTTGAGAAGAGCGTGCGTCAGCCATCGATGCCATTGCGGTTGGCGAGCGGGAAATGCGCGCGTGAGCGCGCGCGGGGGTCGGGCGCACATTTATGCCTCTTCAAAGCGAAAGAGAAGCCTTGCGTACGCTAAATCGGACCTTGGTCGCATAGCCGCTTCGGTTCAAGCCCGCTGCAGCGGCTTCAGCTGACCAGGCCGCGGCTCATATCGCGCCGGATGAGCGTGTCGGCGCGACGGAGCAGCAGGCCCTGCGAATGCAGGGTGATCGCGTTCATCGCGCAGCCGGACAACCCGCTCAGAAGCCTGCGGTCGCGCTCGGAAAACTGGCGCGCGGTGCGGTCGATGACGCACAGCGTGCCCAGCGCACGGCCTTCCCCGGCAAAAATCGGGCCGCCGGCGTGAATTCGGATACGCGGCTCGCCCGTGACGAGCGGGTTGTCCTCGAATTTCGGATTTTGCGCCGCGTTCTCGACCCCGAATACGCCCTCCTGCTCGATCGCGCGGGTGCAGACGCAAAGCTCACGCGGCGTCTCGCGACCGGGAAGACCGAGACAGGACTTGAACCACAGGTGCGTCTCATCGACCAGCGGGATCAGCGCGATCGGCGTCGGGAGCGCCGTCTCGTTAAGCATGGGCGCCCCCATGCAGAAACCCCGCCCGGGCGCTTCCGGGCGGGGTCCAGGGCCGGCGGCGCGCCGATGGAGCCTAGCCTTTGAGCGCCTCGGCCAGCGTCACGCCCATGCGCGCGGGACTGTCGGCGATGGCGACGCCGGCCGAGCGCATGGCTTCGATCTTGTCCTCAGCGCCGCCCTTGCCGCCGGCGACGATGGCGCCGGCGTGGCCCATGGTGCGGCCCGGAGGCGCGGTGCGGCCTGCGATGAAGCCCGCCATGGGCTTCTTGCGGCCCTTCTTGGCTTCATCCTTGAGGAATTGGGCGGCGTCTTCTTCAGCCGAGCCGCCGATCTCGCCGATCATGATGATGGATTTCGTCTCCTCGTCGGCGAGGAACATCTCCAGCACGTCGATGAACTCGGTGCCTTTGACGGGGTCGCCGCCGATACCCACCGCGGTGGTCTGGCCCAGGCCCGCATTGGTGGTCTGGAACACCGCCTCATAGGTCAGCGTGCCTGAGCGCGAGACCACGCCCACCGAGCCCTTGGAGAAGATCGAGCCCGGCATGATGCCGATCTTGCACTCTTCCGGGGTGAGCACGCCGGGGCAGTTCGGGCCGAGCAGGCGGGCGTTCGATTTTTCCAGCCGCGCCTTCACGCGCACCATGTCCATCACCGGAATGCCTTCGGTGATGCAGGTGATCAGTTCGATGCCCGCGTCGATCGCTTCGATGATCGCGTCGGCGGCGCCGGCGGGCGGCACGTAGACGACGGACGCGGTCGCGCCGGTGCGCTCCTTGCCTTCGGCGACCGAGGCGAAGATCGGCAGCTCGTGACCGCCCTGGCCGGTCCAGGTCTCGCCGCCCTTCTTGGGGTGGACGCCGCCGACCATCTGCGTGCCGTGATAGGCGAGCGCCTGCTCGGTGTGGAAGGTGCCGGTCTTGCCGGTCAGGCCCTGGACCAGGACCTTGGTGTCGCGATTGACGAGGACGGACATGGATTATCCTTCTTGGGTTTCGAGGAAGGGGTTGATCACGGTCACGGCGCCGTAGGTCTGGCCGTGGCTCAGGTCTTCGGAATAGACGGTCTTCGCGCCGAGCTTTTCGGCCGCGGCGAGGACGGCGGCGTCACAATAGCGGATCTGATAGCGCTGGGAGAGATCTACGGCGCGCAAAGCGACGCCGGAATCGTTCACCTGAAACGGTTTGCGCGCGAGAAGCTCGACCCACCGCTTCGCCGAAGCCGGGTCCAGCGGTACGTCGCCCTTGCGGATCACGTTGGAATAGAACTCGCCCAGCACCTGCGCCGAGGTGCCGAACTCGGTCGTCAGAAGGCCCCGCGCCACGGCGTACTTCTCCGGCGCGTCGATCCGCCCGGTCGCCGCGTAGATCAGCACGTTCGAATCAAGAAACGTCTCAGCGATCAAAGCGCGGCAGTCCCGAATAGGTCTCGTCGCGGCTGGGACGCCAGTCACCCATGCGCGCTTCGCTCTCGTCGGACAGCTTCAGAAGCTCCTGCGTCACCTCGTCGGCTTCGCGCTCCTCGGCGACCGCGCGCTCCAGAAACTCGCGCACCATCGCGTT
>JBKHAZ010000283.1:0-3045 GCA_046542605.1 Oceanicaulis sp. | reverse complement strand
GTTCGCCCCCGCGCCGAGCACCGCCAGCGCCGCATCGAGCCCGCCCGCCGCCGGGGCGCGAACCGGCGCAAGCGCGGCCGGACCGGTTTCATCATACGCCTTGAAGACCGGACCGGTGGGCGTGGCCACGCCCGGATTGGCGATCACGGCGTAAAGCTCGGGCCAGGCCACGAGCGGCGCGATGGTCTCGCCGATACCGGTCATCAGCAGGGGACGCGCATGGACGCAGGCCGGCACGTCGGCGCCGACCGCCTGGCCGATCTCGGCGAGCGCGCGGGTGGAGAAGCCCGTATCCCAGATCCGGTTCAAGAGCCTCAGCGCCGCCGCCGCGTCCGCCGATCCCCCGCCCAGCCCGGCCGCAACCGGCAAATGTTTTTCCAGCGTCAAAGCCGCGCCAAGCTCCGGCTTGCCCGCCGCCGCGCGCAAGGCGTAGGCGGCTTTCAGAACGAGATTTTGCGGCTCGCCCGCCAGCGCTTCGCCGTTCGGCCCGGTGAGGGCGAGGGTCAGGTCGTCGGCGGGCCGTGCGCCCAGCGCGTCGCCCCAGTCGGCGAAGGCGACGATCGAGGCGAGCGGGTGATAGCCGTCCGCCCGTGATCGCCCGACGCGCAAGGTGAGATTCACCTTGGCGGGCGCGAACTCGCTGGCCTGCGCGCTCATTCCAGATCGCCCGGCCCGGCGTCGAGGCCCAGCTCCAGCCGGCGGCTCAGCAACGCCGCTTCACGCGGATCGGGATCGAGTTCCAGCGCCCGGCGCCACTGGAAGTGCGCCTCCAGATCGCGCCCGGTCGCCGCATAGGCGTCGCCCAGATGCCAGTTGATGGTCGGGTCGGCGGGGCTGCGCTCCACCGCGCGCTCCAGCCAGGTCACCGCTTCGCGATGGCGGCCCTGCTTGAAATGGCCCCAGCCGAGCGAGTCGAGGATCGCCCCGTTCTCCGGCGCCAGGTCGGCGGCGCGCGAGACCAGCTCGAAGCCCTCCTCCACCTGCTCGCCGAGCACGATCCAGTTATAGCCCAGATGATTGAGCACGCGCGGCTCATCAGGCGCGATCTCCAGCGCCTGGAGAAAATAAGGCTCGGCTTCGCGCCAACCCGCGCTGCGCTGGCGGCACACCCCGGCATAGTAGAGCGGGCGCCAGTCCACCGGCTCGCCCGCCGCGCGCCGGCGCTCGACCACCGCCTCGTAAAGCGGCGCCGCTTCCTGGCATTCGCCCGAGGCGCGCAGCATGTCGGCGAGGAGAAGACGCGGCGCCTCCCGGCGGGTTTCGCCGGCGAGCGCGCGTGCGCGGTCGAGCGCCTCGGCGCGCGCGCCGGTTCGAAACTGCAGCCAGGCCGCGTTCACCGCCGCCTCCGCGGCGAAGGGGCCGTCTTCGATGGACTCGAACGCGCGGATCGCCGCCTCGTCCAGGGTGAGACTCTCCATCATCTCCCCCAGCGCCATGACGCCGCGCTGAAACTCCGGGTCCAGGCGCTGGATCAGGCGCAGATAGAGCGCGGAATAGTCCACCGGCGCCTGGGCGGTCAGAAGCGCGGCCGGCGCGAACAGGGCTTGCGCAGCGGCGGCGTCGGCGCGCGGAAAGCGCGGCGCGCGGCGGCCTTCGCGCACGCGGGTCAATCCTGCGGCGACTTCAGGATCCTCCGCCCCGGGGGTTTCGGCGAGACGGTCGAGGTACAGCGCTTCAGCCTCGTCGCGGCGGCCGCGCCGCTCCAGAAAGGCGCCGAGCAGAACGGTCGTGAAGTCGTCGAGTTCAAGGCCGGCGCGGGCGGCGCGGTAGGCGTTCTCCGCCGCCTGATGCTCGCGGGCGGCTTCGGCGAGCAGCGCGTGGTGCACCAGAAGATGACCGGTCACCGAAAACGGCGTCGCGCCGGCGGCGTCGGCGTCATAGGCCTCGCGCGCGCGGCGATTGTCGACCTCGGTCCAGTCGGCGAGCATGCCGGCGACCATGGCCGAGAACGGATCGGGCGCGCTGTCGCGGGCCGGCGCTTCGAGCCGGGCGCCGGCGAGCGCGGCCGCCTGCATGTACAGCCTGGCCAGGTGCGAGGCGCCCAGCTGCCCGGCCGCGGCCGGCGCGGCGGCGTCGGCGCGCTCGAACTCGCCGGCCATGAGCGCGGCGAGGAAGGCGCGCTCGGAAATCAGCTCGGAGCCCGGCTCGAACAGCAGCGCGTCGGCGTAGAGCCGGGCCGAGGCGTCGACGTCGCGCGCAGCCCCGGCGTAGCGCGCGGCGAGATAGGCGCCGTAGACCGAATGCGGCTCGTCGTCGGGCGCAAGAAAGCCGGCCGGCCCGGCGGTGCAGGCGCTCAAGGTCAGGCTGGCTAAGATAATCGCGCCGGCGCGCAGCATGGCGTTCGCGGGATGCCTGAACCGCATCCCGCGCCCCTTTACATGTTGGGATAATTCGGACCGCCGCCGCCCTCGGGCGTGGTCCAGTTGATGTTCTGGTTCGGATCCTTGATGTCGCAGGTCTTGCAGTGGACGCAGTTCTGCGCGTTGATCACGAACCTCTTCTCGCCCGAGCCTTGGTCCTCGGTCCATTCATAGACCGCGGCCGGGCAGTAGCGCGCCGAGGGCCCGCCATAGACGGCGAGCTCGCTCTCCTTCTGCAGCTGGGCGTCGGAGAGCTGCAGGTGCACCGGCTGGTCTTCCTCGTGATTGGTGTTGGAGATGAACACCGAGGAAAGACGGTCGAAGGTGAGCACGTTGTCGGGCTTGGGATAATCCTTCGGCTTGCACTTGTCGGCGGGCTTGGTGGCCTCGTAGTCGGCGCCGCCATGGCCCATCGTGCCGAAGAGGGAAAAGCCGAACAGCTCGTTGGTCCACATGTCCACACCGCCGAGCATGACGCCCAGCGTGGTGCCGTACTTGGTCCATAGCGGCTTGACGTTGCGGACCTTCTTCAGCTCCTTGCGCACCCAGGAATTTTCATAGGCCTCGGCGTAGGCGTCGAGCCGGTCATGCTGGCGCTCTTCGGCGAGCGCGTCGAATGCGGCTTCGGCCGCCATCATGCCGGTCTTCATGGCGTTATGGCTGCCCTTGATGCGCGGCACGTTCA
>JBKHAZ010000282.1:0-3066 GCA_046542605.1 Oceanicaulis sp. | reverse complement strand
CAGCGCATCGAGGTGGTCGTGCCCGACGAGCAGCTTTCGCTCGCCATCGGCCGGCGCGGCCAGAACGTGCGGCTCGCAAGCCAGCTGACCGGCTGGGCCATCGACATCCTCACCGAGGAAGAAGAGTCCGAGCGCCGTCAGAAGGAGTTCTCCGAGCGCACCGCGCTGTTCATGGAAGCGCTGGACGTCGACGAGGTGATCGCCCAGCTGCTGGCCACCGAGGGCTTTGCGGACATGGAGGACCTCGCCTTCGTCGACCTCGACGAGATCGCCGTGATCGAGGGCTTCGATGACGACACCGCCAACGAGATCCAGACCCGGGCCAGGGAATATCTGGAGAAGCAGGCCGCCGAACAGGACGCGAAGCGCAAGGAACTCGGCGTCGAAGACGCGGTCATGGAGATCGAGGGCGTCGATTTGCCGATGGCGGTGCGCTTCGGCGAGAACGAGGTCTTCACCGTCGAGGACGTCGCGGGACTCACCCCGGACGATCTGCGCGGCTGGTACGAGACCCGCGACGGCGAGCGCGTGCGTGAGCCGGGCATTCTCGACGGCATGGACATGTCGGCCGAGGACGCCGAGGGCCTGATCATGCGCGCCCGCGTCGCGGCGGGCTGGATCGAGGCCGACGCGCTGGAGCCGGAAACTGCCGAAGACGAGGGCGAAGGGGTTGAAGAGGCCGGCGAGGATGTCGATCTCGACGATATCGACCTCGCCGACCTGGAGGCCGAAGCCGAGCGCCTGGGCGTCGATCTCTCCGAGCTGCTGGGCGAGGACAAGGGCCTTGAAGTCGAGGATAAGGGCGAGGCGCCCGCCGAGGACGCCGATCCGGACCGGGAGGACGACGAGGAGCGGTGAGCCGCGGCGCGCGATCATCCCGGACGAAGCAGCCGCGCGAGCGGCGCTGTGTCGCCACCGGAGCGGTGAAGCCTGAGGCCGAACTGCTCCGCGTGGCGCTGGCGCCTGACGGGATGCTCGTTGCGGACGTCGCCGCCAAGCTGCCCGGACGCGGCGGCTGGGTGAGCGCGGACCGGGGCAGCGTCGAGTTGGCGGTGAAAAAGCGCCTGTTCAACCGCGCGTTCGAAAAGCCCGTCGAGGCGCCCGGCGATCTCGCCGATCGGTTCGAAGCGCTTCTTCAGGCTCGCGCGTTGTCCCTTCTGGGACTCGCCAGGCGCGCGGGATCGCTCGCGATAGGGTATGATGGGTCGAAGATCGCTCTGTCGAAGGGGCCGGAGCCGGCCTGGCGCATCGAGGCCTGCGACGGCGCGCGCGACGGTCGGGCCAAGCTGGACCGCCTGGCGCGGGCGGCCTGGCCGGAGCTTCGGGTGGCGGGCTGCTTCACCGCCGAGGCGATCGGCGCGGCCCTTGGGCGCACCGGCATCGTGCATGCGGTGCTCGGCCAGGGGCCGGAGGCCGCCGCCTTTACTGCGGTGATCGGCAAGCTGATTGGTTTCCGCGATCTCGATCCGGGCGCGCGGCGCGCGCCCGCGGGCGCAGAGAACGGTTGATCCGCCAAGCAAGGCGGCTAGTTTAGCGGGCCTTCAGGGCCGGGCGCGACTTCAAGCGAAGGCGCGACGGCGAGGGGGTCTGAAGGATATGACGGCGGGCGCGCATGCGGCGGCGCTCCCGTGTCTCACCAGATGCCGCGAAGGACGTTTATGAGCGACGCTGACGAACGCAACACCTCGGGCCGCAAACCCCTTTCCCTGGGCGGACGCTCGTCCGGGACCGTGCAGCAAAGCTTTGCGCGCGGCCGGCAAAAGTCCGTCGTGGTGGAGAAGAAAAGGAAGCGCGCCGGCGGCGCGGCCGGCGGCGACAAGCCCCAGGGTCAGTCCGCCGCCAAGGCGCCGCAGTCCGACAAGGACCGCGCCCGCGCCGCGCTGGCCGCGAAAGCCAAGCAGCTCGGACTGTCCGAGGAGGAGCTGCTGCGCCGGCAGGCCGCCATTCAGCGCGCCCGCTCCGAGCAGGAGGCGCGCGCGAAAAAGCAGCGCGAGGAAGAAGAAGACCGCAGGCGGCGCGAGGCCGAGGAGCTGAAGGCCCTCGAGGACAAGCGCAAGCGCGAGGAAGAAGAGCGCAAGGCTCGCGAGGAGGCGGACCGCCGCGCCGCCGAGGAGGCCGAGGCGGCCCGCCTTGAGCAGGCCAGGGCCGAGACCGCGCCGAAAAAGGCCAAGGCGAAGAAGGCCGACGACGCGCCGGAAATGCCCGATCCGGCCGCGTTCGATCCCGACGCCAAACCCAATCGCAAGGCCGACAAGGCGCGCGACAAGGACAAGGACGAGGACGGGCCGCGCAATCTGCTCGAAGAGATGGGCGGACGGGTCAAATCCAAGAAGGTCGGACCCACCGGTGAAAAGCCGGCCGCGTCGCGGGCCAAGGAGCCCAAGCGCCGCCAGGGCAAGCTGACCATCCAAAACCTGGTGGAGGACGACGAGGACCGTCAGCGTTCGCTCGCCTCCATGCGCCGCGCCCGCGAGCGCGAAAAGCAGCGCCGCATGCAGTCCGGCAAGGGCCGCGACAAGGTCGAGCGCGAAGTGATCGTGCCCGAGGCCATCACCGTGCAGGATCTTGCTCAGCGCATGGCTGAGCGCGCCGCCGACGTGGTGAAATTCCTGATGACGCAGGGCCAGATGGTCCGCGCCAACGACACGCTGGACGCCGACACCGCCGAGCTGATCGTCGAAGAGTTCGGCCACACGGTGAAGCGCGTGAGCGAATCCGACGTGGAACAGGGCTTCATCACCGAAGACGATCCCGAAGACACCAAGAAGCCGCGCTCGCCGGTCGTGACGGTCATGGGCCACGTGGACCACGGCAAGACCAGCCTTCTGGACGCGCTGCGCGCCACCGACGTGGCCGCCGGCGAGGCTGGGGGCATCACCCAGCATATCGGCGCTTATCAGGTGCAGCTCAAAGGCGGCGAGAAGATCACCTTCCTCGACACGCCGGGCCACGCGGCCTTCTCCGCGATGCGCTCGCGCGGCGCCCAGGCGACCGACATCGTGATTCTGGTGGTGGCCGCCGACGACGGCGTCATGCCCCAGACGATCGAGGCGATCAGCCACGCCA
>JBKHAZ010000028.1:0-16816 GCA_046542605.1 Oceanicaulis sp. | reverse complement strand
CCCTTGGGGAAGAGCGGGCGGATCGGCCGGTCGATGAGACGGCTGGTGAGCGTCTCCTTGTCGGTCGGGCGGCCTTCGCGCTTGAAATACCCGCCCGGGATCTTGCCCGCGGCGAAGTATTTTTCCTGGTAGTTCACGGTCAGCGGGAAGAAGTCCATTCCCGGCTTGACGTCCTTCTGGGCGACCGCCGTCGCGAGGACGGTGGTCTCGCCGTAGGTGGCGAGCACCGCGCCGTCCGCCTGGCGCGCCATGCGGCCCGTTTCAAGGGTCAGCGTGCGGCCGGCCCATTCAATCGTCTCGGTTTGTTTATCGAACATTCGTCTCTCGATCGTACGTCTCGTTCGGCGCCGCCGGATTGCGGATCGCCGGATATGAAAACGCCGGCGCGCCCCTTGGCGGCCGGCGTTTCATCAGCCCGCCTAGCGGCGAAGGCCGAGTTTCTGGACCACGTCCTTGTAGCGGCCCTCGTCCACCTTCGCGAGATAGTCGAGAAGGCGGCGGCGCTGGGAGACCAGCTTCAAAAGGCCGCGGCGGGAGTGGTTGTCTTTCTTGTGCGTCTTGAAGTGCTCGGTGAGGTTCGCGATGCGCTCGGTGAGCACGGCGATCTGCACTTCGGCGGACCCGGTGTCGTTGTCGCCCCGGGCGTGTTCCTTGATCAGTTCGGCTTTGCGTTCTGCCGTGATCGACATCTCTTATGTGGGCTCCTGATCCCATTGAAATACACGGACCGGGGACAGCTTCCCCGCCCGCGCCTCGCCGATCGCCACCGCCCGGTCGTCCTCCATCGCGAGCACGGCCTTCGAATAGTCCTTCCCCGCAATCATGCGGGGCTTTCGAAGGTCGCGAAGCTCTGAAGCTCGCCGGGGAGGCAGGACGATCGGCCGACCTTGCCTCAACTGAAACGCTTCTCCGTCGGTCACGGCCAGGGCCGGGATGTCGTCCAGCGCGGTCTCGACCGGGAGAAGGGCGTCCAGCGCGCCGCCCTTATGAACCAAATCCTCAACTTCGTCCAGCGTGACGGCGTCCTCCAGGGTGAACGATCCCACCCGGGTGCGCCGCAGCGCCGCCACATGGCCCTCCGCGCCCAGAGCCGCGGCGAGATCGCGCGCCAGCGAGCGCACATAGGCGCCTTTTCCGCACTTCATTTCGAACACGGCCAGGTCCGCGCTCGGCTGATCGATCAGCGTCACCGCGTCGATGCGCACCGGCCGGCTTTCAAGCTCCACGTCTTCACCGGAGCGGGCGAGATCATAGGCGCGCTCCCCGTCGATCTTGATGGCGGAGAATTTCGGCGGGACTTGGCTCACCTCGCCGATGAAAGCGGGCAGCGCATCTTCGATCGCCTGGCGGTCCGGGCGCACCTCGTTTTCAGCGACGGTCTCGCCTTCGGCGTCCTGGGTGGTGGTGGAGACGCCCCACCGGATCGTGAACAGATACGCCTTCTCGCCTTCCTGGGCGAAGGGCACGGTCTTGGTGGCCTCGCCGAGCGCGATGGGCAGCACGCCCGACGCCAGCGGATCCAGCGTGCCGGCATGGCCGGCCTTCTGGGCGTTGTAGAGCCAGCGGATCTTCCCCACGCCTTGCGTGGAGGTCATCTCCAGCGGCTTGTCGAGGATCAGCCAGCCGTGGACCGGATCGCCCTTCTTGCGCCGGCGGCCCATCAGCGTCCCTCCCCGTCGTCGTGGTCGAGATCGCGCTTCACGCCGGGCCGGTCGAGCACCTCGTCCACATGCAGCGCCTCGTCGAACCGGTCGTCAGCGGCGAAGCGAAGCTTGGGTGTGAACTTCATGTCGATCATCCGCCCCAGCTCCTTCTGCACGAAGCCGGAGGCGCGGTTCAGCGCCTCGGCGACGCGGGCGGGATCCTCCAGATTCATCGCCGATACGAACACCGTGGCGTTCTTCAGATCCGGGCTGACGCGCGCCTCGCTCACCGTGATCGGCACGCCCGACAGCGCCGGGTCGCGCAAATGACCCTCGCGCAAAATGTCGGACACCGCGCGGCGCACAAGCTCGCCGGCGCGCAACTGGCGTTGGGACTGGGCTTTCATGGGACCACCTCAAACATCGCGAGCCGCCGGGATCGAACCGGCCGGGTCGGGAAAGGCTGGCGGGGATACAGGTTCCCGAGGGCGGGCGCAAGCGCCTCACCCCCGCCGCACCACGAACCACCAGGCCCAGACGATCAGCAGCGCCTGAAACGGCGTGCGGACCGAGAGATAGACCGGACCCCGCGCATGGCCGATCACGTCGGCGCGGGTGAGGGCGGCGTAGACGTTCGCCGGGAAGAAGCAGAGGAAGACCGCGATGGCGGCGATCCCGGCCCGGCGGCGGGTTTTTGGGACCACGAGGCCCGGCGCGATCAGGCCCTCAATCACGCCGGTCACCTGCACGAGGCGCTCCGGCGCGCGGACCCAGGGCGGAAACATCGCCGCCATGGTGTCGGTGACGGTGAAACGGGCGACGGCGAAAAAGGCGAAGGCGGCGGCGAGCCCGTAACGGCCCGCCGCGACGACCCGCGGATCGCCGCGCGCCTGGACAAGTGCGAGCGTCGCAAGCCAGGGCCCGACGAGGATCGCCAGGATGGTGAACTCGACGCTCATGGGGCGGGGTTTTGGGATCGGCGAAAGGTGAGCAGGCTCAGGGGGTGCGGCCGCCAGTGGTGTCGCATGGCTCGCGTCATGTCCGCCTGTTGCAATCGCTTGCGAGATGGGGAGCAGGCCGCCGGTCAGCCCTCTCCATCAATCCGTGCTGGAAGACGCCGCAAGGCGATCGCAGGCTGTCCGGGACGGCCGCATGGGCCGCCGCGGCGCGGCGACCGAGCTTGGCTCGGTCGTCCGTGACAGCCTGCGACGCTTGCGACAATGCCTCGCATGGATCGACGGAGCGGCGAGGTCGCAACGTCCCCGAAGCCGCCGGGAACGCCAATGTGAGCGAGCGCTCCCTGAGAATTTGTTGAACGCCAGCCCTCGCCGACAAGCCTCACCTTGCAGCCTGACTGACGCTCTCAAGAACCCGGAAAAAACGAACCGCCTGCGAGCATCCGCCCTGCGGCGGCGATATGTGTTCAGGACGGCGCCGCCAGGCGCCCCGCCTCAGTACGCCCCGCCCCGCCCTGTGGGATCTATGGGATCGTCGCCGGGCTGGTGGCCGCCGGGATCGGCGGGGCCGCAATAGGGCCAGCCGGGATTGTTGGGTCCGGGATCGGTACAGATGGCGTCCTCGCCCGGATTGATGGCGCAGGCCGACAGCGCGGCGAGGCCGGCGAGGCTTGCAAGGCCCAGGGCGGCTTTGCGGATGGCGGTGGTGCTGGACATTCAAGGCCCCCTCTTTCGGCCGCATTCGGCCCGTTATCGGGATGCTCGCCCAGCCCGCCGGCCGGGGCAAGGCGCGAAGCGTCTTCACGCGGACTTAACCGTAATGCGTCCATCACGGTTCCTCTGTCCTCCCGCCCGCCGAGACGTTCATGGGCCAGACCCGCCGCCCGAAATCGCCCACCCGAACAAAGCCGCGCCCGCGCTTGACGCTGTTCGTGCGCGCCGCCGTGCTGGCGGCGACGATCCTGGTGGTCTCAGCCGGGCTCGCCACGGCCTGGCTCGTCTCCACCCTGCCCGATCTGGACGGTCTGGAGCCCGCGCCGCGCGCGGGCGAGGTGGTGCTGCTGGACCGCCACGGCCGCACCATCGCGCGGCGCGGCGAGGTGAGCGCCGAGGCGCTTTCGGCCGATGCTCTGCCCGGCCAGCTGGTGGAGGCCGTGCTGGCGGTGGAGGACCGGCGCTTCTACTCCCATTTCGGGGTCGACGTGGTGGGGTCGGGCCGGGCGCTGCTGGCGAACCTGCGCGCGGGGCGTGTGGTGCAGGGCGGCTCCACCATCACCCAGCAGCTGGCCAAGAACCTCTTTTTGAGCTCGGAGCGTACCTACAAGCGCAAAGCCCAGGAGGTGCTGCTGGCGCTCTGGCTGGAGCGGCGCTTCACCAAGGACGAGATCCTCGCGCTCTATCTCAATCGGGTCTATTTCGGCGCCGGCGCCTGGGGCGCGGAGGCCGCCGCGCGGCGCTATTTCGGCGAGCCGGCCCAGGCCCTGTCCATCGGCGAGGCCGCGCTTCTGGCCGGGCTGTTGAAGGCGCCGTCGCGCTATGCGCCGACCTCTGACGTGCGCCGGGCGAGCGTGCGCGCCACCGTGGTGCTCGACATCATGTACGCTACGGGAAAGATCACCGAGGCCGAGCGCATCGCCGCGGCGCAAACCCCGATCCGGGTGTCGCGCGGCGCCTCCAGCCCCGGCGCCGGCTGGTTCGCCGACTGGGTGCTGCCCCAGGTGCGCGAGCTCGCCGGCGGGCATCAGGGCGATCTCATCGTCACCACCACGCTGGATGTGAACGCCCAGCGCGCCGCCGAGGCCGCGCTCGCCATCGGCCTGTCGACGCCGGACTGGGCGCGCGGGGCCTCGGAGGGCGCGCTCGTGGCGCTGGACGCCGCGGGCGGGGTCGTCGCCATGGCGGGCGGGCGCGACTACGCCCGTTCGCCGTTCAACCGCGCGGTCGCCGCGCGCCGCCAGCCGGGATCGGCGTTCAAGCCCTTCGTCTACACCGCCGCCTTCGAGGGCGGGCTTGAGCCCGGCGACGTGTTCGTGGACGAGCCGGTGAGCTATGGCGACTGGACGCCGGAAAATTACGGCGATCGCTATGAGGGCGCGATGAGCCTGGAACGCGCTTTCGCGCGGTCCTCCAACGCGATCGCGGTGCAGGTGGCCGAGACCACGGGGCGCGGCTGGGTGCTGCGCACGGCGCGGCGTCTCGGGATCACCAGCCCGCTTGAAAACACGCGCGCCCTGGCGCTGGGCGCCTATGAAGTCACCCCGATCGAGCTCGCCGGCGCCTACCTGCCCTTCATGAACGGCGGGACCACCGCGGCGCCCTATTCCGTGACCAAGATCGCGGCTTCGGACGGAGAAATCCTCTTTGAACGGGCGCCCCAAGCCGGGGACAAGATCGTCGCCGACCGCGTGCTGGCCCGCCTCGACCGGCTGTTCGCGGCTTCGGTCGCCTACGGCACCTCGCGCGGCGCGGCGGTGGCGGGGCGCCAGGTGCGCGGCAAGACCGGGACGACCAACGACAATCGCGACGCCTGGTTCGCCGGCTGGGAGGGCGGGCTCGCCGCGGTGGTGTGGATGGGAAATGACGATTTCACACCCACCGACGACGCCGTCGGCGGCGCCGGCCCGGCCCGGGTGTTCGCCCGCTTCATCGAGGCCGCGCCGGTCTTTCCCGCCGGGCTCGATGCGCTCATGGCGCGCGAGGATCGCCCGCAGGCGCCGCCCGACGATCCCATCGCGGCGCTGCTTTCAGGCGGCGACCCCGCGGCGGGCGGGCCCGGCGCGGAAGGCGCGCAGCCCGAGCCTGATGATGCGGAGCCCGCCGATCCGATCGCCGATCTGCTCGGCCGCATCGCCCGGGATCAATAAAAATTTGGTCATGGCCGCGGCTGACGGTGGTTGAAGCGGATCGGTGCGGCTAGGGTCTGCGTTGATCGCACGGCGCGTCATGCGTCGCGTCCAGCAAAAGAGGTTCGCCAGTGCCCGTCCGTCACGCCGCTTCGCTCACCGTCATCGCCGCAACGCTCGCCCTCGCCGGCTGCGGAGGGGAAGAGGAGACGCGGCGCGCCGGCGACCCGGCCGCGCAAGGCGCGGAAGGCAGCGCCGCCGACGCGCTCGCCGCGCTCGGTCTCGCCGAAAAGAGCCGCGCCAGCTGGGAAAGCATGACTCAGGACGGCGACACCTACACCTTCACCAGTTTCACCCTGGCGACCGATGAAGGGGTGCTCAGCGCCGAAACCCTGATCCTGACCGACCCGCGCATGAGCGAGCAAGGCCCGGTGTTCGAGCGCTTCGCCCTGAGCGCCGGTGATCTGGTCTATGACGAGGGCCTGGCGCGCTTCGCCAGCTTCGCTCTGAGCGAGGCCGGTCCCGGCGTGGGGCAGGCGCTCGCCAATTTCATGACCGGTCAAGGCGGGCTGGACGATATTCCGCTGGAGCGCCAGACCTTTTCCGAGCTGACGCTCGACACGCTCCAGATCGAGACCGAGGCGGGCGAAGACATGGGCCCGGGCGAGCTGGTGATCGCCCTGGTCGAAGCCTCGGGGTTCGACGGCGAAACGCTTGAGCGCTTCACGCTCACCGATCTCGCCTACGACGCCTCCAATGCGGACGGTGAGCAGGTCGCGATCGATATCGGCGAGGTCGCGGCCTCCGGCGTGAATGTGGAGCTGCTGCAATCCGGCGCCGAAGGCGATATGGGCGCCGCTCCGCTCGGCTCGCTCACCGGCGGGTTCGACCAGTACGAGACCGTGTCGGTCAGCGGCCTGCGCCTGGTGGCCGGGGGGCTGCGCGTGCTGATGCTCGAATTCGGTGCGGAAGTCGAAGAACGCCGCGGCGGAACGCTCGTCTCCACGGCCGCCATGCCGGTGCTCACGCTCGATCCCAATCCCGACAGCGCCAACGCCGCCGGTTTCGCCGACGCCCTGTCGCGGCTGGGCTATGAAGAGATGGTGTTTTCGCTCGCGAGCGAAGCTGAATACGATCCCGGCGAAGACCGCGTCACCAGCACCGGCGAGAACTATGTCGCCATGGAGGACGGCTTCCTACTGGCGTTTCAGCAGGACCTTTCTGGAATAGAAGCCTACGCCGATGCGCTGGCGGACTGGGCCGAAGGTCAGGATTTCGAGACCAAGGACGGTGAGCAGGCGCCCACCCCGCCCGCCGAGATCTATGCGCCACTGATGGTCCATTCGGCCGAAATCCGGCTTGAAGACCGTTCGCTCATCGACCGGGCGCTGACCATGATGGCCGAACAGCAGGGCACGACGCCGGCCCAGCTGCGCGCCCAGGCCGAGCTGTTCGTCGCCATGGGCGCGGCCATGGCCGGCGAGGCCGTGCCGCAGGCCCTGCTCACCCAGCTTTCCGGCGCTCTGACCAGCTTCATCGGTCAGGGCGGCGCGCTGATCGTGGAGTTCGAGCCGCAGGCGCCGGTCTCCGCCGCCCGCCTGGTGGAGGGCGGCGCGGACGACCTTGACGGCCTGAGCGTGCGCCACGAACCGGCCGAATGACCGGGTGAGCGCGGGGCCTGAAAACATCCTCATCCTGACCGGGGCGGGTGTGAGCGCGGAATCCGGGCTCGGCACGTTTCGCGATAAAGGCGGGATCTGGTCGAAATTCGATCCGCAAAAACTCGCCACGCCGGAAGGCTTCGCAGAGGATCCCGGCGCGGTGCACGCGTTCTACAACGCCCGGCGCGAAAATTTGCGCGACGCCCGGCCCAACGCCGCCCATCTGGCGCTCGCCGAAGCCGAGCAGGCCTGGCTCATGGCCGGGCGCGGCGAATTTCTGCTGGTGACCCAGAATATCGACGATCTGCACGAGCAGGCGGGATCGGCGAACCTTCTGCACATGCATGGCGAGCTGTTGAAAACCAGATGCCAGGCTTGTGGCTGGCTCGGCGCGGACGGCAGCGACATCACGCAGGAGCGCGCCTGTCCCGGCTGCGGCGAAGCCGGAGGCTTGCGCCCCCACGTGGTCTGGTTCGGTGAAATGCCGTTGGGGCTCGACCAGATCTACCGCGCCTTGGAGATGGTTGACCTTTTTCTTGCGGTGGGCACGTCGGGCACGGTCTATCCGGCCGCCGGCTTCGTGCAGGAAGCCAAGGCCGCGGGCGCCTGGACGGTGGAGCTGACCCTGGAGCCGGGCGAGGTGAGTTCGCTGTTCGACGAACGCGTCTACGGTCCGGCGAGCGAAGTGGTGCCGGACTGGGTGGCGAGAAAGCTGGGCTAAGGCGAGCGCCTCGCGTGCGCCGTCAGAAACGAAAAACGCCCGCCGGTGCGTCGGCGGGCGTTTTCGTAAGCGGTGTGCGGGGAAGGCCTAGCCTTCTTCGGCCTCGGGGCGCGGCTTACGGCCCTTGGGCGGGCGGGCTTCGATGCCGCGGCCGGTGGTGCGCTCGGCGATGCGAGCGGATTTCCCGCGGCGATCGCGCAGATAGTACAGCTTGGCGCGGCGCACCTTGCCTTTACGGACCACCTTGATGGACTCGATCAGCGGCGAGTGGATCGGCCACACGCGCTCGACGCCTTCGCCGAAGCTGATCTTGCGCACGGTGAAGTTCTCGTTCAGCCCGCCGCCGGAACGCGCGATGCACACGCCGTCGAAGCGCTGCACGCGCTGGCGCTCGCCTTCGCGGATCCACACGTTCACGCTCAGCGTATCGCCGGCGGAGAACTCCGGAATTTGTTTGTCGCCGAGCACGCGGGCGGCTTCTTCCTGCTCGAGCTGCTGGATCAGGTTCATGGCTCTTCTCCTTGGCGCCGCTGATATCTCGCCCAGAGATCGGGTCGGCGCTGACGTGTGACTTCTTCGGCCTGTTCCTTACGCCACCGGGCGATTCGGCCATGATCGCCTGACAGCAACACTTCCGGGATGTCCCGCCCCTCCCACGACCGCGGCCGCGTATAGTGGGGATATTCGAGCAGGTCCCCTTCGAAACTCTCGTCTTCGGTGCTCTCGATCTTGCCGAGAACCCCGGGAATCAGCCGGACACAGGCCTCGATGAGGACCATGGCCGGGCCTTCGCCCCCGGCGAGCACGGCGTCGCCGACACTCACCTCTTCCATGCCGCGCGCTTCAACGACCCTTTGGTCGAGGCCTTCGAAGCGGCCGCAAAACACAACGACGCCCGGTCCCGCCGCCCAGCCCCGGACCCGGGTCTGGCAGAGCGGCCGGCCGCGCGGCGTCAAGTGGATCAACGGGCGTGAACCCCTGTCCACGCTGTCGATCGCCGCCGCCGCCACGTCAGGGCGCAGCACCATTCCTGGGCCGCCGCCAGCCGGCGTGTCGTCGACGGAGGCGTGCTTATGACGGGAAAAAGACCGGATGTCCACCGTTTCAAGCGCCCAGAGTCCGTTGCGCCGCGCGGTCTCCAGCAGCGAGACGCCCAGCGGCCCCGGAAACGCATCCGGATAAAGGGTCAGAACTGAAGCGGTGAACGTCATGGCGGGCGCTTATGGGCGCGAAGGCGCCAGGATGCAAGCGGCTGTGCGCCTGCGAGCGCGCCGCGGAACGCCCGCGGCGGCGCCGGGTTCATGCTGGATGACCTCCATCATGCTTCCGGGCGCGGCCCATGTGCATCGCGTGACCTTGACCGGACTGGATCCGGCCGGAGTCGTCTAAGCGTCATAGAGGCGCAGGCGCAGCGGCTGGCCGTCGGGCGAGGCCGCGCCGGGCTCCGGCGTTCCGGCCGGCGGCGGCAGGATCCAGTCCGGCGTGGATGCGGTGAAGACCGTGACCGAGCCGGCCGAGTGCAGCGCCACAGGGTCCTCGATCCGGTCGTTTCCAGCCAGCTGCTGCAGCGCGTCGGCTGTGGTGAGCAGAGCCCAGCTGGCCGCCAGTGCGGCGAAGCTTGCGATACGAACCCGGGCATTGATGCTTCCCCTCAAGCTTTTGGTTAACGGAGGATCACCCGCGAGCCGGAGCGGGGCAAGGCCACCGCGGACGGACTATTCGGGAATTCGCCTCAAGAGCGTGACAGATAGGCGCCGCCGCGATCGAGATCGCGCAGGCCGGCGGCGAGCGCCGCGCTCAAGAGCCGAAGATCCATCAGCCGCCCCTTGCCCAGCCGCTCTCCGTTCCGTCCGAGCGCCACCGCCTGGGTGCGCCCGGTGTCGAGGCGGTGTCGCCACAGCTCCTTCACGATCCGGCTCGAGCCGCTCCGTAGCCCGGCCGACAGGGCTTCGTAGACCGCCTGATGAACGCTGTCGGGAGCGGTGAGGTAGAGTGTGTCGAGATCGCCCAGCAGTTTTTTGTCGCTCATGGATTTCTCGGCGTAGGCGCTGGATCCGGTTTTGGTCTCGATCATCACCGCCTCAAGGCCCCGCGCGCCGTCGCGCACGAAAATCCCGTCCACGCCCTGCGGGCCGCCCACCTTGCCGTTGATCATGCGCCAGCCGCGCGCGGCCATGGCCAGGCTGGTGAGCAGTTCGCCGAAATCACCCTGGGTCTGGCTGCTGGAAAAATCGCCCGGGCGAAGTCCAGGCAAGCCCAGCCGGGCGACAAGGCCCGCAGGCGCGGGCGGGTCAAAGCGGGCAGGCTCGGCGGGGCCGCGCCGCATCACAGCGCGCAGCACGGCGCCGGTGACGCCGGCGAGACCGGCCGACAGGGCGGCGGCTGACAGAAGTGAGACGGCGCCGGTCATGAACCCTCCCCTTTAACCGGGGCCGGTTCTACAAAAGCCCGCCCGGCTTGCCCAGCGCAAACCCGGCCTCGACGCCCCGCATGGCCCGGTCGGCGGCGTTGCGCGCGAACCGCAGGGTCAGCGATTTGCGCCGCGCCGGGGCGAGAGTCTGGATCGGGCTCGGGCGCAGGATCGCCCCACCGAACCCGTCGGCGATGATCAGACCGCTCTCCGCCGGCAGCAAATCGCGGGGAAAGCGCTCGGACACGGCGAAATAGAACCGGTCGCACCAGGCGAAGTATTCCGGCCATTTCTCGTCGGCGCGAAAGTCCGCCACGCCGGACTTCACCTCGACAATCACCACCTCGCCCTTGCGCCCGAGACCCGCCAGATCGGCCCGCCGCCCGCACGGCAGGGTGAATTCCGGGATCGCCGAAACGCCGAGATCGAGCAGAAGCCGCGCCGCGCCGCGCATCAGGGCGCGCGCATCGTCGATGGCGGGATTGTCGGCCCGAGCCGGGTAGGAAGGGTCTGAAAGCGCCATGGCCGGCACTGTGTTCGAATTATGTTCCGCGTGCAAGACGCCTGTTTCAGCGCTCGTCAGCAGCGCGAAGGCTTGCTAGAGGGGTTTCATGAGCATCGACGCCAAGACTTGGGCGGGCGCCGTCCCGCCGTCCGAAGACGATTTCCTCGCCCTCGCGGAAGATGCCTGGGAAGGCTTGCCCGAGCCGTTCCGCAAGATGTGCGGAAATGTCGTGATCCAGGTCGCCGACTTCGCCCCGCGCGAGGTGCTCGACCATTTCGAAATGGAGAGCGAATACGAGCTCACCGGGCTCTATCACGGGATCGATCTCACCGATAAATCCATCGCCGATCCCAGCCCGGAACCGGACTACGTGTTCCTCTACCGCCTGCCCATCCTGCTGGAATGGTGCGAGCGGGGAAACGTGACGCTGTCCGAGCTGATCACCCACGTCCTCGTGCACGAGATCGGCCACCATTTCGGCCTGTCCGACGACGACATGCACGCGATCGAGGACGCGGCGGGTTAGGCCGGCTCGCGCGTGCGTAACTAGGCCGCCTGTTTCAGCCCGTTCCGGCCGGCGTGCTTGCGCATGAAGGCCTTCATCTTCGGCGCGATCTCTTCACGGAAGCGGCGCCCGTTGAAGACGCCGTAATGACCCACCCCCGGCTGCACGTAATCGACGCGCAAGGCGTCGGGGATCTTGGCGCACAGCGTATGGGCGGCCTGGGTCTGGCCGATGCCGGAAATATCGTCGTTCTCGCCCTCGACGGTGAGCAAGGCGACGTCAGTGATCGCTTCGGGCCTTACGGGGCGGCCTTTCACGGTCATGGTCCCGCGCGCCAGCGTGTGTTCCTGGAACACGTCGCGGATGGTCTGCAGGTAGAACTCCTCGGTGAGATCCATCACCGAGAGGTATTCGTCATAGAAGGCGCGGTGCTTCTCGGTGCTGTCCCCGTCGCCGTCGATGAGCCGGTTGAAGAAGTTCCAGTGGGCGTCCACGTGCCGGTCGTAATTCATGTTGATGAAACCGGTCAGCTGAAGAAAGCCCGGATAAACCCGCCGCATGGCGCCGGGATAGAGCGTGGGCACCGTGTAGATCAGGTTGTCCCGGAACCACTCGAACGGGCGCTCTTCCGCAAGCTTGTTGGGCACGGTCGGGGATTTGCGCGCATCGATGGGCGAGCCCATGAAAGTCATCGAGGCCGGACGGGCCGGATCGTCGTCCTCGGCCATGAGCGCGATGGCCGCCAGCGTCGGCGGGCCGGGCTGGCAGACCGCCGCCACATGGACGTCTTCGCCCACGGCGGCGATCATCTCGCGCACGTATTGCACATAGTCGTCGAGATCGAACCGGCCTTCCAGAACCGGCACGTGGCGCGCATCGGTCCAGTCGGTGACGTACACCTCGCTGTCGGGCAGGAACGCCTCGACGGTGCCGCGCAGAAGCGTCGCGTGGTGGCCCGACATGGGCGCGACGATCAGCACTTTGGGATCGGCGATCTCGCCCTGCGTCACGCTGCGCGCGCGCGCCAGCGCGGCGCGGTCGCGCTTGAAGTGAAGCAGATTGCAGAAGGGCTGTGACCAGACCGTCTCGATCGTGTGCTCGACCGGCGAGCCGTTCACGTCGGTGGGGCCGAGCCCCCAGTCCGGCTTGCCGTAATAGCGCGTCAGGCTTTCAAACAGGTCCGCCGCCGCCGCCGTGGCGCGCCCGGCCAGCGTATCGCCGGCGGGATTGAGCGGGTTTCGAAGCGAGCGCCGGGTGATGTTGGCCGCCGCGCGCCAAGGCAGCATCGCCGCGCGCGTCATCTCCACAAACGAATAAAGCATAAAACAACTCCCCGCCTCCGCGCGCCTCTCAGCGTCTGCGGAGCGCTGGTTAGATCATGATTGTCCGCGGTTTTCCTCTAAAAATTGTTGCAGCCGCGAAGCGATCTGGTCCGGGCTGGTCCCGTGGGGAAAGACATCGGCGAACTCGCCGTTCTGATCCATAAGGAAAATCAAAGAGCTATGGTCGACGGTGTATTGCGAGCTCACCCCATCGTCCTCGATGCGGCTGTAGAAAACCCGGTAGGCGCGGGCCGCTTCGCGCACCTGCTCCGGCGTACCGGTCAATCCTTGCAGACCTTCGGGGAACGCGTCCGAGCCGACGTAATCCTTCAACGCTTCAGGCGTGTCGCGCTCGGGATCGACACTGATCAGGAGCGGTTGAAACGCGGCGCGTTGCTCTTCGTTCAACTGATCGAGCGCCGCGTCCATGATCTGAAGCGACATGGGGCAGACGTCGGGGCAGTAGGTGAAGCCGAAATAGATCAGCATCGCCTTGCCGCGATAGGTCTGCTCGGTCACGGTCTCGCCGTCCTGGTTGACCAGGGTGAACGGCCCGCCGATCTGCGCTTCGCCGGAGACACGCACCGCACCCGAGCGCGGCGCCTCGCCCCCGCGCGCGATCAGCATGGAGGCCAGCACCGCGCCGAGGATCACCGCGGCGGTCAGGGCGATGGCGGGCAAAAGCCAGACAGGACGGTTCGTCATCTCATTCTCCGATCTGAGTGAGCGCGCCGCGCTCGCGCGCGCTCTTCAGGAGCCTTGAATATAGCAACACACCCCCGCCGAGCCAGAGCAGGTTCAGCCCTGACGCCGCCGCCAGGTGCGCGAGATCGAGCGCGCCCTCGTTGATGAGCCCGCGCAGGCCTTCGAAGATATGGGCCGGCGGCAGGATGCGCGCCACCGGTTCGAGCAGGTCGGGCAGAACCTCGATCGGATAGTACACCGCGCAGAACGGGGTGATGCCGAACATCAGCGCCCAGGGCATGTCCTGCGCGCCCTGTCCGTAGCGGGTCACCAGTCCCGCGGCCACCAGCGAGATCGACCAGCCGAACGCCACCAGATTCATCACGAACAGCGGCAGGGCGAGGCCGACGGAGAAAATGTTGAAGCCGAAGAAGAACGCCGCGATCAGCACTGCGGGAACCATGGCGATCGCGGTCTTCATCACCGACACCGCCATTAGCGACAGGATCAGCTCGCGCGGGCTCAGGGGCGAGACCAGAAGATTGCCCAGATTGCGCGACCAGATCTCCTCCATATAGGCGAGCGACAGGCCCAGCTGGCTGCGCCAGGTCACGTCCCAGAGGAGCACCGCGCCCAGCACGGCGGCGAGCACGACCATCCCGGGCTCGCGCACCTCGGCGAAGACATGCAGTTGAATGAAGCCCCAGATGGTGATCTGGACCACCGGCCAGTAGAACAAGTCCACCAGGCGCGGCCATGACCCGCCGATCAGCACCCATTGGCGCTCGATGAGGGCGTAGATCCGGTTCAGTGCGCTCACGCCGCGTCCTCGCCTTGATCTTCCGGGCGGCGGGCGACCTCCAGGAACACCTCCTCCAGCGTGCCGCGCCCGTACTTGTCCAGCAGGCCCGCCGGCGTCGCGTCGTCGACGATCCGCCCGGCCTTCATCATCAACACCCGGCCGGCCAGGCGCTCCACCTCGCCCATATTGTGGCTGGCCATGAGGATCGAGGCTCCGGTGCGCGTGCGCCAGTCCTCCAGCTCGGAGCGCACCCAGTCCGCGCTGTCGGGATCGAGCGAGGCGGTGGGCTCGTCCAGAAGCAGGAGTTCGGGATCGTTGATCAGCGCCTTGGCGAGGCCGACGCGCGTGGCCTGACCGGCCGACAGCGCGCCGGTGGGCTTTTTCAGCTGCTCGGTCAGGCGCAGGCGCTCGGCGATGGCGTCGGCGGCTTCTTTCGGGCGCTTCACGCCGTAGAGCCGCGCGTAGACCAGAAGATTGCGCCGCACCGTGAGGCGCTTGGGCAGGTCCACATAGGGGCTCTGGAAATTCATCCGCGCGCGCGCCTTGGCGCCCTCGGCGGCGATGTCATGGCCGAGAATGCGCACACGCCCGGAACTCGGACGGGTCAGACCAAGCATCATGGCGATGGTGGTGGTCTTGCCCGCGCCGTTGCCGCCGAGCAGGGCGGTGGTCTGGCCGCGGTGCAGCGTGAAGCTTAAACTGTTCACCGCGGTGAAGCCGCCATAGGTTTTGGTCAGCGCCTCCACCTCGGCGGCGGGCGCGGCGTTCGGTCCGGTTGACGGCGCCATGCGGCTCCTTCCTTGTCTCCGGCCGGAACATGGCCGCGCGAGCGGGCCATGTCGAGACGCCAGGCGCCCGGGAGGCATCGATGATCGGACTGGAGGCCAGCTGGGAGAAGATTTCCAGCGAGGCCGATTTCACGCCCATGTTCGGACGGGTGCGCCTGCGCACGTTGATCCTCCTGCGCTGGCTGGCGGTCGTGGGGCAGACGATCTGCGTGGTCGTGGTCCATTACGGGCTCGGCTTCGATCTGCCGCTGGGCCTATGCCTGGGCGTCATCGCGGCGAGCGCCTGGGTGAACGCCTGGCTGTCGCTGGCCATGTCCACCCAGCGTTTCGCCAAGGACTGGGAGGCCTTCGCCCAGCTCGCCTACGACGTCGCTCAGCTCATGGTGCTGCTGGCGCTCACCGGCGGGCTGATCAATCCGTTCTCGGTGATGCTGGTGGGGCCGGTCGTGATTTCGGTCGCCGCCCTGCCGACGCGCTGGTGGGTGTTGCTCGCCGGGTTCGCCATAGTCGGCTCGATCTCGCTGTCGGTCTGGCATTTGCCGCTGCCCTGGTTCTCCGGCGAGACGGTCAGCCTGCCTGCGACCTATCAGGTCGGCATGTGGACCGCGCTCGCGATCGCGATCGGTTTCACCGCGGTCTACGCCTGGCGCGTGGGTAGCGAGGCGCGGCGCATGGGCACGGCGCTTGCGGCGACCCAGACGGTGCTGGCGCGCGAGCAGCGCCTGTCGGCGCTGGGCGCGCTCTCGGCGGCGGCGGCGCACGAGCTCGGCACCCCGCTCGCCACGATCCAGCTCACCGCAAAAGAAATGCAGCGCGAGGCCCGGGACGATCTGATGAAGGAGGACGCCGCGCTCATCGTCTCCCAGGCCCAGCGCTGCCGCGAAATCCTGCAGCGCCTGTCGCAGACCCAGGACGCCACCGACGAGATGCACGACCGGGTCGGCCTCAAGGAAGCGCTGGAGGAGGCCGCGGCCCCGCTGCAGGGGCTGGGCGCGATCGTGCGCGTGCAACTGAGCCCGCCCGCAGACGAGCCCGAACCGCCCGTGCTTCAGCGCCGCGCCGAGATTCTCTACGCGGTCGGCAATTTCATCGAGAACGCGGTGGATTTCGCCCGCTCCGAAGTGACGGTCTCGGGCGCCTGGAGCGAGGACAAGATCGTGCTCACCGTGCAGGACGACGGGCCGGGCTTTCCGCCGGACATTCTCGCCAAGCTTGGCGAGCCCTATGTCACGACGCGCCGGGCTGAACCCGGCCATGGCGGCCTGGGGCTCGGGGTTTTCATCGCCATCACCCTGACCGAGCGCGTGGGCGGCGAGGTGGAGCTGTCCAACGTGATCGGCGGCGGCGGCGCGCGCGTCACCATGCAGCTGCCCAGAAAGCCGCTCGAGGCCGAGCCCTGGTTCGAGCGCGAGCGCGGCGGCCCGCCCGCCGAAGCTGCGCAATAGCGCAGTGGACGATTAGACACCGGAGCGAATTCGGCTAAATCAGTCACCGATGCGAGTTTGATGGAGGCTTGAGGCCCATGAGCGAGCTGGACCTGCCCGCCGACAAGACCCTGCTCATCGTCGATGACGATTCGCCCTTCCGCACCCGTCTGGAGCGGGCGATGGCTTCGCGCGGGTTCGACATCGTCGCCGCAGTCGGGACGGTATCTGAAGCGCTGCAGATCGCCCGATCCAACCCGCCGGCCTTCGCGGTGGTGGACCTGCGCCTGGAAGACGGCGACGGGCTCGACGTGGTCAAGACGCTGCACCACAATCGCGCCGACTGCCGCGCGGTGATGCTCACCGGCTACGGCAATATCGCCACGGCCGTCGCCGCGGTGAAGTCCGGCGCGGTGGACTATCTCGCCAAGCCGGCCGACGCCGACGACGTCGCCAAGGCCCTGCTGGCGCGCCCCGACGCCAAGCCGGAGCCGCCGGAAAACCCGATGAGCGCGGACCGCGTGCGCTGGGAGCATATCCAGCGCGTGTTCG
>JBKHAZ010000281.1:0-3080 GCA_046542605.1 Oceanicaulis sp. | reverse complement strand
GCCGACGCTGCCCATGCCGCGATAGGCCTTGTAGGAGCGGCCCTGGTACAGGAAGACCTCGCCGGGCGCTTCCTCGGTGCCCGACAGCATGGAGCCCATCATCACGGTGTCGGCGCCGGCCGCGATCGCCTTGGCCATGTCGCCCGAAAACTTGATCCCGCCGTCGGCGATGATCGCGCCGTCAAAGCCGTCCCTGGCGCGCGCGCATTCCATGATGGCGGTGAGCTGGGGCACGCCCACGCCGGCGACCACGCGCGTGGTGCAGATCGAGCCCGGCCCGATGCCCACCTTCACGCAGTCCGCGCCCACGTCGAACAGCTTGCGCGCGCCGTCATAGGTGGCGACGTTGCCGGCGACCACCTGGGTGCGGTTCGACGCCTTCTTGATGCGCATCACCTGTTCGGGGACGCTGGCGCTCATGCCGTGGGCGGTGTCGATGACGATGACGTCCACGCCCGCGTCGATCAGCGCCTCGGCGCGTGCAAATCCCCTGTCGCCCACCGTGGTCGCCGCGGCCACACGCAGCCGGCCATGCTCGTCCTTGGCCGCGCTCGGGTGAGCTTCGGCCTTCATCATGTCCTTCACGGTCATGAGGCCGACGCAGTGGCCTTCATCATCGACGACCAGCAGGCGCTCGATCCGGTGCTTGTGCAGAAGCCGGCGCGCTTCGTTCTGATCGACGCCGGGCTTCACCGTGACGAGGTTGTCCCGCGTCATCAGCGTGCGGACCGGCTGAGAGAAATCGTCGGCGAAACGCACGTCGCGATTGGTGATGATGCCGACGAGCTTGCCGTTCACGCCGCCATTGGCCTCGACCACCGGGATGCCGGAAATGCCGTTGGCGTCCATGATGGCCTTGAGTTCCGACAGGGGCGCATCAGGCGTGATGGTGATCGGATTGACCACCATGCCGCTTTCATAGCGCTTCACCCGGCGGACCTCTTCTGCCTGCTCCTCGTCGGTGAGATTGCGATGGATCACGCCGATGCCGCCGGCCTGGGCCATGGCGATGGCCAGGCCCGCTTCGGTCACGGTGTCCATGGCCGCCGACAGGATCGGGACGTTCAGACCGATGGTGGATGTCAGGCGGGTGCGCACGTCTGCGTCGGCTGGCAACACTTCCGACGAACCGGGCTGCAAGAGCACGTCGTCGAAGGTGAGCCCCTCACGAATCTGCATGGGGAGGCCTCCTTCTCTCTTGCGGGGCCGCTTTAGCAGAGTTTTGAAAAAGGGCAAGGCGCGCGGGCTGCCGCGCCCGCCTCACATGGCGCCGTCGGGCATGTGCTGCTTGCGCAAGCGCAGGAAGAACGCCTCCACCTCGGCGCCTGTGGCGCGCTCCACCGCGCCGGCTGCGACTTCCTTACGCGACCAGATCCAGCTCACCGCCGGATCGTGCAGCATCGCCCAGCCCTCGAACATGCGCGTGGGCGCCCGGGCCTCCACATGGCGGCGCATGTCCACGTGGCGGTCGTCCCGGCCGATACGCTCGGCGGTCGCACGCACCGCCGCGCCAGGCCCCTCGAGAAGCTGCATGTAGACATCCTCCCGGCAGATCAGCGCGCCGGTGACGCCGTCTCTGGCGTTGGCGGCGCGCGCGTCCATGAGGATCGCGCCGAGCGTGGCCTCGTCATATCCGAAGGGGCGTGACGTGTAGATGATCCGGTGGATATCCATGAAAACCAGTCCTCGCGGCGCGGCGCCGGATCGGCGCGGCGCTACGGTGTCACAGTCCGCACGCCCTTGCACGGCGTATCGAAGGAACACCGGCCGGCGCGGGTGGGGCCCGAACCGGTCAGGCCGGCCGGGTCGTGACCGGCTCGGGCCCGTCCCAGGCGTCGCGCACGGCTTTATAAAGCTTCGGCTCGCCGACATTCAGGCGTGCGCGCGCCTCGTCCAGCGGAAGCGGCAGGAACTCCAGGAGATCGAGCGCGGCGAAAGTCTCCGCCCGGCGCGAGAGCCGGACCGCCTCCTTCATCATCCGTCCCACGGGCCAGGACGGGATTTCGCTTCGGATTCGCAGGCCCGCCAGGGCGCCGAGCAGCCGCGATCCGCGCGAGCCCGTCTGACAGCCCGTGAACACCAGCAGCAGCGCCTCGCCCAGCGGGTCGCGGCTATAGCCGGTGAGCACGTGATAGAGGTCATGGGTCAGCGCCATCATGTAGGACAGCGCATACATGTGCGGCCAGTCGCGCTTTAGCCGCGCCATGTCCTGCGGCGCCTGGGCGAGGTGGGCGTCATGCACGCCGGTGGGATGCAGGCCTTCTGAGTCGAGATAGTGCAGATAAGCGGCCGCGAACGTGTCCGGCCCATGGCTTTCCAAGGTCTCGCGGTCGGTCAGCACCCGGCCCACCCGCTCGTGGTCGGCGACGATGGAACGGCCGTAATCGGACGCGAAAAAGCGGTCGAACCAGGCTTCCTGCGAGCGTCCGTTCACCGCGTCGAAGAAGGCGAAGACATAGCGCGTGTCGTCGCGATCGCCCACAAGGCCGTTGAAGGCCCTCAACGCCTTGAGCGGACGAACCGGGCGATGGGGGTAGCGCGGCGCGGACATGGTCATGAACGCGGACCCTCTTGCTGTCGGCGCAAATGTGAACACTGTTCACCTATTGCGTCAAGACAGGTGCGAATCCTGAATTCGCCCGTCGCGGCGCCGCCATCGGTCGCACCCCTGCTTCAAGCCACTAAAGACAGAATTCGCCCTCGCTCGTTCAGGCGGGGGCCCGAGGCGCAAAATCCTTCAGGCGCCGGCTCTGACGCTCGTGGAGTCAATGTCGCCGATCGCCCTCGCCGGTGCCCCTGCAGCCGCGCCCGCGCCGCCCGGCGCGGTCATGGACGCCAAGGACCGGCGCGACCTCACCGATGCGCAGATGCGGGCGGCGCCCGGCCTACTCCAGGCCGGGCGGAGCGAGCCCGCTGTGCTTCCGCTCCGACGTCACCGAGCCATGGTCGCGCGGTACCGGCGCGAAGCTCAGCCCTTGAAGCCGGTGGCGACGAGGAAGGTCTCCGCGCTTTCCTGGCGGCTGGCCGGCGGCTTGTAGTGGCGCACCGTCTTGAAGCGCACCTTGAGAAGATCGAGCAGA
>JBKHAZ010000027.1:0-16869 GCA_046542605.1 Oceanicaulis sp. | reverse complement strand
GACCCTCGCCGCGCTCGCCCTGTCGGGCTGGCGCACGGCGCTGGCTCCGGCCCTGCCGGCGCTGTTTTTAAGCTGGGTCTGGCTGAACACCGGGTTCGCCGCGCCGGATGAGGCGGCGGGCGGAGAACGCCTGACCGTCGCCGTCTTCAACGCCCGCGGCTCGCCGGACGCTCTCGCCCGCGCCGCGGCGTGGGCGGACGCCGAAGATGTCGACGTCATCGCCCTGTCCGAAGTCCACACGATGAAGCCGAGCGAGCTTCTCGCCGGATTTCCAGGTCTTCCGCATCTGCTTTACGATACCGAAAGCGTGGACTTTCCCGGCGAGACGTTCACCACGCGCATCGCGCTTCTGTCCGCAACGCCGATCACGGCAGTGGGCGACGGCGCCGAGGAAAGCGATCCGGCCTATGAGCGCCCGGCCCTGCTGGCCGAGATCGATACGCCTGCAGGCCCGCTCACCCTGACGGTCGCCCATCCCTATCCGCCCCGCACGCCCGGCGCGGTGGAGCGGCGCCGCGCCATGTTCACCGATCTCGGCCAAACGCTGAGCGGGACGTCCCGCTTCCTCGTGTTCGGTGATCTCAACGCCTCGGTCTGGTCGCCCGATTTCACGCATCTGCCCGGCCGGCGCGCCGGCGATCCGCGCTTCATCACCACCTTCCCGACCTGGCTTCCGCGCGGCGGGATCGTGCTGGACCATATCCTCGTGGGCGAAGCCCTCGCCGTGCGCCGCGCCGAGGTCGGCCCGGACCTGGGATCCGATCACCGGCCGGTGCTTGCGGAAATGGTCGTCCTAGAAACCGCCGAGCGCTGACCGCAACGCCTTTCAAATGCCTTGAAACGGTCCGATTGAAGGCGATACGGCGCTGAATCTTCGGGGTCGCGCGGGAGGCGGGAATGGCGTCGACACCAGGCGAAGGCAGTGTAGACAGGCTTTTCGCGGCGGCGGGCGGCGGGTTCGCCCTCGCCTGCCTGTTCTGGATCCTCGCCCCGCTGGGCTGGCCGTTTGAACTCGTGCGCCATTTTACAGGTCATCTGGCGCTCACCGGCCTGATCCTCGCCAGCCTGGCGCTGGCGCGCCGCCGCATGCGGATCGCCGCCGGGCTTGTCGCGGCGGGCCTTGCGCTCTGCACGGCGTTCTTCGCCGCACCGTTCGCGCCGGTGACGCCGCGTTTTGACCGACCGGTCGTGACCGTGGCGGTCTTCAACGCCCATAACGACCGCGCGGCGCTGGAGCGGTTCGCGGCCTGGGCCGAAGCCGAGCAAGTCGACCTCCTCATGCTCGCCGAGGCTCATGCCGTGGAGGTGGAGGCGCTTGAAGCGATCTACGCGGCCTGGCCCCACAGCCTGAACTCCCAGACCGATGTCGCGCTTGCGTGGACAGTCTACACCACGCGCATCGCGGTGTTCTCTCGCGCGCCCCTGGCCGTTAGCGACGCGCCCGCGGAAGCAGCGTCCGGACCGTACGACCGGCCGCGGCTGCATGTGACGGCGCAAAGCCCGATCGGCCCGTTTCATGTCTCGGCGCTGCATCCCTTCCCGCCGATGCTGCCGGGCGCCGTCTTGCGCCAGCGCACCATGTTCGAGGAAACCGCCGAGCGCGCGCCCGCCGATGGGCGGTTCATCGTATTCGGCGATCTCAACTCGACGGTCTGGTCGCCGGTCTTCGACCGCCTGCCGGGCCGCCGCGCCGGCGATCCGCGCTTTCGCTCCACCTTCCCGGCGTTCACGTCCCTGGGCGGGATCGCCATCGACCATGTGCTCGCGGGCGACGCGCTGGCGGTGACGCACTACGAGGTGGGACCCGACCTCGGGTCCGATCACCGGCCGGTCATGGCGCGCCTGCGCCTGATTGCGGACGGCCCCTAGATCCGCCCGGTCAGCGACCCCCAGGTGAGCCGCCATTGCCGCGCGCTCAAGGGGCGGTCGACGGGCTCGCGATAGGGGTCCGTCAGCGCCTTGACCTGTTTGAGATAGCCGCGCGCCAGGCCGGCGTATCCCACCGCCGGGAACACTTCGGCCGGCAGCACCGAGCGGGTGCGCTTCAGCATTTTGCGCGCCTCGTCGGCTTCGGTGAGCAGGCCTTTAAGCGCCGCTTTCGCCTCTTCCGGCTTGGCGCCGCGGGCGAGATCCGCCTCGTTCAACGCCGCACCGGCGAGCTCGTCCGCGGCGAAGGGCGGGCGACCGGCCTGGCACAGAGCGGGAAAGGCGCGCGCCAGCCCGGTGAAGCCCCAGAGCCGGCCGGCGGCGTGGATCGCCGCACCGGCCTCGCCCCCGAGATCGAGATCGGGTTTGCACAGGCGCGCCGCCGCCCGCATCAGCGTCACCGCCGTGCGGTCCACATAATCGCGGCGGTCGCCCTTTGTGGGAAACGGCCCCTCGCCGAGATCGGCGGCGCGCGCCTCCACCAGCGTCTCCAGGGTCTCCCGGTCCGGCGCGCCCGGCGCCTGGCGCAATTCGGACAGCGCCTCGTAGATGTCGTGGCGGCGCACCTTGGGCGGATCGGCGAACAGATCGGCCACCGCCTCGCGCGCCCAGGCCAGGCGCATCTCGCCGATCATCGCCTCGCTCACGGAGTCGGGCACCTTCGCGATCTCGTGATAGAAGGCGTAGAGCGCAAACAGCCGCCCCCGGATCTCCGGCGGGGCGAACAGAGCCGCCATGCGCCGGTCGGGATCGGTGTTTTGCAGAATGGAATCGAAATCGGTCATCTCGGCATCCGGCTTGCGGTGGACAGGCGGGCGGGTGGAACCATATGAAGGCCGCGAGACATTTCCAGTAGCGCGCGCATTTCCGGCGCAGACATTGAGCCTTTCGCCGCTGCGCTGCGTTTGCTGAAATGGCGACCGCTCACATCAAGGGAGACCCCTCATGGCCTTTTCGCTTCCCGACCTGCCCTATTCCAAGGACGCGCTCGCGCCGCACATTTCCTCCGATACGCTGGATTTCCACCACGGCAAGCACCACAAGACCTATGTGGACAAGGCGAACGCCGCTCTCGAAGGGTCGGACTATGACGGGTCCGATCTTGAAGCCACGATCAAGAAGTCGTGGAAAGACAAAGATATGGGCATGTTCAACAACGCCGCCCAGGTCTGGAACCACACCTTCTACTGGAACTCCATGAGCCCCGATGGCGGCGGCGCGCCCACCGGCGAGATCGCCGATGCGATCAACCAGTCCTTCGGCTCGTACGAGAAGTTCGCCGAGGAGTTCAAGAACGCCGGCGCGACGCAGTTCGGCTCCGGCTGGGCCTGGCTGGTGAAGAATGGCGGCAAGCTGGAAGTGCGCAAGACGCTGAACGCGGAAAACCCGATCACCGACGGCGCGACCCCGCTGATCACCATGGATGTGTGGGAGCACGCCTATTATCTGGATTACCAGAACCGCCGCCCCGACTATATGGGCGCGTTCCTGGAGCACCTGATCAACTGGGACTTCGCCAACGAAAACCTCTCCAAGGCGTAAGACTCAGGCTTAGGCCCTGACGATCAAGGCCGCGCAGGGTCGACCCGCGCGGCCTTTTTCGTGCGCACCGGTCACCGGCGGGAAAGGCTGAGATCAATTCAGCGGTGGGTGTGGCGCCGCGAGCCTTTCGATCCCGCGCCGCCTCGCCGATAATGCAGTCCCTTATTTCGACCCTGGGGGACCGAGCTTTGGACCTTTCGCAAACCGTGCGCGCACGCTTTCTTCGTCTCTCGGCCGCAGCCGCCGCAGGTCTGCTCGCCGCCTGCGAGCCGCCCGCCCCGGATACGCCCGACGCGCCGGCGCCGCCCTCATCGGCGCTGACCGAACCTGCTCCGGTCGAGGCGGCGCGCGAAGAGCGGATCGTCGGCTTCACCCGTTCGGGCCTGGAGGCGCTCGACACGCGCCTGGCCGAGCTTGTGGACAGTGGCGACCGGTCCGGCGTGGTGGCGATTCTCGCCCGGGACGGCGAGGTGCGCCATGTGGCTGAAGCCGGCTACGCCGACATCGAAGCGGGCGCGCCCATGACCGCCGACACGCTCGTGCGCGTGGCCTCCATGACCAAGCCTGTGACCGCCGTCGCCGCGATGATCCTCATCGAAGACGGCGTGCTCGCCCTGGACACGCCGATCAGCGAGTACATCCCCGCCTTTGCTGACGCCCGCGTCGCCACCTCCACATCGGTGGATGAAACTTACCAGATCCCCACCGAAGCGCTGGCGCGGCCGATCACGATCGAGCACCTGCTCACCCACACCTCGGGCATCGGCTATATCTTCGACTACCAGACCAATCTGGGCGCGCTTTATATCGGCAACGACATCTACGCCGGCGGCGGGGACACGCTGGCCGAGCGCATGGAGACGCTGGCCGGCCTGCCGCTCTATTTCCAGCCGGGCGAGCGCTGGTTCTATTCCTACGCCAACGACGTGCTCGGCTTCATCGTGGCGGAAGCCTCCGGCATGAGCCTTGAAGCGTTCATGGACGAGCGCATCTTCACGCCGCTGGGGATGACCGACACCACCTTCCTCCCCGACGAGGCGCAGCGCGGCCGGGTCGCGACGCTCTACACCCACGACGATATGAGCGCGCTGACGCCGGTCTCAGGCGGCGAGGATCTGGCGCTCGCCGCGCCCTTCGAAGCCGGCGGCGCCGGCTTGTTCTCCACCGCGAACGATTTCCTGCGCTTCGGGCGGATGCTCCTGAACCGCGGTGAGCTCGACGGACGGCGCGTGCTGTCGGAGGCGAGCGTAGAGGCCATGACCACGCCCCATGTGACGGCCGAGCGCGCTCCGGCGGGCATGAGCGACATGGATATGGGCTACGGCTACGGTTTCGGCGTGACCTATGACGGACCGGGCGAGCATCCATATCGCCGCACCGGCGATTTCGGCTGGGCGGGCTATTTCGACACCGAATTCGTGGTCAGCCCGTCCACAGGCATGGTCGCCCTGATCCTGGCTCAGGAACAGCCCGGCGCCACCACGGCGGAGACCACCGGCGCGCGCGACGTGCTCTACGAGCTCGCTTATGGGGCGTTGCCGACCGAGAGTTGAGGCTTCAAACGTCCTCTGCAGCAGGTTCAAGAGGCCCCGATAGGTTGCATAGGCGGCGCCGGATGATCGCCAAAATACATCCTGCTGTCATGCCGAGGAAAACCGAGATGACCGGCGTCAGATCTACCCGTCGTCCGGGTCCTCGCCTTCGAGGAAGTCGACGTGGAACTGTGCGGCTTCTTCTTCCGAGAACAGGTCCTCCTCCTCGCCGCCTGCGGCGAGCACGCCGGCGCTGGGGATGGCGAAGTCGGGCGGCAGGCGGTTGGACAACAGCCCCGCCGCCTTCAGGTCCGACACACCCGGCAGGTCCGACACGCCGGCCAGCCCGAAATAATCCAGGAAGGCGTCGGTGGTTCCGTAGGTGACCGGACGACCCGGGCTGCGCCGCCGGCCGCGCAGGCGGATCCACTTCATCTCCAGGAGTTGGTCGAGCGTGCCCTTGGAAACCGCGACGCCGCGAATCTCCTCGATCTCGGCGCGCGTGACGGGCTGGTGATAGGCGATGATGGACAGCGTCTCCAAAGCGGCCTGGGAGAGCTTGCGCGGCTCCTCTCTTTCGCTGCGCAGCAGAAAGGCGAGGTCCGGCGCGGTCTGGAAACGCCACCGTCCGCCCACTTCGACGAGGGTCACCCCGGCTCCCTCATACTTCGCCTGCAGCGCGGTGAGCACCGCGCGCACGTCCGCGTCCTCGGGAAGCCGGGTCCGCAGCGTGCCGATGTCCAGAGGTTCGCTCGCGGCGAAGAGCAGCGCTTCGGCCATGCGCACCAACTCAGCGTCGTTATCCACCGCCAGGCGTACGCCCGGCGGACCGGCATCGCCTTGCGGGCGGGCTTCGGCGTCCGCCTGGAGCGCCTTGATGGCCTCACCGATCGGATCGCGATCGTCCTTGCTCATTCCCCCGCCTCCGTGGTGGCGCGCCCGCGCATCCAGATGGGCGCGTAGGTGGCTTCCTGCCTGAGTTCGGCTTCGCCGTCCTTGGTGATCTCCAGCGCCGCCAGCAGCGAGCTCGCCATGACGCTGTCGCGCCCCGGCGCGTCCAGCCCCAGCTCGTCTTCGTCCGGCAAGAGCGACTCCAGCCGGTCCCAGCCGGTGAGCCGCCGCGTGATTCCGGAAAGCCGCTTGCGCGCCTGCTCCAGAGAATACACGCGCGGCGTCGCAGGCTGATAATTGCGCAGCGCCTCGCGCTCGCGGCGCACCGCGTAAGCCTTCAGCAGATCGTAGAGCTCGGCCTCGTAGGCCGCGGTGCGCACGCTGCGCACGCCCTCGGGCATGCCGCGCGAGAACACGTCGCGGCCCAGCACCGGGCGGGCGTAGAGCGCCTTGGCCGCCGCGCGCATGGCTTCAAGCCGGCGCAGGCGGAAGGCGAGCGCGGCGGCCATTTCCTCCGGTTCGGGTTCATCGTCGACGGGCCGCGGCTTGGGCAGAAGCAGGCGGGATTTCAGATAGGCGAGCCAGGCCGCCATCACCAGATATTCGGCCGCCAGATCGAGGCGCTTCTTGCGCGCCTGTTCGACAAAGACGAGATACTGCTCGGCCAGCTCCAGCATGGAGATGTGCGCAAGATCCACCTTGTTCTTGCGCGCCAGCGCCAAAAGCAGGTGGAGCGGGCCGTCCCATCCGCCGATATCGAGGACCAGCGTCTCGCCCTCGCCCGCCTCGCTGGCGGCCTCGAACGGGTCTTCCTCGAAACCGTCGAACAGATCGCTCATCTAGAGCTCCAGCCCAGCCTCTTTGAACAGCGCCTCAAGGCGGGCTTTTCCGTCCTGGGAATCGAACTCGGCCGGCGCGGTCCGGCGCTCCAGCGCGGCGTCGGCGCGCGCCTTCGCCTTGCCGTCGAAGCGCGGCGCGGCGTGAGCGATCTCGATCATCTCCGCCATGTCGCCGTTGCAGTGCATGAGAAGGTCGCAGCCCGCCGCCACAGCGCGCTCGCCGCTTTTCCGGATCGGCCCGTCCAGCGCCTTCATGGAGAGATCGTCGGTCATGAGCAGCCCGTCGAAGCCGATATGGCCGCGAATGATGCGCTGCACGCCCTCGGCCGACAGGGTGACCGGATCGTCCGGATCGATGGCCGGATAGACCACATGGGCCGTCATCGCCATGGTCACATTGTTCAGCCCGATGAAGGCGCGGAAATCGCTTTCGCGCAGCGTGTCCTCGTCGGCGTCGATGACGGTCAGCTCGTCATGGCTGTCCACCAGCGCGCGGCCGTGGCCGGGCATGTGCTTGATCACGCCGAGCACGCCTTGCGTCTGAAGCCCTGCGATCGCCGCATCGCCCATCGCCGACACGGCGGCAGGATCGCGATGGAAGGCGCGGTCGCCGATAACCTTGTGGGCGCCCTCGATCCGCAGATCGAGGCAGGGCGCGAAGTTGACGTCGACGCCGCAGGCGATCAGCTCCGCGGCGAGAAGGCGATGGTTCAGCGTCACCGCCTCCAGCGCCAGCTCCGGCTCGCGATCCCAAAGTGCGCCGAAGCGCTCGGCCGGCGGCGCGTCGCGCCAGATCGGCGGCTTGAAGCGCTGCACCCGGCCGCCTTCCTGATCGATGAAAACCGGCGTGTTCCAGCCGGTGAGGTCGCGCAGGGAGCCGGTGAGGCGGCGCACCTGATCCGGGCGGTCGATATTGCGCGCAAAGACGATGAAGCCCCAGGGCTCGGCGTCCCTGAAAAACGCCTTTTCGTCGGCCGTCAGGCTCTCGCCCTGAAATCCGTAGAGCGCCGCGTTCGCCATCAGCGCCGCGCCACCAGGCAGGCCTGCCCGCGCGATTGCAGCGACTGGCAGAAGGCGCCCGCCGCTTCGCGCGAATCGAAGCCGTTGATGCGCAGCCGGTAATAAATTCCCCGCTCGCCAAGGTCGGCGCGCTGAATGTCGGCGCTCTTGCCCGCCGACAGGTCGGGAAAGGCGCGCTGGAAGCGCCGCCAGTCCGCCTCAGCGTCCTCGGCCGAGCGGAAGGCCGCAATCTGGGCCAGGAAAGGTTGAGGACCGGCTGCGGCGCGGTCTGGCGCAGGCTGCGGCGCGGCGGGCTCGGGTGCGCCCGGCTCAGCGGCCGACTCACGGGCCGCCGGCTCCGGCGCGGCGGGCTCCGGCGCGGCGGCTTCGGTCTGCTGGCGTTCGCGCTCGGCGATGACATCCTCGATGGAGCGCTGCGCGCCGTTGCGGGGTTCGGCCCGCTCCGGCTCGGCGGGCGCTTCGGCGCCCGGCGCCGGGCGCGCAAGTTCGTCGGTGTCGGCGGTCTCCACCCGGGCTTCGGGCAAGTCCACCGGCTCCTCGCTCACCGGGCGGGCCGGAGCGGCTTCGCCGCCTTGCGCGCCAGCTCCGGCCCGCTCGCGCGAACGCAGATTGTGCACGCCGAGATCGGTTTCGCCTTCGCCGTCATCCTCGGCGGCGACCCGGTAGGGCTCGGCGTCCGCGGCGATGACCGGCCCGTCGGAGCGCCCGCGCACGCCCAGCTGGAAGGTGTTGTAGACCACCGCCACGAACAGGGCGAAGACCACCGTGGCGGCGGCCAGGAACAGCCAGCCGCGACGGTCCTGCTCGGCGTCGCGCGCGTCGAACGTTTCATAATCGTCAGGCGGCGGGGCGTAAGCCCCCAGGCGGCGGTCGTCGTCGCTCATGGCTCACTCGAGAATGCGATCGGCCGATTCGGCCAAGCGTGCTTTCAATCACCATAGCAAGCCCCCGCTCCGGACGCGCCCCCGCAAGACAGGGCCTTTCCACAGGGATGTGACGCCGGGCCTACACCGCCACCAGCGCGGCGCAGACCCGGCGCGCCTCGCCGGCGAGCAGATTGTAGGTGCGGCAGGCCGTGGCGGTGTCGAGCACTTCAAGCCCGACGCCGGCCTCTCGAAACGCCTTGCGGACCTCGGCGGGGGGATGTTTGAGCGCCGGCCCGACGCCGAGCACCACCATGTCCGGCTTGTCGGGGCGGTCCAGGAAGACCTTGAAGTCATCGGCCGTCAGGTTGGCGGCATCGGCGCGCCACGGCCTGGCGGCGCCGTCCACGATCAGTTGCGAGCCCTCCTTGCGCGCGCCGGCGATACGGAAGCCGCCTTCGCCGAACGCGTCGATCGGAGGCACGGCGTAGGACGGGGTCTCTCTACGACGCATTGTCGACAAAGGCCGCGTCGCCGTCTTCGCCGCTTTCGCGCTTCACCCCGGTCAGAGTGAGCAGCGGTGCGGCCACGAAGATGGAGGAATAGGTCCCGATCGCCACGCCCCAGATCAGCGCCAGGGCGAAGCCCTGCAGCGCAGGCCCGCCGATGAAGGCCATGGCGATGATGGCCACCAGAGTCGTGCCCGAGGTCAGGATGGTGCGCGACAGCGTCTTGTTGATCGCCATGTTCAGCACGTCGGCGGTGGGCTTGGTCTTGTATTTCCTGAACTTTTCGCGAATGCGGTCATACACCACCACGGTGTCGTTCATGGAGTAGCCCACGATGGTGAGGATCGCCGCGATGGTGGAGAGATTGAACTCCAGCTGGGTCACGGCGAAAAAGCCGATCGTGGCGATCACGTCATGGGTCAGCGCCAGCACCGCACCCACCGAGTACTGCCACTCGAAGCGGAACCAGATATAGACCAGCATCAAGAACAGCGCGACGAGCACCGCGGTGGTCCCCGCCACCACGAGCTCGCCGGACACTTGCGGCCCGACCACCTCCACGCGTCGGTATTCGATATCCGAGAACGCGGTGTCGAGCACGGCCTGGATCGCCTCGCGGGCGACCTGCTGGGCCGCCTCGTCGTCTTCCACCCCTTCGCGCATGCGCTGAGGCGGCAGGGTCAGCCCGAGCGCCTGGGTGCGCTCGAAAACGGCTTGACCGCCGGCCTGATCCAGCGTGACCACCCGGATCAGCACCGCATCCTCGGCGCCGAACGCCTGCACCTGGACGTCGCCCAGCTGCAGGGTGTCCAGCTCCGAACGGATGTCCCCGAGATCGGCGGGACCGTCGGTGCGGATCTCGATCAGCGTGCCGCCGCGAAAATCGATGCCGAAATTGAGGCCCATGCCGAAAAACGCGCCGGCCGAGCCGAGCATGAGCAGAACCGAAAGCACGAACGCGACGAAGCGCCCCTTGATGAAGGCGATGTCGGTGTCGACCGGAATAAAGCGGACAAGAGCAAGTTTCATGGGTCCGGTCTCCGCTTATAGGGCCAGCGATTTCGGCCGGCGCGTGCGCAGCCAGGTCGCGATCAGCAGCCGCGAGAAGACGAAGGCGGTGAACACCGAGGTCAAGATGCCGATGCCCAGCGTCACGGCGAAGCCGCGCACCGGGCCGGCGCCGATCATGTAAAGAACCGCGGCGGCGATGAAGGTGGTGATGTTGGCGTCCAGGATCGCCGAGAGCGCCCGGCTATAGCCGGTCTCCAGCGCGTTCGCCACGGTGCGTCCAAGCCGGTACTCCTCCCTGACCCGTTCGAAGATCAGCACGTTGGCGTCCACCGCCATGCCGATGGTCAGGATGATGCCGGCGATGCCCGGCAGCGTCAGCGTCGCCTGCAGACCGGACAGCGCGCCCAGCAGAAGCAGCACGTTCACGATCAGCGCGCATGTCGCGACGAGCCCGAAAAACCCGTAGGCCAGGATCATGAAGACGATGACCAGCGAAAAGCCGATGACGATGGCGGTCTGGCCGCGGTCGATGGAGTCCTGGCCAAGGCCCGGCCCCACCGTGCGCTGTTCGATGGGCGACAGCTCGGCCGGGAGCGCGCCGGCGTTCAACATGTTTGCGAGGTCCGACGCGGTCTGAACCGTGAAACCGCCGTCGATGATGCCCGACCCGCCAAGGATCGGCACGCGGATGCGCGGGGCGGAGATGATCGTGTCGTCAAGAACGATGGCGAAGCGCTGGCCGACATTCTGCGCGGTGGCGTCGCCGAAGGCCAGCGAGCCGGACTGGTTGAAGCGAAAGCTCACCGCCGGCTGGCCGGCTTCATTGAAGCTCTGGCTGGCGCTGACCAGTTGTTCGCCGGTCACAAGGGCGCGGGTCTGAACCGCCAGATAGGGCTCGCCGGGGTTTTCGGTGGGGAAAATCGTCACCCCCGGCGGCGTGCGCGCTTCGCCCTCAGGGCCGGGATCGATGCTGGATTCCACCATGTGGAACGTCATGCGCGCGGTGGTGCCCACCAGTTCGATGATGCGCTGGGGGTCGCTCTCGCCGGGCACCTGCACCAGCACCCGGTCATCGCCCTGGCGCGCGATGGTGGGCTCGGTGGTGCCCGTGGAGTCGATGCGCCGGCGAATGACCTCGATGGATTGCGTCACCGTGCGCTGGCGGATGCTTTCCAGCGCCGCATCGGTGATCGCAAGGCGCACCGTGCGTCCGTCCTCGCTGCGGGTTATCGTCAGCGTATCCTGCAGGGTCTGTTGGCCGCCCGTGTTGGTCACCGGCTCGTTGATCTCCTCCAGGCGCTCAAGCGCACGGTCGAGATCCTCCGGACGGGACAGGCGGGCGACCACTTCACCGTTCACCACGGCCGGCGGGGCGGACAGGATCGGCGGGTCCTGGCGGAACGCGGCGCGCACGTCCTCGGCGAGATTGCTCAGCCGCTCCTGCTTCACCTCCTCCATGTCCACCTCGAACACCAGGTGGGATCCGCCGCGCAGATCCAGGCCCAGATTGACCGAGCTGTGCGGCAGCACCCGCCAGAGTCCGACCGGCTCCCCGGACGCGTCGAGGCGCTGAGAAGCCGGCACGACGTTCGGCAGGGTGAACAGGAACCCGATCAGGCAGACGGCGATGATCAGCGCCGTCTTCCACGAGGAGAAATAGAGCATGGGAGCTTACCGCCCGCTTTTAATGAGCGCGGCGCCGGAGCGGCGCCGCGCGGAAGGCTTACTGGCCGTCCTTGGAGCCGGACTTGGCCGGCGCGGGGTCGTTGGCCGGTTCGGTGCGGGTGCGAACCTCGGTGATCGTGTGCTTGATCACCTTCACCCGGACGCCCTCGGCGATCTCCACCGTCACGTCGTTATCGGCGATCTTGTTGATCTTGCCGACGATGCCGCCCTGGGTGACCACCTCGTCGCCGCGGCGCAGGTTTTCGATCATCTCGCGGTGCTTCTTCGCGCGCTGCTGTTGGGGGCGGATCAGCAGGAAGTAGAACACGATGAAGATGAGGAGGAACGGCGCGAGCTGGATGAGCATATAGCCCAGTCCGCCCCCGCCGGCGGCCGTAGCGATGGTCCCGGTCTCTATCCCAGAAAGCATGATGGCTCCGTCAGTCGGTTTGAGTTGCGCGACTATATCGGGGCTTAGGCGCGTTGCAACAAGAGGCGCCGGTCACGAACCCGCATCGCGGCGGGCCGGAAGCACGGTTTCCGGGTCGATCGGCGTGACCCCGCGGCGCACCTCGAAGTGCAATAGCGGCCGGTCCACCGGTCCGGACTGACCGGCGTCGGCGATATGGTCGCCGGCGCGCACCCGCTCGCCGACATTGACCTGCAGGCGTGAATTCATCGCATAGGCGGTGGTGATGTCGCCGCCGTGGCGGATCAGTACGAGCTGGCCGTAATTGGGGATTTCGCTGGAGGCGTAGATCACCTCCCCGTCGGCGGCTGCGAAAACCGGTTCGCCGAATTCAGCTGCGATGCGCACGCCGTCCAGCTTGTCCGGACCCGACCTGGCGAAGCGGCCGATCACAGGGCCGTCCAGCGGCCAGACGAAATCGCCCGGCGCTTCGATCTGCACGCGAGCGGCCGGCGGCGTCGAGGGCGCGGTCCGGTCGATCCCGTCGCGCCGGGGCTGCGGCGCGGTGAGCGCGGGCGTGGAGGCCTGCGTGCGCGCCCCGCCGCGCGGCGCTTGAGCGACGGCGCGCGGGGTTCCGGTCACCCGGATCTCGTCGCCGGGATGAATGGTGTAGGGCGCGCGCAGGCCGTTGAGCGCGGCGAGCTGCGCGGTGGTCATGCCGTGCGCGAGCGCGATGCGGTAGAGAGTGTCGCCGCGGCGCACGGTGTAGGCCGGCGCGCGCGGCATCGTCAGGCGCTGGCCCGGATCGATGCTCGCCGGCGAGGCCAGCCGGTTGGCCTCGGCGAGCGCGTCGACATCCACTTCGCAGCGCCGGGCGATGGAGTACAGCGTGTCGCCGCGCCGCACCGTCACCCCGTCCGAGCATTGGGCCGCGCCCGCCGCGCCGCGCTGGATCGGCGCCGGGTCGCGTGCGCCGGTCGCGCACGCCGAAACGGCGAGCGCGGCGAGACAGGTCGGTAAGGCGAACCTCAAACGCATCGCGGCGCGATCCTGGCTGACTGGACAAACCCCGTCGTCAGTATCGCGCCGCGAGCGCTAACCGGGCGTTGACTTAACGCGCTACTGGACCGGCTCCAGGCGCTGATAGTCGCCGAGCCCGCAGGAACCGCGCGGCGTGCTCGACCCGTTATCGATCACGCGCACGATCTCGCCGCGGCACAGCTGGCCGGTCGTCGTGTCGTACTGCAGGAAGGTGAAATTGCTGTCCGCGTCGTTGCAGCCCGGCCCCACGACGTTGAGATACCGCTCCCCGCCCACGGTCTCGACCAGCCAGTGGCGGTCGTCGAGCGGGTCGATGGTGTCGATGCGCCGCGTGTTCAGGCAGGAGGCGGTTTCGCCGGTGGGCGTGAAACCGCTCAGCGCCTCGGCGGCGGCGGGGGACATCTCCGGCTCCATACCGGCGCCCGCGGCGCAGGCCTGCAGGACCAGGGCGCCGAGCCCGGCGCCCGCGGCGGGAAAGAGAAAACGCAACATGTCTCAAGGCTCCTCGTGAGCTCGAATGGCGACCGGCCGGGCCGGAGAGCGCCATCATAGCACAGCTTCGATCCGCTTCATTGCGGTCTTTATCCCGAAATACGGCGTATTCAAGCGCTTTCAATAGGTGTCAGAGCGCGCGCGCCGCCCCGGGCACGAGCGGAACGAAGCGCACGTCGAACAGCGCCGCCTCCTCGATCTCGCCCGCCTCGGTGCGGGTGTAGCGCATCAAGGTCTGAACGGTCCCGTTCTGCACCGGCGCCACGGCGATCCCGCCCTCTTTCAGCTGGTCGAGCAAGGGTTCGGGGCGCTCGGCGGCCGCGGCGGTGACCAGGATGCGGTCGAACGGCGCCTGTTCAGGCCAGCCCTTCGAGCCGTCGCCGATGCGGGTGACGATGTTGGTCAGCCTCAACTGCGAAAACCGCAACTCGGCCTCGCGCGCCAGCGTGCGGTAGCGCTCCACCGTGTAGACCCGGCGGGCGAGCCTGGCGAGCACCGCAGCCTGGTAGCCCGAGCCGGTCCCGATCTCGAGCACCTTGCAGCGATCATCCACCTTCAGCGCCTCGGTCATCGCGGCGACCACGAAGGGCTGGGAGATCGTCTGGCCGCAGTCGATGGGCAGGGGCCGGTTCTGGAAGGCCTGGTCCTGGAAGCCTTCAGGCACGAAGACATTGCGCGGCGTGCGCTCGATCGCGCCGAGCACGCGCTTGTCGGAGATTCCAGCGTTTCTGAGCGCCATCAGCAGCTGGATCACGCGGGTGTCGGGACCGGACGTCATGGGGTGAAATCTTCGAACGCGGTTTCAAGACGCTTGCGCGCCTCGAAATGGGTGAGATCGAGATGCAGCGGCGTGACCGAGATCCGACCCTCGTAAACGGCGCGCAGATCGGTGCCCACGGCGGGCTCGGATTTTTTGCCGTTGAAGCCCAGCCAGTAATAGTCCCGGCCCCTGAGATCGGTGCGCTTGTCGGCGTAGAGGATGGTCTGGTCGCGCACGCCCTGCACCGTGACGTCCAGCCCGGCCACATCGTCCGGCGCCCGGTCGGGGAAGTTGACGTTCATCAGCACGTTCTCGCTCCAGCGATGCTGCAACAGGCGTTTCAGGACCGCCGGCCCGTGGCTGCGTGCGGTCTCCCAGCGGATCTTCGCGCGGCCTTCAAAACCGTAGGCCTGCGACCAGGCGATGGAAGGCACGCCGAGCTGCGTGCCCTGCATGGCGCCGGCCACCGTGCCGGAAAACGTCACATCCTCGGCGATGTTCTGTCCTGAATTCACCCCGGACAGCACAAGATCCGGCCCCTTCCCGTCGATCAGCCCGTGAACGGCCATGTGCACGCAATCGGTCGGCGTGCCGGTGACGGCGAAGCGCTTGTCTGAAAATTGCTGCACCCGCAAAGGCGCGTTCAGCGTCAGCGCCCGGCTCATCCCCGACTGCTCCTCGGCCGGCGCGACCACCCACACATCCTGGCTCACCGAAGCCGCGATATGCTCCAGCACCTCAAGGCCGGGCGCATGAATTCCGTCGTCGTTTGTGATGAGGATGCGGGGGTTTTCCATCGCGCGTTTCGCTTTCTTGAAATTCCAGGACGCGCGCAGCGCGAACCGGGATCTTATTCAGAACGGGGCGCCTTGGCCTGAAGGAGGTCCCGGCCGCGGCGTCCCAGGCCCGGCGATTCAGACGCTCTGGCGGGCCGTGACACTCACCCGATCGTCTCCGCCCCGCCCATATAGGGCCGCAGCGCCCCCGGGACCGTCACCGAGCCGTCGGCGTTCTGGTGGTTTTCAAGGATCGCCACCAGCGCGCGGCCCACCGCGAGCCCCGAACCGTTGAGCGTGTGCAGATACTCCGGCTTCTTCTCACCCTCGCGGCGGAAGCGCGCATTCATGCGCCGGGCCTGGAAATCGCCGCAGGTCGAGCACGAGCTGATTTCGCGATAGGTGTCCTGGCTCGGCATCCAGACTTCCAGATCGTAGGTCTTTCGCGCCGCGAACCCCATGTCGCCGGTGCACAGCATCATCACCCGGTAGGGCAGCTCCAGCCGGCGCAGGATCTCTTCGGCGCAGCCGGTCATGCGCTCCAGCTCCTCGCCTGATTGCTCCGGCGTGGTGATGGAGACCAGCTCCACCTTGTGGAACTGGTGCATGCGGATGAGCCCGCGCGTGTCGCGCCCTGCAGAGCCCGCTTCGGAGCGGAAGCACGGGGTGAGCGCGGCGAGGCGCATGGGAAAATCGTTCTCGGCGTGGATCGCGTCGCGCACCATGTTGGTGAGCGGGACTTCCGCGGTCGGGATGAGCCAGCGATCGTCGGTGGTGCGAAACTGGTCCTCGGCGAATTTCGGCAGCTGGCTGGTGCCGAACAGCGCCGCATCGCGCACCAGGTAGGGCACGGCCGTCTCGCGATAGCCGTGCTCTTCGGTCTGCACGTCGATCATGAACTGGCCCAGCGCGCGCTCCAGCTTCGCCAGCGGGCCCTGCAGCACGGCGAAACGGGCGCCGGACATGGCGGCGGCGCGCTCGAAATCGAGACCGAGGCGCTCGCCCACCGTGACGTGGTCCTTCACCTCGAAATCGAAGGCGCGCGGTTCGCCCCAGCCGCGCACTTCCTCGTTGTCGGCCTCATCGGCGCCTTCGGGCACGTCGGGAAGCGGCGTGTTGGGAAGAGCGGCGAGATGCTGGTTGAGGACTTCTTCAGCCGTGCGCGCCTCTTCGGTGAGGCGCTCCATCTCGGCCTTGAGATTGTCCACCGTGGCGCGCAGTTCGTTGAACCGCGCCTCGTCGCCGGACGCCTTCGCCTTGCCGATCTCCTTGGACTTGGCGTTGCGCTCGGTCTCCACCTCCTGCAGCCTTGTGGTGCAGGCCCGGCGCCTGGCGTCGAGATCGATCAGGCGCTCGGCCTGGGGCTCCAGCCCGCGCTTTTTCATGGCCGCGTCGAAGTCGGCCGGGGTCTCGCGGATCAGTCGGATATCGTGCATGGGCGGGGCTCAAACTCAGGTCCAGGGTTCGGCCCCGGGTGATACGCGCGGGCGGCGCGTCCGTCCACCGGGAGACTGCGCACCTGCACCCCTGCACCGAAAGCCCCGCCGCCTTGCGGCGCGAGGAGATGGGAGTGGCGAGGCGGCGCGGGAGGAT
>JBKHAZ010000280.1:0-3089 GCA_046542605.1 Oceanicaulis sp. | reverse complement strand
GATCTTCGTAGGCGCCGATATGGGTGGTGCGGCCCGCGTCGAACGCCATGGCGCCCAGGAGATTGCCGGCGGCGGAATAGTTGCGGTCGCGCAGATGCACGATCTTGAAGCGGGGATGGCCGCGCGCCGCGCCCTCTCCGGCGGCGCGCGCGAGCAGGCGCAGCTCCACCGTTTCGATGCCGGTGAGCGGTCCGCCGCGCGCCTCGATCCGGGCGGTGTCGTCGGTGATCCAGGTGACGGCGGTGTTGCTCTCAACCTTGTTCCATGTCCGCTCCATGGGATCGACCGGATCGGGAAACAGGGAGCGCACGGCGGTGACCCCATCCCCCGCCGGTTCGCCGTTCGGCGTGCGGCCGCCAGAGTCCGATCCTGCGAACGGGAAGGGCTGCAGGCCCTGGCGACCGCCAAGGGCGAGCAGACCGGTGGTGAGGAGTCCTGCGCGCATGACCGCGCTCCATTCCGCCGAGGGGCGCAGAGCTCCCGCAAGACGGGAGATGACGGCGCCGATAAACGTTAGGGATGATGCGGGGTCGCGCGGCGAATGACAAGCGCGGCGGGCGCAACGGCTTGATCGTCGGCGACGACCGACTCCAGGAGACTCCGGCCCGGGCGGATGTTCGGCGTCCGTCCTCGCGCAGACCGCCCCCTTGAGGGCTTGCCGGCCCGTTCGTGCTCGCCGACCCTCCTCCGCCCCGCGCTTGGCGTGGAGCACCTCTGCCCAAGGGGGAGAGTCAGACGTCGGCCCCGCGGTCAGCCCTCCAGCACCATGCCCTTGTGCGGCAGGCGTTTCATCGCAGCCGTGCAGAATTGCGGCGTCTCGTCGCCGTCGGGGGTGAAGCCGAGCTTTTCAAGGACGCGGGCCGAGGCCGGATTATGGGCGAAACAGCCGGCGTGGAGGCTCTGCGCGCCCGTGGTGATCGCGGCGTCCAGGAGGGCGCGTCCGGCTTCGGCGGCGTAGCCCTTGCCCCAGAAAAACGGCGCGCACCAGTAGCCGAACTCGCACCGCCCGTCGCCGCGGACGGTGGCCGAGACGATTCCCGCGCCCTCGCCCGTGGCCGTATCGATCACGGCGCGGAATAGATCGCCCCGCGTCACTTCATTGGCGCGGGCGATCAGGATGAAGCTCTCCGCCATGAGCGGCGGATTCGGGCTCGGCGCGAAGGCGAGCTTGGAGGCGACCTCCCAGCGGCCGCTTTCGCGCCCGACCCAGGCGGCGTCGGTCAGCTCGAGCGGGCGCAGCGTCAAGCGGTCGGTTTCGATGATCTCCGGCGCGCCGGCGGACGCGGCGTCGGGCGTCATGTGGTTCATCCCGGCCTCCTGTCAGGCGGGAAGGGGCACGAAAAAGGGGAGACGGCGACCCGTCTCCCCTTCGACTGTCCGTACCCGGACCGGATCGCCCCCTTTTTGGGTGAGGCGGCCCGGTGTTCAGGTCGCCCTATTCGGCCGCCTCGGCGAGCGGGGCGACGTAAACGAAGGTCTTGTCGTCTTTTTTCTTGCGGAAGGTCACGCGGCCCTCGGTCAGCGCGAACAGGGTGTGATCCTTGCCCATGCCCACATTGTCGCCGGGATAGTACTTGGTGCCGCGCTGGCGCACGATGATGTTGCCCGGGATCACATGCTGACCGCCGGATTTCTTCAGGCCCAGGCGCCGGCCTTCACTGTCGCGGCCGTTGCGCGACGAACCGCCTGCTTTTTTGTGAGCCATGGTGCTCTCCTCTCAGATCTGGTTGCGCGCGGCCTTATTCGCCGGCGAGTTTCTTGGCTTCGGCGACCCAGTCGCCTTTTTCCGCTTTGGTCTTCAGACCGGAGATCTCGCCGTCCAGACGCTCGATCTCGGCCTCGTCCCACTTGGCGACCTGAGCAAAGCTGGTCACGCCGGCTTCGGTCAGCTTGGCGGCGAAGGCGGGGCCCACGCCGGTCAGCTGGGTCAGATCATCGGCCTTGCCCGTATCGGTCGTTTTGACGGCCGGCTCGGCGCCGGCTTTGGGTTCGGACGTCGCCGGAACCGGCTTCGCGGCCGGCTTTTCAGCCTTCGCCTCGGCTGCCGGGACGTCGGCGGTCTTGGCGGTCTTGGCCTTGCCGGACAGCTTGGATTTCTCGCCGGATTTCAGGATCTCCTCGATGGAGACCACGGCGATCCACTGGCGGTGGCCCTTGTTGCGGCGATAATTCTGGCGGCGGCGCTTTTTGAAGACCTTGATCTTCTTGTCCTTGCGGATGTCGAGCACGTTGGCCGTCACCGCGGCGCCGTCCACGAGGGGAGAGCCCACCGTGGCGTCGCCGTCGCCGCCCAGCATCAGCACTTCGTCGAAGCGCACCACATCGCCGGCCTCGGCGTCGAGCTTCTCGACGCGAAGAATGTCGCCGGCCGCGACGCGATACTGTTTTCCGCCGGTCTTGATCACCGCGTACATGGTCTTGTCCTTTTCATCCGGATCCGTGCTTCAGGCGGATCGCCCGGCCGGAGCCCTTTTTCTTCGCCGGTTCTTCAGATCGATCCGGCGTTGTGAACACGAAAACGCCCCGCTCGGGAGACCCGGGCGTTGGCCGAGCGCGCGGTATAGTCGCAACAGGCTTTCAGAGTCAATGCGCCGGCGCCGGCGCGCCGTTGAACACGGGGGCGCCGCTTGCCCTTGATTTCGCCCAACGGATGGGCCACACAGCGCGCTCCCGCTCGGAGAGGTGCCGGAGTGGTCGAACGGGGCGGTCTCGAAAACCGTTGAGCGCGCAAGCGTTCCGAGGGTTCGAATCCCTCCCTCTCCGCCAGCTTTTCTTGAAAAGCGTGGAAATTTAATGTGATAGCAAGGCCGCCCTGCCGCCAGCCCCAACACATGCCCTAACAGCGTATCGTGCGAGTGCGGTAGTTGGCCTCGAAACGCGCTTGGGGGCGGGATCAAAAATCAGGGCGTTTATGGCGCGCGCACCTTCACGCCGGTCTCCGCTACCCAGCGCCTGGAGATTTGCACCCTCCCCCTCTAAACAGATTGACCAGATGCATCCGGGCTGGTCCGATGGAGCATGGGAGCTGCCATGGACCTTGAAACCGCATTATCCGAAGTCAGCTTCTCAGAGCGGCGCGTCCTAGCGCG
>JBKHAZ010000279.1:0-3101 GCA_046542605.1 Oceanicaulis sp. | reverse complement strand
ACTACTGCGCCGGCATGAATCAGAAGGCCAGCGTCACCGTGCACGCCATGCTCGCCGAGGGCGTGCGCGGCGAGGTGATCCGCTACGGGCTCCTGTCGGGCCATTACCGCGCGCCGCTGGCGTGGCACGCCAAGCTCATCGAGCAGACCCGCAAGAGCCTGGATCGGCTCTACGGCGTGCTGCGGCGGCTGAAGGACGTGGACGCGGCCAAGGCCGAGCCGAACCCGGCGGTGCTCGATGCGCTCACCGATGATCTCAACACGCCCAGGGCGCTCGCCGCCCTGTTCGAGATCGCCGGGCGCGCCAACAAGGCCGAAGACGACGCCGCACAAGCCCAGGCCAAGGGCGAGCTGCTGGCCGCCGGCGCGCTGCTGGGCCTGTTCGAGGCCGATCCGGACGCCTGGTTCGGGCTGGAGTCCATGGACGCCGCCGAACGCGCCGAAATCGACACCCTCGTCGAAGAGCGCAACGCCGCGCGAAAGGCCAAGGACTTCGCCCGCGCCGACGAGCTGCGCGCTCAGCTCGACGCCAAGGGCGTGCAGGCCGATGACGGGCCGGAGGGGACGACATGGCGGTTGAAGGCTTGATCCGTCCTCCGCCCGCCCCGATTTCCCGTCCATGACCGACGTCTACACCCCCGACCTTTTACAGCTCGCCGCGGACATCCCCCGCGCCGAGCGTCTGCCGAGCCCGCAGGCGAGCGCCACCAAGGTCTCGCGCATCTGCGGCTCGGAGCTGACGCTGGATCTGATGTTCGACGCCGAGGGCCGGATCGCCGATCTGGGAATGGACGTCTCGGCGTGTGCACTGGGCCAGGCGAGCGCGTCGGTGTTCGCCAAGAACGCCATCGGCGCCGCGCGCGGGGAGATCGAGGCGGCGCGCGATGCGCTCAAGGCGATGCTGCAGGCGGGCGGTCCGGCGCCGGAAGGGCGGTTTGCAGAGCTGAAGGTGCTGCAGCCCGCCGCCAGCTATCGCCAGCGCCACGGCTCGATCCTGCTGGCGTTCGACGCGGCGTGCGCGGCGATGGCCGGGCGCTAACCCATTTCAGGGCGGAACAGCATCACCGGCACCTTGCAGGCGCGCACCATTTCGGTGGTGGTCGAGCCGATGATGAGGGTGCGGATGCGTGAATGGCCGTAGGCGCCCATCACCAGCAAATCGGCGCCGGTCCCGGCGACATGGCTCGCGATCACCTTTTCCGGCTCGCCGGGGGTGAAGACCATCTCCACCTGACGGCCCGCATCGGCGAGGATTTGCGCGGCGGCCTCCATCTCGGCCTCCAGCCCGTCCTCGCGCCGGCCGGCGTGAAGCAGGGTCAGGCGCACATCGCTGAAAAGCTTGCCGTCGGCGATATGGCTCACCGCCTTGCCCGCGCTCGCACCGCCGTCGAAAGCGATCACGGCGTGGGAGGGTTGCTTGAACGCCCGGCTCGCCACCAGGACGGGCCGATGGGCGGCGCGCACCACACGCTCGAGATTGGAGCCCAGATGTCCGGCGGCGAAGTCGGCGTGCTCGCCGCGCTTGCCGACGACCAGAAGGCGCGATCCGGCCTCGAAATCCTTCACCGCATCCAGAACCTCGCCGGTGCGAAGGCGCGTATGCACGTCCACCGCGCCGGCCGTTTCGGCATGGGCTTTCGCCGCATCCAGCACCGCCGCGCCGGCTTCGCGGGCGAGCCTCGCCGCTTCGGCGTCGTGCTTGGCGAGCGTGTCCATCAGCGAAGAGCGCGCGCCCAGCGCCAGATTGCCGGTCAGATCCACCGGCGCGCTGCGGCGGCGATGGTCGGCCACATGAACCAAGTCGAGGCCGTAGCCGGTGGTCCGGCTCACCCAGGCGGCGTGATCGGTCACGCTTTCGGTGTAGGCCGAGGCGTCGATGAAGGCGGTGATACGGGTCATGGCCTGCTCTCTAGCCGAGGTGAACGCTGTTCAGAAGAGTCGAGATGCAGCGGCGGGCGGGGGATGTCGTCCCCGCTTTGCGGCGGAGGTGTCCGCAAAGCGGACGCAAGGGGGCGGCTCCCGGGCGAAGGCCGGCGCAGCCCCCCCCTCGGCCCTTCCGGCCACTCCCTCCGTAAACGGGGAGACATCCTGCTGATACGCCGTCAATGCCCGGCTCCAACGCTTTCGCCCGCTTTCGCGCCGAGCCGGTCCATCAGGGTTTCGCTGGCCTTGTTCATGCCCACAAGGTGCACCGTGGCGCCTTCGCGCTCGAATTTCATCTTCGCCAGGTCCACCGCCTGCACTGCGGAGATGTCCCACACATGGGCGCCGGAGAGGTCCAGCGTCACCTCGGTGAGCGCCTCGCGGAAGTCGAACGCCTTCATGAAGTCCTCCGCCGAGGCGAAGAAGAGCTGGCCTTCAATCGTATAGGTGCGGCTGCGCTCGTCGGCGCTCAGCGCGCTTTTGACGGTGAAGAGGTTGGAGACCTTCCAGGCGAAGAACACCCCCGACAGCACCACGCCGATCAGCACGCCGACGGCCAGGTTATGGGTGACGATCACGCCGGCCACGGTCGCGATCATCACCAGGTTCGAACTCCATGGATGAGTACGCAGCGCCTTCACGCTGGACCAGGAGAAGGTGCCGACGGAGACCATGATCATGATCGCCACCAGCGCCGGCATCGGGATCAGCGCCACCGCATCGCCGAGCACCAGGATCAGGAACAGGAGAAACAGCCCGGCGGCGAGGCAGGACAGCCGGCCCCGGCCGCCCGATTTCACGTTGATCATGGACTGGCCGATCATGGCGCAGCCCGCCATGCCGCCAAAAAAGCCGGTGACCGTGTTGGCGACGCCCTGGCCCACGCACTCGCGGTTGCGGTCGCTGGGCGTGTCGGTGAGATCGTCGACGATCTGCGCGGTCAGGAGGCTTTCAAGAAGGCCCACCGCAGCCACGGCCGCTGCGTAGGGGAAGATGATCTGCAGGGTTTCCAGAGTGAGCGGAATATCCGGGATCAGGAAGACCGGCAGGGTGTCGGGCAGCGCGCCCATGTCCCCGACGGTGCGCACGTCGAGGCCCAGCAGCAAGGACAGCGCGGAAAGCACCAGAATGCACACCAGCGGGGAGGGGATCGCGGTGGTCAGCCTGGGGAAGAGGTAG
>JBKHAZ010000278.1:0-3101 GCA_046542605.1 Oceanicaulis sp. | reverse complement strand
GGCGTCGTACATGCGTCCAAGATGGGTCTCGCCGCCGGCGAACCCGCCCGATGCGTAATACGTCCCGCGCCAGCCGCGTTTCTCCAGCGCAGCCGCGCCGGCCTGCGCGGCGGATTTGGGAAAGTCGTCGAAGGTGAAGCTCACCAGCGTGTGCGCGAGCTCGATCCGCATCGGCGCAGTCGCCAGCGTGCGCGCGGCCAGCCGGCGCAGCTTTCCGGCGACCCCGCCGGCGGGCGTGTAGACGGTCATGGCAGGGCCTCCGCGGAAACAGCGGCGCGATAAAGCTTCAGGCCGAGCACGCGCAGGCGCATGGGAAGCGGCGCGCGGGCGGCCAGCCGGCCGGCCAGGCGCGCGGGCGCGGCGAGACCGCGCTGTTTAAGCCCAACCGCGAGCCGCGCGCCCTTGCGGGCGGCGTATTCGGGATGACGCGCCATGAGGCGGGCGAAATTCGCGCCGGACCGGGAGAATTTCGCGATCAGACGCTCCGGCGTCTCCAGCCCGCCATGGCCGGCGGGATGATCCACATGGTCGATCCTGAAGCGCTGCGCGAAGCTCAGCGCCCAGTCCACATCCTCCCAGCCCCAGCCGGCGTAGCCTTCATCAAAGCCGACCTTGGCGAACGCGTGCGCGCGCACGGCGAGGTTGGAGGAGCACACGGCGAACGCGCCTTGGTTCGACCGCTCGGCGGCCGTGGCCACATCGCTCGCCCGGGCGAGGGCGGCGTGCAGGCGATGGGCGCGCGGCGGGCGCGCGGCAGGTTCGTAGCCGCCGAACAGGGCGTCGCCCTGAGCCGCACCCACGAAATCGAGCCATCGGCCTAGAAAATTCGGGGCGACCGTCATGTCCGCATCGAGAAAGAGCAGCCAGTCGCCCCGCGCGCGCGCCGCGAGCCGGTTGCGGGCGGCCGCACGCCCGAGATTGGTCTTCGCGGTGAGAAGCCGGGCGGGGATGGGGGCGTCGGCGACGGCGTCGCGCACCGCCGTGTTGAGCTCCGGATCCGGGGCGCCGTCGTCGAACAGAACGATCTCAACGCCCGCGGGCGCGCCGGCGTGAAGCGCGTCGATCAGGCCGCGGGCGTCGTCGTTGTGAAACGGGATCAGCACCGACAGGCGCAAGGCGCCGGGCGCCGCTTCGAAGGCGGTGTTCGCAAACGTGTCGATCAAGGGCGTCATGGCCGCGCCTCCTTGAGGCGGTGCGGAAACATGAGGCCGGCGATGAGGCCGCGGCACCCGGCGACGTCCAGCACGAGCGCCGCCGCGGCGTAGGCGCCTGCGCCCGCTGCGATCCTGACGGCGAGCGTCAGACCCGGGTGGGCGAACTGCGGGCTCGAGAGAACGGCCGCCGCCATGACCGCCGTCGCCGCAACCGCCGCGCCCGAGGCCCGCCACGGGATGGGCAGGGGAAAGACGCGCCGCCCGTGGACTGCGCAGACGATCAGGGCCAGCGCGTAGGCGATGACGGTGGAGGCCGCCGCCCCGATCAGCCCGAACGCCGGGATCAGCACGAGATTGAGGCCCAGGTTGAGCACCGCAGCACCCGCCATGATCACCGCCATGAGCCGGGGTTTGCGGCCCAGAATATAGGCTTCGTGAAAATAGAAGGTCATGATTCCGTTCATCAGGCCGGACACGGCGATGAAGGGCATGATCGTGGCGGCGGAGGCGGCGAGCTCGGCGTCGATCAGAAGGCGCGCCGCAGGCCCGGCGATCAACGACAGCCCGACCGCGGCGGGAAATCCGATCAGCGCCATAAGCCCGGCCGTGCGGCGGGCCATTTCCTGCGCCGCGGCGCGGCCCTCCCGCTCGAGCGCGCGGATCAGCAGAGGTCCGGTCGTCGTGCCGAGCCAGAGGAAGACGATCGAGAGCGTCCGGTCGGCCAGCGCATAGCCCGCCGCATAGGCGCCTGTGGCCGCCTCGCCGAGAAAAGCCACGATCAGGAATCGGTCCCCGGTGGTCAGAAATCCCTCGAAGATGAGCGAGACGGCGACCGGCGCGCCGTAGGCGAGGAAGGCCGCAGAGCGCGCGCCATCGGCCCGGTCGCGCTTCGCCTTGCTCAGAAGCACCGGTGCGTCGACGGCGAGCGCGACGACTCCCGCCAGCGCCATGGCGGCGAACGGTCCGGCCGCGCCCATGTCGAACGCCAGGATGAAACCGACGCCGAGCGCGAACGCGCTGGAGATCGTCACGCTTTCAAGGATCGAATAGCGCCACGCCTCGCCGGCGGCCCGGCGTGTCTCCAGCGCCAGGGTGAGCCCGGAGCGAATGACCGTGTGGGCGAGCGCGAAGGCGCACGCGGCCTTCAGGTCCGGTCCGAGCGGTGCAAGATAAAGGCCGAGCCCGGCGAGCAGCGCCGCAGGCGCGGCGGTGAGCGCATGGAGCCGCCACGCGGTGAAAAGGTGCCCCGCCAAGCGCCCGCGCGCGGCGGCGCGCTGATGGTGCCGCGCCACGGCGGCGTCGAGCCAGGTGAAGACGATCGTGCCCGTCAGCGCTGCGGCCGCCATCAAAAGCGCATAGCGGCCGTATTCGTCCGGGCTCAAAATCCGCGTGAACACGATCACCGCGCCGAACCCCACCAACGCCTGTGCGGCGTAGACGGGCAGGTAGGCGAGGAGGTGGCGGTTCAGCATGGCACTTTCCGGTGTCGCGCGTAGCGCGGCCTGCAAGCGGCGGGCCGATAACGGCGCCGGGTTCGGAATGGAATATGCATGACGGGGCTGAAGACCGGCTTAACCGGATCGGTGTTTGGGTGTTTTTGCTTCATTGGGGGACGAAATCATGAGCCGGAACGTCGAATTGATACGCCCGGCCGATCTCGCCGACCGGGACCGGGCCGCCTGGCGCGAAGCGCAGGCGGGTGACGCGGCGCTGTCTTCGCCCTATTTCGCGCTCGGATTTTTCGACGCGGTGGACGCGGTGCGCCGCGACACCGCCGTGCTGCGCATCGCGCACGAGGGCGTCAGCTTTCTTCCCCTCCAGCCCGGCCCGTTCGGCCATGCCCGCCCGCTCGCCGGCCCGCTTGGCGATCACCACGGCGTGATCGGCGCGCCGGTGAGCCGCGAAACGCTGGAATCGGCGTTGCGCCAGGCCGGGCTCAGCGTGTTC
>JBKHAZ010000277.1:0-3101 GCA_046542605.1 Oceanicaulis sp. | reverse complement strand
CGGCCGGGTGGGCGGGCGGGCGATGATGCGCACATAGCGCCCCTCCGGCGCGAACAGCGTGCCCACGGCGCCGGCGAGCTGGGCGGTGAAATCATCCCGGGTGAGATCGGCGACCACCAGCTCGGCGCCGCCGATCGCGCCGCCGAGCACCAGCTCGTTGACGCCTTCGGTGACGCGGCTCACCGCGACCACTTCCGCGCCGGCGAGCAATTCACGCACCATGTCCTCGCCCAGCTGCATGTCGCCGGCGCTTTCGGCGGCCAGCGCCGCCAGGTGCGCCGCATCGGCGCGGTCCATCAGCCATTCTTCGCGAAAGCGCGCCGCGGAGGGGAAGAAGATCAGGACCTCCGCGATCAGCACGAAGACCACCGAGAGGGCGAGCAGCTTGCCGGGCAGGGACAGGCTGGCGGCGCGCACGCGCGACCACGCCGCGCGCAGGCGGCCGGATTGCGCCGCGCCGGCGCCGGCGCGCCCGGTCTCCTCGCCGTCCTTCATCGCCCCGCCCGGCCCCGCGGGGCCTGTTAGTGAAACAAGGTGAGCAGCCCGGCCCAGGTCTTCGCCAGCGGGCCGAACACGATCGGCTCATAATATTGCCCCGCGGCGCGTTTGAACACTTCGCCGCGCGTGGGATAGGGCGCGACGGGGCTGGTGAGGTCCTTCACCTTCCCGCCGGTCGCCATCACCGCCTGGGCGATCTGGATGAGATCGTCGGCGCGCGCGCCTGCCGCGTGAGCGCCGAGAAGCCTGCCGCCCTTGCCGACGACCAGCCGGGCGTCGCCGACCGTGTCGAGCTCGGCGATGGCGCGGTCATTGTCGGCGAACGGCCAGCTGACCACGCTAATCGCGTCGCCATGCTTTTCGCGCGCCTGAGCCTCGGTCAGTCCGATGCCGGCGAGGGTGGGCTCGGTGTAGACCGCCTGTGGTATGAGCTGGCTCGACTGTTTGGCGGGCAGGCCGAAATAGAGGTTTCGAATGATCACCGAGCCGTGCCAGCCGGCCAGATGCGTGAGCGCGCCCTTGCCTGCGATATCACCGGCGGCGAAGACCCGCTTGTTGGTGCTGCGCAGCTTGTCGTCGCAGACGATCCCGGACTGATCGGTCTCGACGCCGGCGGCGTCCAGATTGAGCCCGTCGAAGACCGGCTCGCGCCCGATGGCGATCAGGAGGTGGGAGCCCCTGATGATTTCGCGCAGCGAAGTGGCCACCTCGATCCCGCCATCGCCGGCGCGGCGCACGCCGGTGGCGCGCACGCCCACCTTGACCTCCACCCCGTCCGCCGCGAGTGATTTCGCCGCCAGTTCGGCATGGTCGGGTTCGAATTTCGACAACAGCGCCCCGGCCTCGAGGATCGTCACCTTCGAGCCGAGCCGCGCGAACGCCTGGCCCAGCTCGGTTCCGATCGGTCCGCCGCCCAGGATCACCAGATGCTCGGGCAGGCTTTCCACAGACCAGATGGTTTCATTGGTCAGGTAGGGCGTGTCCTCGATGCCGGAAATGTTGGGAATGCGCGCCCGCGTGCCGGAGGCGATCACAATGCGTTTGGCCTGAACCTCGAGGCTGGCGGATCCGACGGTCTTTTCATCGATGAAGCGGGCGCGCTCGCGCACCACTCTCACGCCGAGGCCTTCAAAGCGCTCCTGGCTGTCATTGGGCTCGATCGTCTTGATCGCGCGGGCGATGTTTTCGCGGACCGTCGCGAAGTCGACACTGACCTCGCCTGTCGAGATTCCGTAGCGGCCGGCGGTGCGCACTGCGTGCGCCTTGTGGGCGGCGGTGAGGATGGCTTTCGACGGCACGCAGCCGTAATTCAGGCAATCCCCGCCCATCTTGCCGGCTTCGAACAGCACCGTCTTGCGGCCGAGCATCGCCGCGCCGCCGCTGGAGACCAGTCCTGAGGCCCCGGAGCCGATCACGGCGAGGTCGGCCTTGATGCGTTCGCGGCTCATGTCACGCGTCTCCTTCGGCTGGTTTCACCGGCGCTTTCTTGCCCGTCACCCGCTTGTAGATCGCCGGAAAGACGGCCAATGCGGCGAACACCACCAGCGCCAGGATAAGCTCCAGGTCCAAAAGCTCGGTGAACGAGGGGACGCCCTCCTCCACCACGTTCGACAGCTTGCCGCCCACCGCCGCGTAAACGTAAGCGCCCGGCGCCATGCCGATGAGCGAGGCGAGCACGAAGGCGCGCAGCGGCACGTTCAAAAGCGCGGTCGCCAGATTGATGACGAAGAACGGAAATACCGGAATGAGGCGCAGGATCATGACATAAGTGAACGCGTCCTGCGAAAATCCGTCCTGCAGCCGTTTCACATAGCCGGGGAATTTCTCGCGCACCCAGCCGGCGAAGGCGTAGCGCGCGGCCAGAAACAGGATCGTCGCCCCGATGGTGGCGCCGAGAACCGCGATGCCTGCGCCCAGCCACGGCCCGAACAGGAAGCCCGCCCCCAGCGTGAACCAGATCGCACCGGGCACCGAGATCGCGACCGCCAGGGCGTAGAAAATCAGATAGGCGAGCGCGGCGAGCCAGAGATTGGCCTCCACGAAGCTGGTGAAGTCGCGCAGCATCGCCATCGCCGCGTTGGCGTTGAGATATTGCTGACCGCCGAGCGCGAAGAACAGGGCGAGCCCCGCCGCCAGCACCGCAAGCGGGAGAAGCCGCTTCCACAGCGGTGCGCCGCCGCCGGAGGGCTCGGGCGGCGGGGCGGGCGCGTGCTCGGTCTCGTCGTCCATCATGGCGTCCCTTTAATTGGCGAGGGCCTTGAGTGCCGCATATAGACGGGTCTGCGTAAAGCGATAGTCACGAGGCGCGCACAGCGCTTCACCAAGCCGTGAGCGCGCCGGGGGACGGACAGGCGAAGCAGGATCATGCCGACCCTCGCCGTGGCGGCCCTCGCCGCCGCTCGGCCGGAGGCCCGGGGCCGAGACAAGGCGCCGCCCGCCATCGCCACGGCGGCTTTCGAGGCGCCGTCGCCTTGGGCCGTACCAGGGCGGGATCGCCGCGATCGGCGCGGTGAGCGATAAGCCTGCGCATCGCCGGCTCGAGCGGTCGCCGGAGGAGGCGATCGAGGCGGCTCGAGGCGCGCGGGACTCACCCGCCGCGCTTG
>JBKHAZ010000276.1:0-3140 GCA_046542605.1 Oceanicaulis sp. | reverse complement strand
TGGCGGGCCCGCATGTGCGCGATCTGGCGATGACGCCGCCCACGGGGCTGGTGGATCGCACCCGGCGGCTGTCGATCTATGAGGCGGGCGAGCTGGGCGGGCTGGTCACCCTCGAAGCCGAGGTGGGGACGCATATTCCGCGGCCCAGCATGAAGCAGCCCTACAAGGTGCGCATGAGGGACGAGACGGGGTTTCTCCACCTCACCTTCTTCAACGCCAAGGCCGATTATCTGCGCCGCGTGCTGCCGGAGGGCGCCCGCCGCGTGGTGTCCGGCAAGGCCGAGCGCTTCGGCTCGGAAGTGCAGATCGTCCATCCCGATCTCATCGCCGCGCCGGCCGAGATCGAGGAGGCCGACCTGCTGCAGCCGGTCTATCCGCTCACCGCGGGCCTCTCCGCCGGGGTGATGCGCAAGGCGGTAAAGGGCGCGCTCTCCAAGCTGCCCGACCTGCCTGAATGGATCGATGCGGCGCTTCTCGCGCGCGAGGGCTGGGCCGGTTGGCGGGCCTCGCTGGAAGCGATGCACGCGCCGCAATCGGGCCTGGAGCTGGAGCCGCAAACACCCGCCCGCCGGCGCCTCGCCTATGACGAGCTGTTCGCCCATCAGCTGGCGCTGAAGATCGCCCGCGCCGAGCGCCGCGCCCGCAGGGGCCGGCCGCTCACCGGGACCGGAACGCTGGTGGAGCAGGTTCTGAGCCATGCGCCGTTCAAGCCCACCGGCGCGCAGGTGAGGAGTTTTGAGGAGGCCAAAACCGACATGGAGAGCGGCCGGCGCATGATGCGGCTGGTTCACGGCGATGTGGGCTCAGGGAAAACCTTCGTCGCCGCGCTGTGCGCCGCCCACGCCGCCGAGGCCGGGGTGCAGACCGCCCTGATGGCGCCCACCGAAATCGTCGCGCGCCAGCATGCCGGCGTGCTCAAAGCCCTGCTGGCGCCCGCCGGGATCCGCGTCATCGCGCTCACCGGCCGGGACAAGGGGCGCGCGCGGGCCGAGCTCAGCGAAGCGATCGCGTCGGGCGCGGCGAGCGTCGTCTGCGGCACCCACGCCCTGTTTCAGGAGAGCGTGGCGTTTCACGATCTGGGTCTTGTGGTCATCGACGAGCAGCACCGCTTCGGCGTGTCGGACCGCAGGAAGCTCACCTTGAAAGGCCGCGCGCCGGACGTGCTCGCCATGAGCGCGACGCCGATTCCGCGCACGCTGACGCTCGCCGCCTTCGGCGATCTGGATGTCTCCCGGCTCGATGAAAAACCGGCGGGGCGCATTGCGCCGACGACGCGGGTGGTGAACGCCGAGCGGCTCTGCGAAGTGATCGAGGGGCTGGGGCGGGCGATCGCCAAGGGCGAGCGCGCCTACTGGGTCTGCCCGCTGGTGGAGGAAAGCGACGTCTCCGACATGGCGGCGGCCGAGGCGCGCCATCACATGCTGGGCGAGATGCTGCCCGGCGTTCGGGTGGGCCTGGTGCACGGGCGCTTGCCGGCGAAGGACAAGCAGAAGATCGCAGAGGACTTCCGCGCCGGCGAGATCGATCTTCTGGTCGCCACCACCGTCATCGAGGTGGGCGTGGATGCGCCGGACGCCACCATCATGGTGATCGAGCACGCCGAGCGGTTCGGCCTGGCCCAGCTGCACCAGCTGCGCGGCCGGGTGGGCCGCGGCGACAAGCCGAGCTCGTGTCTTCTGGTCTATCACGGCAAGCTCGGCGAGACCGCGCGCGCACGCCTGGACGTGATGCGGCGCACCGTTGACGGGTTCGAGATCGCCGAGGAAGACTGGACGCTGCGCGGCTCCGGCGATCCGCTGGGCCTGCGCCAGTCGGGCCTGCCGGACTACCGCATCGCCGATCTCGCGGCGCATTCGGATTTGCTGGAGATCGCCAGCGAGCAGGCGGCCTATGAGGTGGCCAAGGACGATCTCTTCGCCGGCGCGCACGGCGAGGCGCTCCGGGTGCTGCTCTACCTGTTCGAGCGCGACGAAGGCGTGCGGCTCATGCGCAGCGGCTGACCGGCGCGGCCTGCAGCGGCCCGCTTATCCCCGCCGCGTCGGGTGGTGGTAGACTCAAGCCCCGCTCTTTCTCATCGCCCGCCGTCGCGGTTTCCATATCAGGCTCGCGCGCACCGCGTCAGGGCCGCCTCCGGGCGGCGCCGTGACTGGAGCTATAGTCGTTGTAGTCGCAGCCGGAGCCGTCACCCTCCAACGGGACAAGCCGACGCTTCTCCCGGGCGAACGCCTTGCACCCCCTCAGGATTTCGCCAGCCAATCAGACCGGCTCGACTCCAACGCCTGCGACAGACCACCCGCTCAGGCGCTCTTTTCGTCTTCGCGCCCGCCCGCGTCCTCGCCGGCCGCCGGTTCGCGCCGCGGGGGATCGTCCGGCATGATCCCCGCCCCGGCCTTGATCGGATGCTCGGCCGGAATCGCACCCTCGGGCAGGCGATCCGGCGTGACCATGCCGAAGGAGATGATCAGCTTGGCCGCCTCCTCCACGGTGAGATCAAGCGCGACCGCCTTGGAGCGCGGCACGAAGAGCAGAAAGCCCGAGGTCGGGTTCGGCGTGGTCGGGATGAACACGCCCAGAACCTCTTCGCCCTTGCCCACGACCGACTTGATCACCCCGCGTCCGTGGCTCGCCACGAAGGCGACGGCGTAGCTGCCGGCCATGGGATATTCGACGAGGACCACCTCCTTGAAGGAGTTCTGCTGGCCATGAAACACCGTCTCCACGATCTGTTTCAGCGCGGAGTAGATATTGCGGATCAGCGGCACCGAATTGACGATCCGCTCGCCCAGATCCAGCAGGGAGCGCCCGAAAATATTCGCCGCCAGCGCGCCCAGAAGGGTCAGCGCCAGAATCGCGATCAGCAACCCCATGCCGGGAATGGCGAAGGGCAGATAACTTTCCGGATTATAGCGGCCCGGGATCAGCGGCTTGATCACCCGGTCGACGAAATTGACGAAGGTGTAGATCAGCCAGATCGTGATCGCGATCGGCGCCGCAACGACGACGCCCGTAAAGAATCGATTTCGCAGCCAACGCAGCAAGGCAAAGCTCCGGTCCTGTCTGCGGCGTACAACGCGCCGCGCCGCACTATGGCGTGCGTCGCCGCCAAGGCGAAATCAAGGCGCCGCGCGCCGCTTGCGAAA
>JBKHAZ010000275.1:0-3184 GCA_046542605.1 Oceanicaulis sp. | reverse complement strand
CGCGCTGGCCTTGCCGAGCGCGCAGCCGGTGTTCCTGGAGCCGGCTTTTCTCGCGATGGCGGGTCTTCTGGGCCTTGTGTGCACGGTGCTTGCGCATCGCTCGGGAAGCCTGTGGACGGCGGTCTTTGTGCACTGGGCCGTGGTGGCGGCGTGGAAGGCGGGCGAGCCCTTCCAAACGCCACCCGGCGCGGGTTAAACCTGCGCGCATGCCCCACGATCACCATGACCACCACGATCACGGCCATCACCATCACCACGCCGATGTGAGCGAAAAGAACGAGCGGCGCGTGCTGATCGCCGCCGCGCTGACCGGATCGTTCATGCTGGCCGAGCTCGCCGGCGGGCTGATCACCGGCTCGCTGGCGCTTTTGGCCGACGCCGCGCACATGCTCACCGATTTCGCGGCGCTGTTTCTGGCCTGGCTGGCGTTCCGCCTGTCGCGGCGGCCCGCCGACGCCAGCCGGACCTATGGTTTCGACCGGTTGCAGATCCTCGCCGCCTTCGCCAATGCGGTGACGCTCATCGTTCTGGTGGTGTGGATCACGGCTGAGGCGGTCAGCCGGCTCCTGGACCCCGAGCCGGTGCTCGCCGCCGGCATGCTGGCGGTGGCTGCGCTGGGGCTCGCGGTGAACATCGCCGCGTTCGCCGTGCTCCACGGCGCCGACCGGGACAATCTGAACATTCGCGGCGCGCTCGCCCATGTCATCGGCGATCTTCTGGGCTCGGTCGCAGCGCTTGCGGCGGCGGGCGTGATCCTGGTCACGGGCTGGACGCCCATCGACCCGATCCTGTCGCTCCTGATCGCAGCCTTGATCGCGGTCAGCGCCTTCCGGCTCCTGCGCGATTCCGGCCGGGTGCTGCTGGAGGCCGCACCGCGCGGCGTCGATCCCGAGACCGTGCGCGCCGATCTGATGGCGCGCGTGCCCGGCGTGGAGGACGTGCATCATATCCATGTCTGGTGCCTCACCCCGGAGCGGCCCATGGCGACGCTGCACGTCCGGCTGGGCCAGAACGGCGATCCAGGTGCGAGTCTGGCCGCGGTGCGCGAACGCCTGCACGTCCAGTTCGGCCTCGATCACGTGACGATCGAGCTGGAGACCGGGCCCTGCGCCGATCCCGCTGAATGCTGATTTTGAATTCGTTCTTCGCATTCAAAACAGGGCGATAGGCTGATTTTCCGGCGTCGCCGAAGTCGCGTTAAGCGAACGGCAAGCAATCTCGCTCATAACCGACCCTACTGCGCAGGCGAGGGCGGCGAACGCTCCGTACGGCGCAGGGTGTTGGGTAGTGAAGAGCCGTGCAGGACGCACGGACGTCAAAACAGGGTTGGGTGTGACCATGAAGAAGTTTGCTGGTGTCTTCGCCGCTGTTTCCATGCTGGCCGGCGTCTGCGCCGCGCCTGCGTTCGCGGCTGATCGAGAACTCGCCGAGGCGGAAGCCCCGGAGTTTCCGCGCGCCGCCGAGCGCCGCAATATCGAGGGCCACGTGGTGGTCCGCTACAATGTCACTCCGGAAGGGGCGGTGGCCGACGTGGAAGTGGTCGAGGCCACCCCGGCCGGGATCTTCGAGCGCGCGGTGATGCGCGCCCTTGAAAACTGGCGCTACGTCGCCGCGGCCGAGCCCACCGAGGGCGTGGAGCGCCGCTTCGACTTCGCCTTCGCCGACTAACGGCGTTCCAAGGCGGCGCGGGACGCAAAGAAGCCCGCGCCGTCTTTTTGGGCCGCATGCGATTAACCATACTGGGGGATTAAGGCCATGGCCGTCCAGCTTCACTCCGTGCGCACACGCCTGATCGCGGCCTTCGCCGCCGTGATCGCCCTTTCGCTCGCCGGCGTCGCCGCGGGCGTTTTCGCCTTCATGGGCGCAAAGGGCGCGCTGGACGAGGTGGTCGAACGCACCGCGCCTCGGGCCGCGGCCACGCAGAGCCTGGATGCGGCTTCCGGCGCCATCGCCGGCGAACTCGCCGCCTTCTCCCGCGCCCGCGACGCGGTGGACATGCAGGTCTCCGCCTCACGCCTGGATGCGCTGATGCAGGAAGCTGAAGCCGCTGTGGAAGGCCTCGGCGCGGCGGGCGTGCCCGCGGCGCGCGTCGACGAACTCGCCGAGGCGCTGGCCGGCGTGAAATCCGCGGTGGAGGCCGCCGCCGGCCCGGTGGAGGCCAAGCTCGACGCCCAGAACGCGCGCGGGGCGGGCATGCGGGCCGCCCTGCGCGACCGGGCCGAGGCGTCCACGGCGCTCGAGACTGCGTTGGACGAGACCCGCGACCCGGCCGACATCGAAACGCTTCTTCGCGCCAACATGGCGCTCAATCTCGCAGTGGCGCACTACGCCGAGCTGGCCGGGGCGACCGACGCGGACGAGCTTGAAGCCGTGCGCGAAGCCTTCGACTTCGCCGCCGACGAGTTGTCGATCAATCTTGCGATCCTCGGGGCGCTGGCGACCGAGGCCATCACCGCGCCCGCCGAGCGGCTGCTTGAGCGCGCAGAGGGCGAGGCCGGCCTGTTCGCGCTGCGCCGGGACGAGCTTGCGCGCATCGCCGAAGTCGATCTTCTGGTGGAGGATGCGCGCATCATGGACGCCGCCCTGGCCCAGCTGGTCGAAGCCACGCGCGACGCCGCGCTCGCCGAACAGGCTGAGGCGAGCGCGTCCGGCCAGAGCGCGATCGCCTTCGGTCAGACCCTGATGATCGCCTTCGCCGTGCTCGCCATGGCGGCCGGCGCGGCGATCGTCTGGCTTTATGTCAGCCGCGACCTGCTGGCGCGATTGTCCGGGTTGACCGAAGCGATGAAATCGCTGGCGGGCGGGGAGATCGGCGACGAGCTGGAAGCCGACGGCCAGGACGAGCTGTCCGACATGGCCCGCGCGGTCAACGTGTTCCGCGAGAACGCCATTGAGCGCAATCGCCTGGAGGCCGAGCGCAGCGAGGACGAAGCGGCGCGCGCCAAGCGCACCCGCGCCATCGAGGCTCTGATCGCCTCCTTCGAAGAGGTCTCCCAGCGCGCGCTGGGCAAGGTCGGCGAAGCGGCGCACGAGATGGAGTCGGCCGCCCATGCGCTGGATCAATCCTCGCGCAGCGCCAGCGAGACCACCGCCATCGTCAACACCTCGTCGTCGCGGGCGGCGGAAAATGTCGACACCGTCGCCGCCGCCGCCGAGGAGATGACCGGCTCGATCGCCGAGATCG
>JBKHAZ010000026.1:0-17415 GCA_046542605.1 Oceanicaulis sp. | reverse complement strand
CTGTGGCGCGCACCTCGACCCAGGCGCTGACCAACGCCACCCTGCCCTTCACCCTGGCCCTGGCCGACAAGGGGACCCGCAAGGCGCTGAACGACGACATCCACCTGGCGCGCGGCCTCAACGTCGCCGAAGGCGAGATCACCTATAGGGAAGTCGCGGACGATCTCGGCGCGCCGTTCAAGAAGCCGGACTGGCTGACTGTGTTCTAGGGAGCGCGCGACCGCAATCCGGGTCCCGGTTTCCTTCCCGGCGTCAGGCCGGGAGGAAGACCGGGAACCACCGCGCTTGACGCAGTAAACGCGACGCCCGCGGCGCCGCTTGTCTCGCATTCTCATCGAAGCGTTGACGGATCCCGGTCTCGCCCCCGGACCCGTGTCCGGGGATCGAACCGGGACCCGGCTCTGTTGAGATCAGCTCGCCGGCGGCGACGCCGCCTGCAAGGCGCGACCGCGAAGACGGACGGGAGCCGCGCGCTTCGGCGGCCCTACCCGAACCGCACCAGGAACCGCTTCGCCTTGCCCACCGACAGGATCACCGCGCCCGCGCCGGCCTTGTGTGCGCGCAGGTCTTCGGTTTCCTCGGCGAGTTTCTGACCGTTGGCGGAGACCGCGTTCTGCTTGATCAGGCGGCGGGCTTCGCCTTTTGAAGCCGCAGCCGCCACGCTCACCATGGCGTCGACGAGCGGGCACGGCTCGCCCTTCGGGGCGTCCAGCGTCGGCACCGCGCGCGCGATCATGGCGACCAGCTGCGGCGACAGCGTATCGGCCTTGCCGCGGAAGATCACCGCGCTGGCCTCCTCGCTCAGGGCCGCCTGATCGGCGCCATGGACGCGCGTGGTCAGAAGCTCGGCGAGCGCTTTTTGCGGCCGGCGCTCGTGGGCGGGCGCGGCTTTCAGCGCTTCGAGCTCATCAAGATCAATGTCGGTGAGCCAGGACAGGAAGCGCGGCGCATCGGCGTCGGCGGTGTTCAGCCAGAACTGGTAGAACTCGTACGGGCTCGTCAGCTCCGGATCGAGCCAGACCGCGCCCGTCTCGCTCTTGCCGTATTTCTTGCCTTCCGAATTCGTCAGCAGCGGGTAGGTGAGCGCATGGCCCTGAACGCCCTCCATCCGTCTTAGAAGGTCCACCCCGCCCACGATATTGCCCCATTGGTCCGAGCCGCCCATCTGGATGGCGCAGCCGTGCCGGCGGTACAGGTGCACGAAATCGAAGCCCTGCAGGAGCTGGTAGGAGAATTCGGTGAAGCTGATGCCCTGATCGCGGTTCTCGATGCGGTTTCTGACCGAGTCCTTCATCAGCATGGCGTTGACCGAGAAGTGCTTGCCGACCTCGCGCAGGAAGCGGATCACGTCCATGTCGCGATACCAGTCGGCGTTGTTGACGAAGATCGGCGCCGGCCCGTCGGTGGCCGCGAATAGAGCTTCGAACTGCTTGCGCTGGCTTTCGATATTGGCGCGCACCGCCTCTTCCTGCTGCAGGCTGCGCTCGGAATCCTTGCCGGAGGGATCGCCGATCATGCCCGTCGCGCCGCCCAGCAGCACGATCACCTGGCCGCCGCGCCGGCGATAGCGGTCCATGCCCAGAAGCGGGATCAGGTTGCCCGCGTGAAGGCTCGCCGCGCTGGGGTCGAATCCCACATAGAGCGGCGGACGCTCCGCCTTAATCACCGCATCAGTGAGTTCAGGAGTCTTCTGATTGAGAAGACCGCGCGCCTCCAGCTCTTCAAGGAACGGCGTATCGGCGGGATCGGCGAGTTTATAGCTCATGGCGGCGCGTCTCGAAGGTGTTTGAAGACCGAAGCGTGGGCTTAGCCGCGCGCCTGCGCGTTTGCAACGCTTAGCCAGTGGGGAACGCAACATGGGCCAGGCCCCGGCGCGGCGCCCCGAGAGGCCTTGGCCGGGAATTCATCGGGATTGAAAAGGAGCGCGGATTCCCAGACGGGGGCCGGCGGGGCCGGGGCGGAGATTCCGCCCCCGGCTCTTCGCTACGCCTCGGCCCGTGGATCGATCGCCTCTCCGCCCGGCCCGGCGATGAACAGGGTGCGGGTGGGATAGGCGAAATCGACCCCTTCTTTCGCAAACCGGCGCATGATCCCCAGATTCACCTCCTGGGTCTTGTCCATGAAGGTGACGTATTCGGGTTTCTCCACCCAGAACACGATCTCGAAATTCAGCGAGCTGTCCCCGAAGCCGGTGAAGTGGGCGCGGTCGAAGGTGACCGATTCCACCGTGTCGATATGCTCCTTGATCCAGCCGGGGATCGCTTCGATCACGTCGGCGGGCGTCTGGTAGAGCACGCCGACGCGCACCACCTGGCGCCGGCGCATCAGGCGCTGGAAATTGTGCACGCGCTCTGAGGTGAGATCGGTGTTCGATACGCTGATCTGCTCGCCGGAGAGCGCGCGAATCCGCGTGGTGCGAAGCCCGATCTCCTCCACCGCGCCGGAGATCACGCCGAAGGTGACGAAGTCGCCCTTCTTGAACGGCTTGTCGAACAGGATGGACAGGGAGGCGAAGAGATCGGCGAAAATGCCCTGGGCGGCGAGACCCACCGCGATGCCGACCACGCCGAGACCGGCGATCAGCGCCGTGACCTGAACGCCCGCCGTATCCAGAAGGACGATGATCGTGATGATCCAGATCGCCACGATGATCAGCCATTTCAGCACGCTCACCGCGCTGGACAGATCGCCGGTCTCGCCCGACCGGGCCGCCTTGCGCTGCAGGAGGGACACCGCGATCTCCTGGGCGAGCGCGGAGACCTGGAGCACCACGGCGACGATCAGAAGCCAGGTCAGAATCTCGTCGAACACGCCGGGAATGGGATAGAGCCGGACGCTGACGGCGAGCGCCACGACCAGCAGGAAGACCGAATTGACCTTGCCCACTGCGCGCCCCACGATGGCGGGAAAGGCGGTCTCGTCCTTGCGACCGACGCGCTTGAGCAAAGCATGGAGAAGCATGCGCGAAAGCAGCATGACGACATAGAGCGCGCCCGCGACTCCCGCGGCGGTCAGAGCCTCGGCCTCATTGGCCTGCGCCCAGTCGACGAGATCTTTGAAGCCCTGAACCATCCGCTCAAACCCCTGAGCCACCGTTTCGGTGATCTCCTCATCGGTGACGGCGGGCTGGTTGGGCGTGTCTTCCTGCATGGTTATCGGCGGTCCCCGTCAGCTTTCAGCACCAATATGGACCAACACGCCGCGCCGCCGAAGGTTCGCTTTGCGATGGCGCCGCACAGCGAGCCTGCTAGGCTGACGAAGGGGCAATCCGGAGGGGTTTCGTTTGTACGAACCGGTCACTCTCACCGCCGTTCAGGCGATCGCGGAAGCGAACCCGGCCTTCATAGACGCCACCTGGTTCATGCCAGGCGCAGACCGGACCGGGGAAGACGCGTTCAAGGCGCGGCGCATCGCTCAGAGCGTTCATTTCGACATCGACGCGGTGTGCGATCCCACCTCCGGCCTGCCGCACATGGCGCCAGGCGCGGCGCGGTTCGCGCGCTGGCTCAGCGCGGCGGGGCTGACGGGATCGGAACGCTTCATCGTCTATGACCAGAACGGCGGCATGGCGGCGTTCCGGGTGTGGTGGACGCTGCGCCGGTTCGGCTGCGACGCGCGCGTGCTCGACGGCGGGGTGGAAGCCTGGCGCAAGGCCGGCGGCGAGGTGGAGACCGGCTTCCTCCATCCCCGTGCGCGGGCCTTCGAGCGCGGCGTGCGGCTGATGCGCGACGATGCCGTGAACTGGGCCGACGTGCTTCACCACGTGCACGCACAGGACGCGCTCATCGTGGACGCGCGCTCGGCCGGGCGCTTTGCGGGAACCGAGCCGGAGCCGCGTGAAGGGCTCGCCTCCGGGCATATCCCCGGCTCGGTCTCCCTGCCGTTCCAGCGCCTGCTGGACGATCAGGGCCGGCTTCTGAAGGAGGACAAGCTCGCCGCCATCCTGCCCGACGCGCCGAAGGACCGGCGGGTGATCTGCACCTGCGGGTCCGGCGTCACCGCCGCCATCCTGCACGCCGCCTTCATCTGCGGCGGCTATCGCGACGTGCGGCTCTATGATGGAAGTTGGAGCGAATGGGGGGCGCGCAACGATCTGCCGATCGAGACCGGGGCGTGACCAGTCCGGCTGCAGGCGGCGGAGTCTAGGCGGCGCCGGCGGCGAGATGGCCCAGAAGCACGGCGAGCGCGATCACCGCGATCGTCATCTGCGGCGGGCGCAGGCGCGCCATGAACAGGGGCAGGCGCCCCGCGAGCGCGGCCGGCGGATCTGCAAACAGGAGCGTCGCGTACCCCGCCGCGAGAAAGCCGAGGCTCGCCGCCGGCCAGGGCGCCAGCAGGGCGGCGAGCCCCAGCGCGAACAGCCAACCCATGATCACAAGCTGCGAGGTCGCGGGGCTGTGCTCGGTGCGGAAGCCCACCCCGCGGCGAACCCCGGCGAGAAAGACGAGGATGAGCGCGCCCCACACAATGGCGAGCGCGCGGATCAAAGCGGCGGACTCTGGAGCGAGCCAGACCAGACCCGCAGCGCCGGCCAGCGGCGCCATGGCGGCGTAGCCGAGCATCCTTGAAAGCTTCGGCGTCTCGCGGCGCTCTGAGATCATCTGAACGCGGGCGGCGCCGCTCGTCTTGTTTGCAGCTTCGGATACGGGGTCGCTCTTTTCCATGGTGGAGCAAACCAGCGCGCAGCGCTTCGTTCCAAGCCCGGCGGGCGGCGCAGCGCCAAACCCCCCTTTCCATGCCCGCGAAGCGCGCTAGCTTGGCGGCGAACACTGTTTACCCATCACACGACCAAGCGGGGAGAGCACCATGGCGGGACTGGACATTCTTGAAGGGCGCCTGAGCGTGCCGGTGATCGGGGCGCCGCTCTTCATCATTTCCAATCCCAAGCTCGTCATCGCCCAGTGCAAGGCCGGCGTGGTGGGCAGCTTCCCCGCGCTCAACGCCCGTCCGCAAAGCCAGCTCGACGAATGGCTGGACGAGATCACCTCGGAACTCGACAGCTATAACGCAGCCAATCCCGACAGGCCCGCCGCGCCGTTTGCGGTCAACCAGATCGTCCACCGGTCCAACGACCGGCTGGAGGCTGATCTCGCCACCTGCGAGAAATACAAGGTCCCCCTCGTCATCACCTCGCTCGGCGCGCGCGAGGAGCTCAACCAGGCCGTCCACGCCTGGGGCGGCAAGACCCTGCACGACATCATCAACATCAAGTTCGCCCGCAAGGCGCTGGAGAAGGGCGCCGACGGGCTGATCCCGGTGTGCGCCGGAGCGGGCGGTCACGCCGGCGAGCTCAGCCCGTTCGCGCTGATTTCCGAAATCCGGGAATTCTTCGACGGACCGATCGCCCTGTCAGGCTCCATCTCCACCGGCGGCGGCGTGCTGGCCGCCAGGGCCATGGGCGCGGATTACGCCTATATCGGCTCGGCCTTCATCGCCACCGACGAGGCGCGCGCCACCGAAGACTACAAGCAGGGCGTGGTGAAGGGCCGGGCCGAAGACATCGTCTACACCAACCTGTTCACTGGCGTTCACGGCAATTATCTGCGCGAAAGCATCGAGGGCGCCGGGCTGGATCCCGACAACCTGCCGCAATCCGATCCAAGCGCGATGAATTTCGGCTCCGGCGGCAATTCCGACGCCAAGGCCTGGAAAGACATCTGGGGCTGCGGCCAGGGCATCGGCTCGATCACCAAGGTTCAAGGCGCCGGCGCGTATGTGAGCCAGCTCCAGGCGGAGTATGAGGCGGCGAAGCGGCGGGTGATGGAAGTATAAGCCTCCCCGCCAGTCGCTCGACTTGCTAGTCGGAGCGCCGCGTCACAGCGCCCTCTCCCATGTACCGCGTCACAGCACAGCGCCCTCTCCCATGTACGGGGGAGAGGGTGCATATCTTTTGAACCCCCCCTACTCCGCCGGCGCCGTGCCTGCGCCCGCCTCGGTTGACGTTTCCGCCTCTTTCTCCAAGCGCTTGGTCATCCAGGTCGGGGTCTTGGTGTATTTGCCGGCCGCGGCGTAGGCGGCGGGGACCACGAAGAGGGTGAACAGCGTCGCCACCATCACCCCGGTGAAGATCACCACGCCGATCGTGCTGCGCGATTCGGAGCCGGGGCCGGCCGACAGCACCAGAGGCAGCGCGCCGATCGCGGTGGACACGCCGGTCATCAGGATCGGGCGGAAGCGCGTCGCGGCGGCTTCCAGCGTCGCCTCGCGCACGCTCATCCCCTCGTCGCGCAGCTGATTGGCGAACTCGACGATCAAGATGCCGTTCTTCGCTGCAAGTCCGATGAGGATGATCAACCCGATCTGGGAATAGATGTTGAGGCTTGACCCCGCCATGTAGAGCCCGAACAGCCCGCCGGCGACCGCCAGCGGAACGGTGAGCATGATGAGCGCAGGCTGGATAAGGCTCTCAAACTGGGCGGCCAGCACCAGGAACACGATCAGGAGCGCCATGGCGAAGGCGAACAGCACCGCCTGGTTGGCGTCGAGAAACTCCTTGGCGCCGCCGAGATAGGTTGAGGACAGCTCGGGCGGCAATTCGCTCTTCGCCCAGCCGTCGAGCCACTCCACCGCCTCGCCCAGCGTATAATCTTCGGTCAGCGTCGCGGTGACGGAAATGGCGCGCTGGCGGTCGACGCGGTTGCGCTGGGCCGCCTCGCCCACCTCGCGCAGGGAGACCAGGTTCGACATCGCGATCAGCCGGCCCGCCCCGGAGCGCACGTAAAGGCTTTCAAGATCCGTCGGCGTCGCGCGGTCGGACTGACGGTTCTCCATGATTACGTTATAGGCTTCGCCCCGGTCGATGAACTGCCCCACCCGGCGCGATCCCAGATGGGTCTGCAGGGTGCGGCTGATCTCCGCCACGGCCACGCCCAGCGAGGCGGCGCGTTCGCGGTCGATGTCCACGATCAGGCGCGGCGTCGTCGGCTCGTAATCGGCGCGCGGGCGCTGCAGGCCCGGCTTGTCCTCGCGGATGTCCACCATGAGCGCCTGAGCATAGGTGTAGAGCTGCTCGTAGTCGGGCCCTTGCAGGACGAACTGAATGTCGTCCCCGCCTCCGCCGCCGCGGAAGGCGCCGCCCATGCCGGCGAAGGCGCGCACGCCGGTGAGCTGGCCGAGATCGCGATTGATGTCGGCCATGATCTCTTCGCCGGGACGTCGCTCATCCCAGGGGACCATGGTGCCGACGACCAGGCCGCGCGAATACCCTCCGCCGCCGCCCCAGCCCGGCGCCACGACCAGCACGCGCTGCAGCTCGCCGCGATCGAGATAATCGAGCATGATGTCCTCGACCTCGTCGGCCTGCTCGGAAATATACTCGAAACTCGCGCCTTCCGGCCCGGAGAAATTGCCGAAGAAGCTGCCGCGGTCTTCGGGCGGGGTGAGTTCGCCGGGCAGGCTGGCGAACATGAAGCCTGCTCCGGCCACGGACACCAGCACCAGCGGCACCACGCTCGCGGGAATGCCGAGCACCAGGTCCAGGCTTTCGCGGTAGCGCGCGCGCAGCCAGTCCACGCCGGTCTGGACCCAGCGCGCCGGACCGCGGGCCTCCGTGGACGGCTTGAGCAGCTTGGAGGTCATCATCGGCGACAGGGTCAGCGCCACGAAGCTTGAAAGCACCACCGCGCCGGTGATGGTCACCGCAAGTTCGGTGAAGATGCGCCCGATGAGGCCAGGCAGGAAGATCAACGGCACGAACACCGCCACCAGCGTCGCGGTGGTGGCCACCACCGCGAAGAAAACCTGACGCCCGCCGCGCAAGCTCGCCAGAGCCGGCGGCTCGCCGAGATCGACGCGCCGCTGGATGTTCTCCAGCACCACGATCGAATCGTCCACCACCAGCCCGATGGCCAGCACCAGCGCCAGGAGCGTGAGGATGTTGATGGAGAAGCCGAACGCGGCGAGCACCGCGAACGTGCCCACCAGGCACACCGGCACCACCGCCGCCGGCACGATCGCCGCGCGGATGCTGCCGAGGAAGAGATAGATGGTGAGCACCACGAAGGTGGCCGCGACCAGAAGCGTGCGCCAGACCTCGCGGATGGATTCCTTGATGAAGACGGTGTCGTCGCTCGCGGCGATCAGCTGCATGCCTGCGGGCAGCTGGGGCATCAGGCGTTCGGCCTCGGCGCGGATGCCGTCAGCCACGGCCACCGAATTCGCCTTCGACTGACGCACGAAGCCGATGCCGATCATGTTGCTTCCGTTGCCGCGGAACACCGAGCGGAACTCCTCGGCGGCCAGCTCCACGTCGGCGACCTCGTTCAACCGGATGACATGCCCGTCCGGGCCCTCGCGGATCGCCAGACGCTCGAAGGCTTCAGGCTCGGTGAACAGGCGCTCGACGCGCACGTAGAGCTGACTGTCGTCGGTCTCCACCGCGCCGCCGGGCGCCTCGACGTTTTCGCTGCGCAGCGCGTTTTCGATATCGCCTACGGTGACGCCGCGCGCGGCCATCGCTTCGGGCTGAAGCCAGATGCGCATGGCGTAACGGCGCGACCCGCCGACGCGCACGGCGGCCACCCCGTCGATGACCGAGAAGCGGTCGACGATATTGCGCTCGGCATAGTCGGTGAGCGCTTCGCTCGTCATGCGGTCGGAAAGCAGATTGTACCAGATAAAGGGCCGCGCATCACTGTCCTGCTTGGAAACCTGAACCTCCTCCACGTCCTGAGGCAGGCGCGGGCGCACCCGGCTGACGGCGTCGCGCACATCGTTGGCCGCCGCCTCGATCTCGCGATTGAGGGTGAAGGTGATGGTCACGCTGGATTCGCCGTCTTCCGAACGCGAGGTGATGGTCTCCACCCCGTCGATGCCGGACAGCGAATCCTCGATCACCTGGGTGACCCGGTTCTCCACCACTTCGGCGTTGGCGCCGGGATATTCGGCCTGGACCGACACGATGGGCCGGTCCACGTCGGGAAGTTCGCGCAGCGGCAGACCACGCAGACCCAGAACGCCGAACACGATGATCAGCGCGCTCACCACGAAGGCGAGCACCGGGCGACGGACGGCGACGTCGGACAGCGTCATGGCGCGCTCCTATCCGGCCGGGGGTGAGGCCACGGACCCGGCGGTCTCGCCGGACGAACCGCGCGCAGGACTCTGTGACGTGTTCGCCACCTCGACCGGCTCGCCGTCACTCAGACGATGGACGCCTTCGGCGACGATGCGCTCGCCTGGCCGCAGCCCTTCGACCACTTCGACCACGCCGGGAAGGCGCAGGCCCAGCTGCACGTCACGGCGCACCGCCTGCGCGCCGCGCTCGCTTTCTTCCACGACGAAAACATAGGCCGCCTCGTCGACGCGCACGATGGCGGAGCCGGGGATTGCGGGACGCTCGCGCTCGGCGCGGCGCAGCTCGACGGTCAAAAGCATGCCGGGACGCAGGCGCCCTTCAGCGTTATCGATAAGCGCGCGCACGGTGACCGCGCGTGTGGCTTCGTCCACGCGGCTGTCGATCTGGGCGACCTCGCCCTCGAACATCGTATCCGGCCAGGCGTCCGAGCGCGCCTCGACCGACTGGCCCGGCTCGATCACGGACAGAAAGCGTTCGGGCACGGTGAAGTCGAGCTTGATCACGCTCGCATCGTCCAGCTGGGCGATGACGTCGCCAGGCCGCACCAGCTCGCCTTCCGAGACATAGCGCAGGCCGACCACGCCGGAAAACGGCGCGCGGATGATCCGGTCGGCCACGCGCGCCTCGATCGCCTCGACGCGGGCGCGCGCCCGCTCGACCGCGGCGATGGTCTCGTCCAGGCGCGAGCGCGGCGCGACGCCGCGCTCGGTCAGGTCGCGGATGCGCGCCACATCGCGGTTGGTCTCACGCAAGGTGGCGCGTGCTTCAGACAGCCCCGCCGCCTCTTCTGCATCAGCGAGTTCGACCAGTATCTGGCCATCCTCGACACGTTCGCCGGAATCGAACTCCAGGCGCGCGATGAGGTCGGACACCTTGGCGGTGATCGTGACGCTTTCATTGGCGCGCGCAGTGCCCAGCGCCGCGACCACGTCTGCGAACTCACGCGTTTCGACGCGATAGACCGCCACCGGCGTCTGACGCCCGCCCCAGCCGCCCTGCTCCTCGCCGCCGGCGCTGAGCGCGCGAAGGGCGACCGCGCCGGCCATCGCCGCAAAGGCGATGGCGACGAAGGCGATGAAAAGGTATCGACGCATTGGCGAACTCACCATCTTGTAAATTATGCCCCCGATATGCGCCGTTTCCGGCGAAAATCAAAGGGCGACCGCCGATCGGCTAAAATCTGCGCCAGAGCGACACGATCACCGCGTGCTCGCGCGCCATGTTGCGCTCACGCACCGTCGCCAGCGCCCCGATCTGCAAGCGTGCGCGCCGCGAAACCGGCGCCAGAACCGAGGCCTGCAGCCGGTGACCGCCATAGGGCCGGCCCGCCCGGGGACCGTCCTCAAGCGACCATACCGAGAAGGATTGCACGAAAATGTGAACGCCCCGGCCCAGGGGCCTCCCGCTGGTGAGGTCGAGGCGAATCTCGTCCTGATCCTCGCCGCGCCGGTTGCGCCAGCCCCCCGATGCGGCGAGGAACGCGCCGCCCGCAAGGGACCGGCCCAGCTGCAAGCGCAGATCGGTGTCTCCGCCCCCCTCGCCGAATTGCTCGTTGATGCGGTTTTCACCCGAGCCGGGGACGCCGAACGCGCCCTGCGCGGCGAAGGCCCACGGCCCTTCACGCCGAAGCTGGACCCGCGCGCCAAGCTCAATGCCGCCGACGCCGAACTCGCGGCGCGGCTCGACAAGCGCTTCGGTCTCCACCCCGTCCACCATCACGACGCGCCGCTCGGCCGGTCCGACTTCGCGCACCAGCTGGGCGGCGCTGCGCGCGATGAAAGTCACGCCTTCGGTCAGGCCGTACTCGGCGTAGACCGCGGCCTCCTCCTTGACGAGATCGCGCCCCGATCCGTCGGCGTCCAGCCAATGCAGGCTGATGGAGGTGATGGAAAGATGATCATCGGCCGGGCGCGTCCACTGGCCGTGCGCGGCCGGCCCCGACCCGCACGCCCAAACCGCAGCGCAGGCCGCCGCAATCCCCGCCAAGCGCCGCAAACGCGCCTCCCCGCCCTCGCTTGCGGCGAGTAAAGACTCGCGCGAGGCGAAAAGTCCAGACGCCTTCGCGTTCGGCGATCGGCCTCAGGCGTCGAAGCCGGGGCTTTCGCGGCGAACCCGATCGAGAAGCGCGGCCCAGGCGATCTCCAGGAAGAGCTCGTTGGTCACACCCTCGCTGCCCTGCTTGAAGACGCGGGTCTGCATCGCCTGATCATGCTCGATCAGCTCCGCCCCGCTTCCCTGCGCCTTGGTCTGGACCGCACAGGCGCGCTCCAGAAGATACATGCGCAGATAGCAGCTGAACGGATGGTCGCCGACGCTGAGCGTGCCGTGATTGCGCAGGATCATCAGGTGCTTGTCGCCGAGATCGGCGACGAGGCGCTCCTTCTCGGCCTCCTCCAGCGCCAGTCCTTCATACGCGTGATAGGTCACGTCATCGAGGATGTTCATGGCCAGCTGGCTGATCGGCAGCAGACCGCGCTTCTGGGCGGACACCGCGACGCCGTCATTGGTGTGCAGGTGCATGGCCACCTTCACATCCGGCCGCGCGTGGTGGATGGCCGAATGGATGGTGAAGCCGGCCGGGTTGATGCCGTAGCGGCTGGGGGGCAACACGTTCCCGTCGAGATCGACCTTGACCATGTTGGACGCCGTCACGTCCTCGTAGAGCAGGCCGAACGGATTGATGAGGAAGTGCTCGTCGGGCCCGGGGACCCGCATGGAGATGTGGGTGAAAAACAGGTCGTCCCAGCCGTGCGTCCGCACCAGGCGGTAAAGCGCGGCGAGGTCGCAGCGCGCCTTCCATTCCTCTTCACTCACCTGATCTTTCACCGAGATGTTCGCAGCGTCGTCCATTGCGTCCTCCCTGACCGCGCCGTTCAACAGCGGCGGGCCTTGTGTTCGCGAACAAGGATCGCGTTTCGCGCCCGGCCCGTCAAACGCGCGGCGCCGCTGCGAGGCCCGCGCCCGGGCGGCCGGGCCTCAACACATTGCTAACCCTGTTCAGCCAATGCTCGTCGCGAATTTTGTGGGAGGAGCGCCAGCTTGGGGCGGCGAATCGCCATCGCGGGACAGGATCGGGCCGGCGCCAAAGCCGAAGCCCTGACCCGGCTGTGCGTCATCCGCCCGCTGCCGGAGCCCGCGCTGGCCGAGATCGACGCGGCCCTCACCGGCTATCTGAGCGAAGCGATCGCCTCGGTGCGCGCGGGCGTGGCGCTGAGGCTGGCCGATTGCGACTGGGCCCCGTTGGAGGCGGTGCGCATGCTCGCCTTCGACGAGATCGAGATCGCCCTGCCCGTTCTCGAACGCTCGCGGCGGCTGGCTGAAGCCGATCTCGAAGCGCTCGCCGAGCTTGATCGAGCGCGACGCTGCGCGTTGGCGCGCCGCGCCGAGGTGTCGGAGCGTGTGTCCGCGCGCATCGCCTCGAAGCGTGAAAGCGAGTGTCTTCTCCTGCTTGCACGGAACGCGGGCGCGCGCCTGAGCGATGCGTCGGCGGCCGATTTTGCGAGCGTCGCGCGCGGGGCGCCTGATCTGCAGCGCACGCTCGCCGGCAGGCCTGATCTGAGACCCGGGCTCGCGCGCGCCCTGCTGGCCGTGGCGGGCGAAGCGGTGAAGTCTGCGATCGCTGAACGATTTCCCGATCTCGCCCCCGAACGGCTGGACGCCGCCGTGCAAGCGGCTGCGATCGCCCCTGACGCAGGTGGAGACGCCCAAAGCGCGGCGCTTGTGGACAAACTTGCGGCCCGCCGGCTTCTTGGCGCGTCCGAGCTGTTGCGCGCGGCCGACGCCGGGCGCACCTCCATGACCGATCACATCGCCGCCCGGCTTACGGGGCTGGACGTGGAGGATTGGCGGCGCGCGCTCGCACGCTCGCCGCTGCGCGCGATCCTTCTTTGCGCGCGCGCCGCCGCCCTGCCCGGCGAGCAGGCCGCCCGCCTGCACACCGCGGTCGCCACGGCCGGACGCGCCCATGAACTGGCGCCGGACCGCCTGGCGGCGGCTTGCGACGACGTCTATGCGCGCTATGACCGTGATATGGCCCGGCGCGCCTTGCACCGGCTTGGCGCAGGCGCTTCCATCCATTAGCCCTGTCCGCACCGGACCCAAGGATTTCGCTGAATGCGCTTCGCTTATCACTGCTCCGACCGCGACGATGCGCGCGCCGCCCTGGAGCGGCTGCGGAAGCGCTACGGCGAAGTCTCCATGGAGGAGGCCGACATCGTCGTGGCGCTGGGCGGCGACGGGGTGATGCTGGACGCCCTGCACACGGTCATGGGCCGCGACATCCCTGTCTACGGCATGAATTACGGTTCGGTCGGGTTTTTGATGAACGAGCCCGATGGCGAGGATCTGCCCGACCGGCTGGCGAAGGCGGAACGCGCGCGCATCCACCCCTTGCGGGCCATCGGGCGGCGCTGCGACGGGCAGACCTTTGAAAGCCTCGCCATCAACGAGGTCTCGCTGTTTCGCGAAACCCGCCAGACGGCGAAGATCCGGATCTCGGTGGACGGGCGGACCCGGCTCGAAGAACTCGTCGCAGACGGAGTGCTGGTGGCCACGCCGGCCGGCTCAACCGCTTATAACTTCTCCGCCCACGGCCCGATTTTGCCGCTCGACGCCCAGCTCCTGGCGCTGACCCCGATCAGCGCCTTCCGCCCGCGGCGCTGGCGCGGCGCGCTTTTACGCCACTCCAGCTCTGTGCGCTTCGATGTGCTGGAGCCGAGGAAGCGGCCGGTCTCGGTCGTCGCCGACAACAAGGAATACCGTGACGCCGAGACGGTGACGGTCTGCGAAGCGCGCGATCGCACCTTGACCATGCTGTTCGAGGAAGGCCGTGCGTTGGAGGAACGCATTCTCGTCGAGCAATTCGCGCCCGAATGAGACCAGGCGCTTAGCGCGCCATTAAGCAAATTCGCTTAAACTTGCGAACGAGCTGAACCTCCTGGATGACGCCATGTCCGCAGAGCCGGTCGATCCTGAACAGGCCCTTTCCAAGCTGCGCATCGCGGTGGTGGACGACAACGCCGCCATGCGCGGCATCGTGCGCACGGTCCTCGCCTCGCTGGGCTGCGACAACGTCTATGAGGCCTCGGACGCCGAAAGCGCACTTTCAGTGCTGCGCGCGCAGCCGATCGACATCATCATTCTCGACTGGAAGATGAAGCCTGTGGACGGGCTGGACCTGGTGAAGACGATCCGCAATCCAGAGCTTAGCCCGAACCCGTTCCTGCCGATCATCATGCTGACCGCTTACGGCGAACCCTCAAAGGTGCGCCAGGCCCGCGACGCCGGCGTGACCGAGTTCATGATCAAGCCGTTCTCGGCTGAAGCGCTCTACCGGCGCCTGGCCGTCATCATCAACCGGCCGCGCCCGTTCGTGCGCACGAAAGCCTTCTTCGGCCCCGACCGCCGGCGCTTGGAGGTCAGCTATGAAGGCCCCGAACGCCGCGAAGACGCGCCGATTTCCTGACGCCCGCCACCGGAGACCCGCCATGACCCAGCGCGAAAAACCCATTGAGATCATTAATCCGCCGAACATGCTCAAGGTGAAGGTGGGCGGAAAATTGCCGGCGGCCGATCAGGCGATGATCCAGCGCGCGGAAAACGCGCTGAACAATCTCAAGACCGAGTTCGGCGACTGGCTGGGCGAGGAAGTCACCAAGCTTGAGGAATACCTCAAGGCGGCCAAAACCCAGGGCATGACCAGCGACATGGGCGAGATGCTGTTCACCTGCGCCCATGATCTGCGCGGACTGGGTTCGACTTATGAATTTCCGATCATCACCCGCATCGCCGCTTCGCTGTCGAAACTGATCGAGACGCCCGAGCAGCGCGGCGAAGTCCCGCTCACTCTGGTGGAGGCCCATGTGGGCGCGATCCGCGCGGCGGTGAACCAGAATATCCGCGACGAGTCCGATCCGATCGGCGCGCAGCTCGCCGAGGAGCTGGAGAGCCGCGTGGTCGCATTGGTGGGCGAGCGCAAATAGCATCGCCCGCGCCAGGGCGTATGAAACAGGGGGAGCCGGACGGCCGCCCCCTTTTTTCGTGGGCGCCGTTGCCGATCAGGCGGCTCCGGCCGCCTGGCGGCCGGTCAGCAGACGCTCGTCGATATCGAGCCGATCCATGATGTAGGTGAGCTCGTTTTCCGGCGCCCCCTGGAACTGGGTGAAGATGCGTTCGGCCAGACGCTTTCTGAAGCGCACGATGTCGCGGTCTCCGCCCGGGCCGATCTCCAGCGTGTGCCAGGCCTGGATCGCCGCGCGCACGGCTGGCAGGACGCGGTCTGGAAGCCCGGCGCGCTTGAACACGGCTTCAAGGCCCAGCGGCCCGGCGTCGTGGATGAGGAGCCAGGCCTTGGCGTGATCGATCTCGGCGAGCTCGGCGATGCAATGCTCGAAGACCGTCATGTGCCCGCGGAAAAGAGCGCGCAGCATGAGCGAAGGCGTCAGCCGCGCGTTCAACTGCAGCTGCTGGGCGAAGCGGCGCGGATCGGCGGAGAGCCCCGCCTGATCGACCAGATCCACCGTCGCGCGCTCCCTCGCGCCTTCGGCGAGCTCCACCGCAAGCTGGGCGGGAAGCGCGTGGCGATGAACAAGGCGCTGCAAAGCGGCGTCGGAAATGTGCGAGATCAGCTTCTCGGTGACTTCGAGCGGCAGTTCGCGCCGCTCCACGAAGCCGTCAAGAACGCTCTCATCGTTCTCGAACCGGGTGAAGCACCCGGCGTAGGCGCGGGCGCTGAAGCGCGCGCCGTCATTGCCCGCCGCAGTGCGCACGGCGGCCGGAGCGCCGTGCTCGACCAGGGCCTCCACGACCGCCTCGGATATCTGCGCGCGCGAGGCGAGGGCGACCTGACGGTTCTCCGGTGCGGCCGTGGCGAGGCGGATCAGGTCCTCGTCTTCAAGCACCGGCGAGCCGGCGATGATCGGGACCGCGATGGTGTCCACGTCATCGATCATCTTGCGCGCGACATCGGCGGGCAGGTAAGGCGAGCGCTGCAGGGTCACCGCCAGCGCGCGGCGCACCAGCTCGGCCGCGTCCATGGCGAGAATGCGCAACACTTCGCCGCCAACGCGACGCTCTTCGCCGGAGAGATCGCCATCGGCGAAGCGGGCGCAGAATTTACGCGCCGCGAGCGCGCGCGCTTCGGCGTCTTTCTGATTGACCAGCCGGTTGATATCGGCGCGGTTCAAACGGGCGCGGAGCGTCTGCACGGCCATGGCTCACCTCATATCGCGGGGGCGCGGGACGAAGAGTGCGCCTGAAGTCTTAACGGCGCATTTCGCCGGAGCGTTAAGCCGCTCTTCACCCTTTGCGCCGCGCTGGAGCCGGCGCGTCGAGCGAGGCGAGCAGCTCCACCAGGGCGGGACTCAGCACGCCCGCCCCGGCGCCGAAGGCGGCGTAGCCGCTCACGCCCGACCGGTATTCGCGCTGCGCCGGTTCGGCGTCCGGCCTTGCAATCCCGGTGCGCTCGGCGGTCGCTGGCGCATGCACCGGCGCGCGCTCGCCGCTAAGCGCAGCCAGCAGCTCTGAAGCGCGGATCGGTCGGCCGTCGGGCCGGAATACGGCGCGGTTGGCCGCAGCTGCTTCGGGAAACAGGCTTTCCGCGCTGGCGGCGGGATCGGTCTTCACCGCTTCGATCAGCCGCGCCGCCCCGCCCGCGCCGAGAAAATGCGCGGCGTAGAGCTCGCCGGAACTGGGCTCGCGGCCGATGGCCGCGCGCAGGTGACCGGCGTTCTCCGCCGCCAGCTCGCCGGCCATGACGCTGGCGGCCTCCGGTTCGAACCGCAAATCGAGGACGCGCGCCTTCATGGCTGGATCTGCGATGGTGAATCGTCCGCGCCCGTCCTGCTCGATCGCGGCGGCGAACTCGCCGTAGCCGTGCCTGTCGCCATGGCGGTGCAGCATGGCGAGCCAGGTCTGCTCGATGAACTGGAACAGGCCGGCCGCGCTGGAGGTGCGCGCCTTGGCGGAGGCGTCGAAGCTGCTCTCGCGCGCGGCGGTGCGCATCAGGTAATCAAAATCCGCGCCGGTGCGCTGCGCGGCGTCGGCGATCACGCGGCGGGGCGAGAAGCTCAGCTGGCTGGCGGCGTCGATATCGGACACGGAGAATGCGCGCCTTCGGGCGGTTGGCGAATCAATTGCGTCAACACTTGCAGGCGCGGTGATAAGGAGTCGTTAAACCTGCGGGGCGCCGGCGAGGCCGGGACGAGACGGCGTAAACGGCGCGGCCGCCCCCTCGATCCGTCCCGTGGCCGCATAAGCCGCCACCGCCTCGGCGAGGGCGGGCGCGAGAAGAACCCCGTTGCGATAGCCCCCCGTGGCGATGAGAAGCCCCGGACCGGCCT
>JBKHAZ010000274.1:0-3210 GCA_046542605.1 Oceanicaulis sp. | reverse complement strand
CTCGCTCGGCGAAAAAGATGGCGCGCAAGATCGAGCGCCGCACCGCGCTCAACAAGAGCCGCCGTACGCGCATGCGCACCTTCATTCGCAAGCTGAACGAAGCGGTGGCCGGCGGCGACGCCGCCGAGGCGCGCACCGCGCTGAAATCGGCCGAGTCCGAGGTGATGAAAGCGGTGTCCGACGGCGTCATCCACAAGAACACCGGCTCGCGCACGGTCTCGCGCCTCAACGCGCGCGTCAAATTGATGACGGCTCAGTAAAAACCGCTCCCTAAGCGGATGAAATGTAAAGAACGCCCGCAGCCCAGCCGCGGGCGTTTTTCGTTGTTTCCCGCCCGCCGGGCCGCGTATCGAATTTCTTTACTACACAGGCGATCTGCGTCATTCTGAAACGGTCCTTACGGGTGTTCTCCGAGTCCGATTTGGCGGCCGGTTTCAAGAGAAAAATTCGGCGAAATTTTTTTCATCGCGCAAACGCCCAAGCTGCCTTGTGAATCGACCTGTCAAGAACTGAATCGGGTGTTTTGCGTGGTTAATGGTGTTGATTCGCGGCGCCGCGTAGATAACCTGACGCCCTCGACGTTAGTCATCTCCATACGGAAATAAAAACCTGCCGGGGCGCGGTGAAATGCGCATGCCGGGGCCGGGGAAGCTGCGTCCAAAATCAGAGACTTGACCGTAGCTTTCAGGGCTGCGGCGCATCGACAGGGTTGGGGTACCATGGGGCATGAACACACAGCATCCGCAGCGCTCCGCTACGAGGCCGTCGCCATGACCGGAGGTCAGACCGCGGTCGGGATCTGGCGCGAGGTGCGCGCCACCCTCCGCAAGGAGTTCGGCGACATCGTCTACGCCTCCGAGATCGCGCGGCTGCGCGTGATGGAGGACGAGGCGGGCCGCGTCTTCATCATTTGCCCGAACGATTTCAGCCGCGCCTGGGTCGAGGACCATCTCGGCGCCCGCCTGCGCGCGCTGTGGGCGGCCGCGGAGGACGCGCCGCGCGACATCCTGATCTCCACCGAGACCGGCCTCATCGCCGCGGTGCGCCGCGCCGAACCGCAGACCGCCCAGGGCGGCCGCGCTCCGGCGCGCGCGCCCGAGCAAAGCCGCGCCGCGCTGGAGTCCCGGGCCGCCCCCGCCGCCTTCACCTCGGGCGCGGCCGCGCCCGAGGTGAAGGAGGCCCGGTTCACCTTCGACACCTTCATGGTGGGCTCGGCCAACATCATGGCCTCCACCGCCGCCAAGGCGGTGGCCGGCTCCTCGACCCCGCCGTTCAACCCGGTTTTCTTCCATGGCGATTACGGCGTGGGCAAAACCCACCTGATGGCCGCCATCGCTCATGCGGTCGGCCTCGGGGAGTCCCGGCGCAAGGCGCTCTATCTCACCGCCGAGGAGTTCATCAACGGCTTCCAGTCCGCGCTGCGCGCCAGGGACACCCGTCCGTTCAAGGAGCTGATGCGCGATTGCGACGTGCTGTTGATCGACGACGTGCACTTCATCGCCGGCAAGGCCGCCACCGAGCTGGAGTTTCTTCAGACGGTCAACGCGCTGATGGCCGCCGACAAGCAGGTCGTGCTCGCCAGCCATTGCGCGCCGAACGACCTCAATGTCGCCGACCGGCGCCTGAAGGACATTCTGTCGGGCGGCTTCCACTGCCCGCTATCGGGTCCCGACCTCGATCTGCGCCGCAAGATCATCGACTGCAAGATCGCCCAGGCCCGCCGCCATTGCCCGGACCTGGACGTGCCCGAGCAGGTGCGCGACTTCCTGGCCGCGCGCGTGACCAGCTCGGCGCGCGAGCTTGAGGGCGTGTTGAACAACATCATCGTGCGCACCGCGCTTCTCAATCGCCCGGTCACGCTGGAGACCGTCGAGGAAGCCCTCGGCGAGCTGCCGGTGCGCAGCGAAAAGCGGGTGACCGTCGACGACATCCAGAAGGCGGCCGCGAGCTATTTCGACATTGCGGTGGACGACATCCTGTCCAAGCGGCGCACCAAGACGGTCGTTCGGCCCCGCCACATCGCCATGTATCTGGCCAAGACCATGACGACGCGCTCGCTGCCCGATATCGGCCGGCGTTTCGGCGGCCGGGATCATTCCACGGTGATCCACGCGGTCAACAAGGTCGCCGACGCGCTCGGCTCCGACGCGGCGCTCGCCGAAGACGTGGACGCGATCCGGCGCCGCCTGCGCGGCTAGCGCGGAACAGGTTTCCACCCCCTCTGAGAGATCGGCCGCAAGAGACCCCTTCTTGCGGCCGATTTTTTTGGTTTAGAGTGGGCTGGTATTCAGATTCAGGCGATTCCGTCCGGCCGATTCGCCCTTTAGAAAAAGACAGGCAAAGGCGAGACCATGAAGCTCACCATCGAGCGCGCGACGCTGCTCAAAGCCCTCGGACACGTGCAGGCCGTGGTGGAGCGGCGCAACACCATTCCGATCCTGTCCAACGTGCTGATCAACGCCGAGGGCGGCTTCGCCCGCTTCACCGCCACCGATCTCGACATGGAGATCGTGGAAGAGGCCGAAGCCCGCTCCGAACGCGACGGCGTGGTGACCGCGCCCGCCCACACGCTCTACGAAATCGCCAGAAAGCTGCCCGAAGGCAGCCAGGTGACGCTGGAGCTTTCCGGCGACGATCCGCGCATGGTGCTCACCGCCGGGCGTTCGCGCTTCAACCTGCCGGTTCTGCCGCCGAACGATTTCCCGGTGATGCCGAGCGAGGATCTGGCGGTGACCTTCGCCGCGCCGGCCGGCGAGATCGCGCGCCTGATCGACAAGACCCGCTTTGCGGTCTCCACCGAGGAGACGCGCTACTATCTCAACGGCATCCACATGCACGCCGCCGAGCGCGACGGGCGCAAGACGCTGCGCGCCGTGGCCACCGACGGCCACCGCCTGGCGCTGGCCGAGACCGACCTGCCCGACGGGGCGGGCGGCATGCCGGCGGTGATCGTGCCGCGCAAGCCCATCCAGGAGTTGCGCCGGCTTCTGGAGGATCTCGACGGCGACGTCGAAATCTCGGTGAGCGAGGGCAAGATCCGCTTCCAGCTGGGCGCGGCGGTGCTCACATCAAAGCTCATCGACGGGACGTTCCCGGATTACGAGCGCGTCATTCCGCGCGGCAACGACAAGATCCTTCGCGTCGACCGCGCGCCGTTCGCCCAGGCCGTCGACCGGGTGGCCACGATCAGCCAGGAGAAATCGCGCTCGG
>JBKHAZ010000273.1:0-3217 GCA_046542605.1 Oceanicaulis sp. | reverse complement strand
CGGCGGTCTCCACATCGACCGGGAAGGGATCCAGCAGGATTTCCTCCGACCGGGCGGTGAGGCGCGTCTCCAGGAAGATCAACGTGGCCAGGTCGCCGATCTGCAACGCGCCCCAGCGCTCATGCATGGGGTCGCTGTTTCGGCTCGGCGTCCAGGCCGACCAGGCCGCGAGCGCCGCGTCGCGCCGCTCGGTCCAGGCGCCTTCCCCGGGCTGGTGGTTCTCCGCGCCGTCCTTCCAGGCGTTGTTCGCGGTCTCGTGATCGTCCCAGATCATCACGATCGGCGCGGCGGCTTTCAGCGCCTGAAGATCGGGGTCGGAGGAATACTGGGCGTGGCGGCGCGCGTAATCGTCGTAGGTGAGCAGTTCATGACCCGGGTCGGGCATGCGCGACAGCCGCTCGGCGTCCTCGGTGGCGTAGCCGTCGGCGCCGTATTCATAGAGATAGTCGCCAAGATGCACCGCAAGATCGACGTCGCCGCGCCGGGCCGCATGGGCGTAGGCGTTGAAGAAGCCCGCCGGATAGTTCGAGCAGGCGAAGGCGGCGATCCCGAAGCGCTCCACAGGGCCTTCGGGAAGCGGCTTCGCCGCGCCGGCCGGAGACAGGTGCTCGCGGAAGCGGAACCGGTACCAGACAGGCCGGCCGGGCGTGAGGCCTGTGGCGATGATCTTGTAGGGCGTCGCGCCGGCGGTCTCAGGTCCGGCGGGCGTCATTTCGTCGGTGAAGATCAGGGCGGCGAAGTCGGGCGTGTCGGCGACCTCCGCGATCACCGGAGCGTCCCCGGCGCCGGTGACCGCCGTCCACAGCACCAGCGAGGTCTGGTCGGGATCGCCGCTGGCGACGCCGTGCTTGAAGGGGCCCTCGCGCGCGGGCAGCGGCTCGAAGGCCTCCTGCGCACAAGCGGCGAGGCCCAGGCCCGCCCCGGCGAGCAACGCGCCGCGGCGCGTCAGCTTGATCTCGTTCTTCATGGTGCTCCCTCCCCTCGGCGCGCAGCGCCTTTCCGCAGTCTTGAAAACAAATGGGCCGGCGCGCAAGGGCCCCTCTCCCTTGCGCGCCGGCCCGTCCAGCCCATCCCCCCGGGCGGAACCGGAGCAGCTAGGGCGTTAGCGCCCTCGCCTAGAACTGCGCGCCGACGCGCAGGCCGATCATGCGCGGGCTGCCCGCGATGAAGGTCGGGATGCCGAAGGCGTCGCCGGTGTTGCCCGCGTCGATGATGTATTCCTCATCCAGCAGGTTCTCCACGAAGGCCGCGGCGTAGAAGGCCTCGTTCGGCGCGTCATAGCGCACCTTCAGGTCGACGATGCCGTAATCGCCCTGGCGCTCGTCCTGCACGAAGTCGGTGGGCTGCAGGTCGGGGCGGTCATTGTCGTTGTCGAAGAAGACTTCCGACTGCCAGGTCCAGGTCGGGATGATCGACAGCGTGCCGCGGGGCAGGTCGAACTCGGTCAGCACGCCCAGCGAGAAGGCGTGGTCCGGAGACAGGCGGAAGGTGTTGCCGGCGAATTCCTGCGCGGCGCCGTCCTCGTCGGTCTTGTCGAATTCGGAGAAGTTATAGGCGTAGGTCGCAAACAGCTGGACCAGCTCGTTGACGGTGTGGTCGAGCTGGGCCTCGAAACCGTACTGGGTCGCCCGGCCCGCATTGGCGGTGCGGAACGCGGCGGAGTTCGGGTCGAAGCGGCTGGTCTGGAAGTTCTGGTATTCCGAGTAGAACACCGAGGCCTGGATGGTGGTGTCGGGGAAGGTCCAGAACCCGCCGATCTCGTAGCTGTCGACCAGCTCGGCGGGCACCGTCACGAACAGGTCCGGATCGTCTGAATCGAAGCTGATCACGTCGGGGCGCCGGCCGCGGGCGTAGCTGGCCCAGGCGTTGAGCACGTCGGAAACCTCGTAATTGGCCGCCAGGCGCCAGGTGAAGTCGTCGAACTCGCGCGTGCCGGAGGACACCGGCGCGGCGCCCGGGGTGGCGGGCAGGAACAGCGTCTGCGTGAAGGTCACGTTGTTCGGACCGACCAAATTGCCGCCATAGATGCGCGCAGATTTCTCCTCGCGCGTCCAGCGCAGGCCGGCGGTGAGGTCGAGCTTGTCGGTGACCGCGTAGGTGACGTCGCCGAACAGGTCGATCGCCGTGGTCTCGCCGCGGTTGGCGGTTTCTTCCAGATAGAAGTCGCGCAGCGGCACGGTCGCGCCGCTGGTCAGAAGGGCCGGGACCGAGATCGTCAGCGGGTCGAACGGATTGTCGAACCCGTCTGCGTTCGGCACGCCCTGCAGCGCCAGCAGGCCTTCGATCTGAGCGACCGAGAGGCCGGCGTTACCCGCGATGGTCGGCGCCAGGAAGGCCTGGGCAACGGCTTCGTTGCTGGCCAGCGGAATGCGTTGCTGCCCGCTCTCATAGAAATAGGAGCCGCCCACAAAGCCGGTCAGCGGGCCGCCGGCGTCGTAGTTGAAGCGCACTTCCTGGCTCCACTGGCGCCCGGTGGCGTCTTCGGCGACCACCAGAAGCGGCGCGGCGAATCCGTCCGGGTCGAAAATCTCCACCGATTCAAACGCGCGCCAGCCGGAGATCGAGCTCACGGACCAGGTGTCGTTGATGATGTAATCGGCCAGCGCCGTGACGCCGTAGACCTGACGGTCGATCCCCAGCGGGGCGCCGCCCTCAAAGCCGCCGAACGTGTTCAGCGCGGCCGGGTCCCAGGGCTCGCCCACCGGCTGACCAGGGACCGGCGGCAGCGTGTTGGAGCGGAAGCTGGTGCCGCCTTCGGGAGTGTCGGTCTGGTAGTTCGCGATCACGTCCAGGGCGAAGGCCGCGCTCGGCTCGAAGCGCAGCGCGCCGCGCACCGCGGAAAGCTCGACGCCGTTCATGGCCTCGCCGCCCAGCTCGTTCTCCACATAGCCGTCGCGCTGCTTGTGCACGCCGGCGAAGCGCAGGGCGAGCGTGTCGGTGACCGGCAGGTTCACATGGCCGCGCGCTTCATAGCGATTGTAATCGCCCACCACGCCTTCGACGGACGCGGAGAAGCCTTCAAGGTCGGCCTTGTTCTGAATGATGTTGATGCCGCCGATCAGCGCGCCGCGGCCGAACAGCGTGGCCTGCGGGCCTTTGGCGACCTCCACACGCTCGATGTCGAACAGCTCCACATAGGCGCCGCGGGCGCGCGAGATGGAGACGCCGTCCTGGAACACCGCCACGCGCGCTTCGCCGGTGGCCGCGCCGTCGTCGG
>JBKHAZ010000272.1:0-3234 GCA_046542605.1 Oceanicaulis sp. | reverse complement strand
GCAGCGTAAGGCCCGCCGCCAGACCGATGCCCGCCGCGTTGGAGCAGCCGCAGACGGCGGAGAGCGTTCCAAGGTGATGCGTGGTGGCGGAGGTCAGGAGACAGGCCAGAGCCAGCGCACGATCGATCCTCTCCGGATCGTGACCGGCTTCTCTGCCGTAGACGGCCAGCGGAACCGAGCAGACGATTCCCTTGTTGCCCGATCCGGAAAGGGACATGACGACGAAGTCCTCTCCCATCATGCGCGCCAGCACACCCCCGCAGACCAGCCTGCTCACCTTGGTCAGCAGGTCCTGCCCGCTAAGATCCACGAATCGCTCCGGCAGCAGAGAGAGCCCGTGCCGCGCGATGGCTTCGTTGATCTGCATGCCCTCTCGAAGCGCCGCCCTGTCGTGATCCCGAAGGCTCGAGCTCATCTCGACCATCTGCTCGAAAGACATCCTGGCCAGCAGATCGCGCCGGAAGCCGTCTGCTTCTCCGCCGCCATCCGTCTCGAACTTCTGCGGCTCGCCATTGGCCTCGAGCCACGTGAGCCTGGTGTGACCGCCTTCGATGACCGCGACCGAGCGCTCCTCGCCCCGTTCGATGAGCACTTCGATGAACAGGTCCGTCCTGCTGGTGTCGACCTCCACCGTGACCACGCCCTTCGAGATCAGCTCCTCCGCCTGCTCGAGCACCTTGGCGTCGATCCTGCGGAAGCACTCGAGCTTCAGCGAGGGATCGGGCAGCAGGCTGCCGATGGCCAGCGTCCAGATGATGCCGACCTTGTGACCCGAGTGCGGAATGCCCACGGCGTAGCAGTTCTTGTAGATGCGTGGATCGCACAGGAGGCGGAGCCCGGTGATTGGTCCCGCGCCGCCGACGGACGCCGCCATGGCCGCCGCATATGCTATGGAGGCGGGCTCGGTGCAACCCAGCGCCGGCTTCCACTCTTCTTTGAGGTAGGTGGCGAAATCGATGGTGCTCATCAAACGGCTCCTTTGCGCTCGGACGGGGTGGTCTTCGCCCGCGCCGGTGCGAGGGGGAAATACGGTAATTTCACGGCGCGAACAAGCCCGTCCACCGCGTTTTTCGTTTTGAAAAAAGTGGATTGCCTTCGATTAACGACGGCGGTGGGGGTTGTCGATGTCGAGCTTTTTCATCTTGCGCCACAAGGTGGTGGGGGACAGCCCCAGGGCGCCGGCGGCTTTCTCGGTGCTGTCGGTGATCGTCATCTTCGCTGCGGCGGCCCTGTCGCCGACCGGGGTGCGGCGCATGGCGGGCCTCGCCCTGGTGGGCAGCGTCGTCCTTCTGGTCGCGGTGATCGCCCTCGGCCATGAAGTGAACGGCGCGACGCGCTGGATCCGGCTCGGCGGTTTGTCGCTACAGCCCAGCGAAGTCTTCAAGCCGGCCTTCGTGGTGTTCATCGCCTGGCTGTTCGCCGAGGAGGATCGCGGCGCGCCCGTGCCCGGCCGCCTTGTCGCGCTGGGTCTATACCTCCTGGCCGCAGCGCTTTTGATGCTGCAGCCGGACTTCGGTCAGACCGTGCTGGTCTCGCTGGTCTTCGGCGCCATGCTGTGGGCGAGCGGGTTGTCCTGGCGGCACACCGCGCTGCTCGGCGGGATCGGCGCGGCCGGCGCGGGCGCCGCGATCGCGATCTTCCCCCATATCCGCCATCGCCTGATCGATTTCGTGACCCCGGCCAACGATGCGGCGCGCACCCAGGTGGACATCGCGATGGACGCCATCGCCCGCGGCGGACTGCTCGGCGCCGGGCCGGGCGAGGGAGAGATCAAACACATCCTGCCCGAAGCCAACACCGATTTCGTCTTCGCCGTCGCCGCCGAGGAGTTCGGCCTCGTGGCTTCGCTGGCGATCATCGGGCTCTATGCGCTCCTGTTCGCGCGCGCCTGGATGCTGGCCATGCGTCTCACCGATCCGTTCCACCAGCTGGCCACGGCGGGGCTTTCGCTGCTGTTCGGGCTGCAGGCGCTGGTCAATATCGCGGTCAATCTGGACATCGCCCCGCCCACGGGAATGACGCTGCCGTTTATCTCCTACGGCGGATCGTCCATGGTGGCGCTCGCGTTTTCGGCGGGACTTCTGCTGGCGCTCACCCGCCGGCGGCCCGGCGCGTACGCGCCTGCGCATCGTACAGCCGCCGCCTGAAAGTTCGGACGACACCATGGCCAAGCGTTTGCTGATCGCCGCCGGAGGCACCGGCGGGCACATGTTTCCCGCGCGCGCCGCCGCCGACGCGCTGATCGCGCGCGGCTGGGAGGTGCAACTGGTCACCGATGCGCGCGGCGCGCGCCACGCCAAGGACTTTCCCGGCCGTCCGGTGAGCGTGATCGAGGCGTCCAGCCCGTTTGTAAAAAACCTGCTCAAACTGCCCGGCGCGCTGATGAAGCTCGGCAAGGGCCTGTCCCAGGCGCGTTCGCTGGTCACCGGGTTCAGGCCCGACGTGGTGGCCGGGTTCGGCGGCTATCCCGCCTTTCCTGCGCTCGCCGCGGCGCGGCTGTCGAACATCCCTTACATCATCCACGAGCAGAATTCGGTGCTCGGCCGGGTGAACCGGGTGTTCGCGCGCGGCGCGGCGGCGGTGGCGTCGGGCTTCGAGCGCCTCGACCGCGCCAGCCCGCGCGCCCTGCATATCGTCACGGGCAATCCGGTGCGCGGCCCGATCCTGTCGGCCTGTCAGGCGCCCTACACCCCGCCCGATCCTGGCGGCGAAATTCGGCTCCTGGTGCTCGGCGGCAGTCTGGGGGCCCGGATCCTTTCCGACACCGTCCCGAAGGCGCTGTCGAAGCTTCCTGAGGACCTGCGCGCGCGCCTGGCCGTGACCCAGCAGGCCCGCGAGGAGGATTTGCAGGACGTGCAGGGGTTCTATGAGCGCGCCGGGATCAAGGCGGACCTGTCGCCTTTCTTCGAGGAGATGGGCGCGCTCTACGCCGACGCGCATCTGGTGATCAGCCGCGCCGGCGCCAGCTCGGTGAGCGAGGTCGCCGCGGTGGGGCGCCCGGCGATCTTCGTGCCGCTGGCGATCGCCATGGACGATCACCAGACGGCCAACGCCCACAATCTGATGCGCGAGGGCGCCGCTGAGTCCGTTCCGGAACGCGAGTTCACCCCCGGGCGTCTGTGTGAGCATCTTGCAAGGCTTCTTCCCGACGGCGAAGCTCTGTCCAAGCGCGCCGAAGCGGCGCGCCGGCTCGGCAAGCCCGACGCCCATGAGCGCCTCGCCGACTTGATTGAA
>JBKHAZ010000271.1:0-3237 GCA_046542605.1 Oceanicaulis sp. | reverse complement strand
GAAGGGCGATCATAGCGCCCGGATTCGTATTGATCGTCGCCATTTCTTGGCTCCTTGACGTTTCTACGTATGGGGACGCGCTTTTTGCGCGCCGGGTCTTCTGACCCACCGGAGCAACAGCAAGGGCGGGGCCAGTTTGCGGCGACGCCTCAGGAAGACACGCTTTCTCGTTGGATTGCTTTGGCTATTCTGATTTCGCCGGCGCAGGTTCGCCGGGCGAGCATCGGCAAGTTTTGCCGGGCGGGAGGCGATTTGCTCGGCAGATATTGCCGCGGCGGCAGTTTCTGCCGGTAAACGAGCGGTGAAAATCAAGCCGGATCAATGATTTGGTTACCAAATCCCTAATCATCCCATCGGATGAAAGAAAAGCCGGGGCCGCTTGATGCGGCCCCGGCCCGTCCGGTTAGCCCCTGAAGAAGGACAGGACGCTCTGCGGCGTGGAATTGGCGATGGACAGCGCTTGCGTGCCCAATTGCTGCTTGACCTGCAGCGCCTGGAGCCGTGCGCTCTCCTTGGCCATGTCCGCGTCCACCAGATTGCCGATCCCCTTGTCCAGGGAGTCCGAGAGTTTGGTGACGAACGTGGAGTGGACATCGATGGACTTCGACTTGGTCCCGAGACGCGCGAGCGCCTCGTTGACGTTGTCCAGCGAGGTCTCGATCTGCGATGCGATGGTGTCGGCCTGCGTCGCGGTGGCGAACGAGGCGGTCGAAGACAGCGTCAGGATCGAGCCGGAGAGCGACATGTTCTCCGAGCTGACCGTCAGCGTGTTCGAACCGTCCTGGTTGGCCAGGGCCACGAACGAGTCGGTCGACCCGTCGATGAGGTTGAGGCCGTTGAACTCCGCATTGGTGACGATCGTACCGATCTGGTCGCGCAGGGCCGTGAAGTCTTCGTTCAGGGCCGTCCGGCTGGCCGTATCGAGCGACGCGTCGGATGCGGCGAGCGCCTTTTCCTTCATCTCGATCAACAGATCCGAGATCGCTTCACCGGCGGCGATGGCGACGTCCAGCGTCGCATCGCCCCGGTCCAGAGATTGCTGAACCACGCCGTAGCCGGCCACCTGGCTGCGCATGCGCTGGGCGATGGCGAAGATGCCGCCATTGTCCTTCGCGCCTGCGACCTCGAGGCCGGTGTTGATACGGTTCTGCACGTCCTGCAGCTCCATATTCGACTTGTTCAGGTTCTGGAGCGCGATCATCGCTCCGGGGTTGGTGTTCACCGAATTCATCATTGTGGGGTTCCTCCGTTCTGGAAGCGAACGGCCGTTCTCGGCCGGCGGACATTTTGTCCCGCGGTCCCGCCCGCAAGCGCCGTGCCGCAATTCCCGCGAACTCAGGCGAGATTCAGCGCGTGATTTCAACGGATTGAGAATTGGCTCCACCGCGGCTCGCCGGCGCAGCCGAACCCGCCCCGGCAGAATTCGCCGATGGGCAGACCCCGCCTGCCGCTGGACCGAAAAACGCCGCGCCGGACGGTGCGGCGCGGCGTGTCCGCCTCAAGGATCAGCGCGCCGGCTAGCCCGGCTGGGCGCCTTGCGGAGCCAGGCCCTGCATGATGGTGCGGTTGATGTCGATGAGCGTCTCGATGTCGCCGCCGCCGCGCATGGCCGTGCTGGTCTCCTTGGAGATGAAGATCGACAGCGAGATGATCGAGGCGCGCAAGCTTTCGGGCAGTCCGTTGTCCGGGCTCGCGCAGTCGGCCGCGAAGGCGGTCCAGACGCGCCGGTTCCAGTCGAGCGCCTCGGCCCGGCGGCGGATCTCCGACGCCGGCGCATCGAGCGCCTCCATCAAGGCGCGCGTCACCTGGCCCATCAGGCGATATTCGGTCGAACGCGGATCTTCGGTGCGCGCGGACGCGGTCTGGTAGGCCCGATACGACATCTCAGCCCTCGCCGCCGGCTTTCGCGCCGCCCCCGCCGCCCAGGCGCTCGGCTTCATAGGCGATGAGTTTGCGGCAGCGCAGCAGCGCCTTGTAGAACTCCCCGCCCATCACCTCGCGGCTCACCGACACGCATTCGGCCAGCGCGTCGGGATTGGAGAGCGCGCCCATGAACTCGGTCATGCGCATGACGAACTCGTCGTAGAGCCCGTCCTGGCTGGACGAGGACAGGTACATCATCATCACCGGGAAATAGATGCGCTTGGCCGGCGTGTCGGCCTCATGCTCCTGCATGATGTCCTTCTCGCGCAGCACGCTGGCCTTGTTCTGCAGGATCAGCGTGGCGCGCCGGTCGCCGTTCTCAACGACCGCGCCGTTCAGCACGAATTTCTCGCCGGGCTTCAGTGACAGCTTGAGCGGCATGCGGGCCCACCTCCAGGCGCCTGGTCTCGCGGCGGATTCGCCGGGTCTCCTCCAGTCTTTCCAGTTCAGGGTGAACAAACCGTTTCGCCACCGCGCCGGAAGGAGCCCGCAGCGCAGGCCCCGGCGCGGTTCGTTAGCGAAACCTTAATCGAAGCAAGCCGCCATGGAGGCTCGACGCACATCGCATAGACAGGACACGCCATGACCGCCGGATTCGATCTGGACGCCGAACTCGCCGCCGGGCGCGAAGACGCCAAGCGCCAGGTCGAACGCGAACGCAGCGGCGCCGGCAAAGCCTTGGTTCAACTGCTGGAAACCCGCGCCGGCGCCGGCGGCGCGCGGCCCCATCCCAAGGTGGTCGGCCTGATCCGGCGGGCCGTGCGCAGTATGGACGAGGGCCCGCTCGGCGCGGCGAAATCGGCCAAGCTCTGCCTGCAGGCGATCGACGCGGCGCCCGATTTCGCCCTCGCCCACCAGGCGATGGCGCTCTGCCTGGAACGGCTCGGACGGCTGTCCACGGCGCTGACCTTCTACCACAGGGCCTACGAGCTCGATCCGGGCAATGCGGACCTCTACCTCAATCTCGGAATGCTCGCGTGGAAACTCGACATGCTCGACGCGGCGGAGAAATTTCTTCGCCTGCACAACAAGATGTCGCCGAACTCCATCGCCGGCGTCTCGAACCTCGCCGGGCTCTTACGCGACAAACAACAGCATGCCGACTCCATCGAGATCCTGCGCGCGGCGATCTATGCTGCGCCGGACAATCCCGAACTGTGGAATTCGCTGGGCACGACGCTTCTGGAGAGCGGCGAGCCGGAGCAGGCGATCACGTTCTATCAAGAAGCCCTGAGGCTGAAGCCCGACTATAATCGCGCCCACCACAACGTGGCCTTCTGCACCGACCTGATGGGCGATGTGGGAACCGCCATC
>JBKHAZ010000270.1:0-3259 GCA_046542605.1 Oceanicaulis sp. | reverse complement strand
CCAAGCATTACGAGGCGCTGCACGCCGGCGCGAAGAAAGGCGGCGCGCGTCTGGAATACGCCGCCGCGGTCGGCGGCGGCGTCGTCATGGTCGAGACCGTGCGCCGCCTGAAAAGCGGCGGGATCGCCGCATTGGAAGGCGTCATGAACGGCACCGCCAACTTCATCCTGTCACGCCTGGAAGCCGGCGCCGACTTCGACGCGGCCGTGACCGAAGCCCAGGCGAAGGGCTTCGCCGAGGCGGACCCCAGCGCCGATGTCGACGGCCACGACGCCGCCGACAAGCTCTCCATCCTGATCCGCGAAGCCTTCGGCGCGACCCTGCCGCCCGATCGCATCCCCAAAGCGAGCCTGTCGCAGATCAGCGCCGAGATGAGCGCGGCGGCTTCAAGCGACGGCAAGGTCTACAAGCAGATCGCCCGCGCCCGGCGCACCGCCGGCGGCGCGATCGACGCCGAGGTGGTGATCGAGCCGGTCAGCCGCAGCCACACCTTCGCCGGGGCGGTGAACGAGGAGAATCGCTGCCTCATCACGGCGAGTTCGGGCCAGGTCCATGCGCTTTACGGCAAGGGCGCCGGGCGATGGCCCACCGCTGCGGCGGTTTTCGCCGACATCATGGACATCGCAAGACACCGGGCGTCAGATGGCGCTGCGCCCGGCCGTGCAGCCGCCGTGGGGCCATCCCCTCGCCCCGCGGCGGCGCACCTCAAACGGGCGTGAGGCCATGAAGGAGTTCGCCATGACCGCCGCCGCCCGCGCCAGCGCCCCCGCCTCCATCGGCAATGTCGCCGTCGGATTCGACGTGCTCGGCCAGGCTTTCGACGCCGTGCGCGACACCGTCACCGCCACCCGCGAGGACGCGCCAGGCGTGCGCCTGGGCGCGGTCACCGGCATCGTCTCCACCTTGCCCGGGACGGCGTCGACCAACACCGCGCTCGCCGCGGCCCAGGCGGTCTTCGACGCGGCCGGGGCGGTGTTCGGCGCCCGCCTGGACATCGACAAGCAGATTCCGCTTTCGGCAGGCATGGGCGGCTCGGCGGCCTCGGCGGTCGCCGGCGCCGCAGCGGCGAACGCGCTGCTGGACGCGCCGTTCGACACCGCCGCGCTTCTGCCCTTCGCGCTCAAGGGCGAGAGCGTGAGCGCCGATCCGCCGCCCTGGGACAATGTGATGGCGAGCCTTCTGGGCGGGCTTGTCATCGCCGCGCGGCTGGAGACCGCGCTCATTCGACCCCTGCCCGTCCCGGCCGGCCTCCAGGCGATCCTCATCCATCCCGACGCCGAAATCGAAACCCGCGCCGCGCGCGGCGTGCTCAAGGCGCAAATCCCCCTTCACACCGCGGTGGAGCATTCGCGCCGGATCAGCGCCTTCACCCTGGGCTGCGCCACCGGCGACCGCGAGCTGTTGCGCGCCGGGCTTGAAGACATCCTCATCGAGCCCCAGCGCCGCTTCCTGCTGCCCGAATTGCCCGACGTGAAGCGCGCAGCGCTGGCCGCCGGCGCGATCGGCTGCTCGTTTTCCGGCTCCGGCCCCTCGGTCTTCGCCTGGGCCGAAGACGGCGACGCGGACGCGGTGGAGACCGCCATGCTGGTTGCGTTCAGACGCGCCGAGCGCAAGGCGCGCGCCTATCGCGCGCCGCCCGACAGCGCAGGCGTACGGCTTGAACCGGTCCATGAGGCGGCGGCCCCGTGAACTACGTCTCCACCCGAAACGGCGGCGCGCCGGTTTCGCTGTCCGAGGCGATCCGGCGCGGTCAGGCGGGCGATGGCGGCCTGTTCATGCCTCAGCGCCCGCCACGTCCCGATCTCGACGCCTTGCCCGACCGCACCGGTCCGGCCGAAACGGCGGCGGCGTTTCTCGCGCCCTTTTTCGAAGGCGACGGGCTGGAGGCCGAGCTCGGCGCGATCTGCGAAACCGCGTTCGACATCGACACGCCCTTGGTCCAGCCCGATCCCGAACAGCCCGGCCTTCACGTGCTGGAGCTGTTCCACGGCCCCACGGGCGCCTTCAAGGACTATGGCGCGCGCTTTCTCATGGCCTGCCTCGACCGGCTGGGCGGGCCGGACGCGCCCTTCACCGTGCTGGCGGCGACCTCCGGCGACACCGGCGGCGCAGTGGGCTGCGCGGCGGAAGGCCGGGCTGGCGTACGGGCGGTGATCCTGTATCCCGAAGGCCGGGTTTCGGCCTTTCAGGAGCATCAGCTCACCTGCTGGAACCGGCCGGTCGAAGCGCTGAAAATCGCCGGCGATTTCGACGCTTGTCAGGCGCTTGTAAAGGAGGCTTTCAGCGATGAGAAGTTGAGCCGCCGCCATCGGCTGACCAGCGCCAACTCCATCAATATCGCCCGGCTGCTGCCCCAGGCGGCCTATATCGCCTTCGCCGCGCGCCGGGTCTTTGGACGCACGGGGCGGGCGGCGAGTTTCATCATTCCCACCGGCAATCTCGGCCATGGCGTCGCGGCGATGCTGGCGAAGGCCTGCGGCGCGCCGATCGGCGAGATCCAGCTTGCGACCAACGCCAACGCCACGCTCGCCGACTGGGCCGCGACGGGCCGGTACGCGCCGCGCGCCTCGGTCGCGACCCTCGCCAACGCCATGGATGTGGGCGCGCCCAGCATTTCGAGCGCCTCACCCGGCTGATCCAGGCTCCGCCCCCGGTGACGCGCGCCGAGGACCCGGTGATCGCCGCGCGCATCAAGACGGTGTTCGAGCGCACCGGCTATATCGCCTGCCCGCACACCGCCTGCGCCTTCGAGGCGCACGCCAGCCTGCCCCATGAAACCAAGCGGGCGCCCTGGATTCTGGCGGCCACAGCCCATCCCTACAAGTTCGCCGAGACAGTCGACTCCGTGCTCGGCCGGACCGTCGACCCGAGCCCGGCGCTCAAGGCCGTGCTCGCCCGGCCGTCCCGCCACACCGCCTGCAAGCCCGAGCTCGGCGCGCTCGCCGCCGCGCTGGACCAGTTCAGAGAGACCGCATGACCGCTCGCCGCCCCTCGCGCACCCTCATCGAAGGCCCCGCCCGCGCCCCGGCCCGCGCCATGCTGCGCGCGGCGGGCTATGACGACGACAAGATGGCCCGGCCCATGGTGGCGATCGTCAACACCTGGACCGACGTCACGCCCTGCAACATGCATCTCAAGGGCCTGGCGGACGAGGCCGCGAAAGGGATCGAGGCCGCCGGCGGCACGCCGGTGCAATTCAACACGATCGTGGTCACGGACGGAATCGCCATGGGCACCGAGGGCATGCGCGCCTCGCTCA
>JBKHAZ010000269.1:0-3277 GCA_046542605.1 Oceanicaulis sp. | reverse complement strand
GATCCGTTCGCCGTCGCGGGCTTCGTATTCGAAGGCCCGCTGCTCGCCGAAGGCGATGTTGGAAAGCTGCGGATTATGGTCGGTCCAGCGCTCCAGCGCGCCCGGGCCGCTTCCGACGAAAATCTCATTGGGATGGGTGGGCGCGTCGGCCACCGCAGCGATGCGGCCTGAATCGCGATGCAGGTCCATGGAGCCGACCACGAAGTCGGAATAGGCGGTGCGGCTCTGTTCCTCGCCGTTGTCGGCGTCATAGGCGATGATCGCGCTCTCCACCCCGATGGCGGCGAGCGCCATGACGGTGTCGTTGTCGGCCCAGGCGATGTCGGAGACGTGCTGCTCGGCCTCGCGCGCGATCGCCTCGAACGCGCCGGAGCGCACGTCGCCCACATGCAGCGTGCCCGCCGTGGGATCAGCGCGGTCGGCGCCGGCCAGGAAGGCGAAACGCCGCCCGTTGGGCGAGAACTGGCCGCCGCCGATCTTGCCTTCGGTCTCGAAACGGGCGAGCTGTTCGCCGTTTCTGGCGTCGTGGATCACCCAGTCGCGCTCCATCAGGGAGTCGTCCACGAGCGTGGTCGGTGCGACCATCACCGCCATGCGCCGCCCGTTCTCCGACAGCACCAGGGCGGAGGGGTGGCCCTCCACCGCGATCGCTACCGGCTCGGCGTCCGCATTGGAGAGGCTGGCGCGGAAGACCTGTGCGAAGCGCTGCTCTTCCTCATAGACGTTGGCGCGAAAGCCCATCTCCTGGAAGCGGCGCGCGGTGGGATCGTCGGCCGGTCCGGCGATGAAGTAGACCGTGTCCCCGTCCGGCGCGACGGCGTAGCTCTGGATCGAGGTGTCGTGGGTGAGCACGCGCTGCGCCTCGCCGCCGCCCACGGGGATGCGGTAGAGGCTGGTGGCGTCGTCGCCCTCGCGGCGCGCCAGGAAGGTCAGCGCGTCGCCGGACGGGGTCCAGTCCACGCTCGAGACGCGGCCTTCGCCGGTGACATAGCCGGTGACCTGGTTCGCGCCGGTGGCGACATAGAGCTCCACATCGCCGGACCCGTCCTCTTCACCCGCAGCCACGTTGCGCGGATCGAATACGGTGAAGGCGACCCGGCGCCCGTCCGGGCTCAGCTTCGCGCCGGAGGCGGTGCGGATCTCGAACAGGTCGGCGATCTCCATCGGCTGTTGCGCCAGCGCCGGCGCGGCGAAGGCGGAGATCATAGCGGCGGCAGCCAGGCCGCGCAGAAGCACGTGTTTCATGGGGGTCGTCTCCATCAGATTGTCTATTCGGCGTCGCCGGCGGTCTCGCCGATCATCGTGTCCAGCGGCAGCTCCGGCGCCGGGGGCTCGCCGCCGTCGCCCACGAGATAGTGGTCGAACCAGCGCATCATGCGATGGGCGTAATCGAATTGGGCGGCCGCGCGGCGATTGCCGTGGCCTTCATCGGGATAATAGATCAGCCGCACCGGCGCCTCGGAGCGCAGTTTCAGCGACCGGTAAAGCTCCAGCGACTGGCTGGGATGGACGCGCGTGTCCTGCTCGCCGTGCAGGATCAGCGTCGGCGTCTCGCTCTCACCGGCGTAGTAGACCGGGCTGCGTTCAAGCAGGTTCGTCCAGTCCTCCCACGGCCATTCGCGCGAGTGCACCAGATACGCCTCGTTCGGGATGTCGGTGGTGTTGAACTTGGAGATCTGGTTGGAGACGCCCACGAAGGCCACCGAGGCGGCGAAGGTCTCCGACTGGGCCGTCGCCCCCCACATGGAGGCGTAACCGCCATAGGAGCCGCCGGTGATCCCCACCCGCTCCGCGTCGGCGATCCCGTCCTCGACGAGCGCCTCGACGGCCTCTTGAATGTCATCGAACTCGCGGCCGGCGTAGTCGTTCTGGTGACGGCGCGCGAAGGCCTGGCCGCGCGCGGTGGAGCCGCGATAATTCGGGTAAAACACCGCATAGCCCGCCCCGGCGCCGATATGGCCGGGGTCGGAATAGCGGGTCAGCCAGCCGTCGCTGTCATGGGCTTCCGGCCCGCCGTGGACCGTGACGATCAGCGGCCAGCCGCCGCGCGGCGCGCGGCCTTGCGGGGTGATCAGAACCCCGTCCACCCGCACCCCGTCGGAGGCGGTGAAGGAATAGGTGCGCTGCGCGCCGAGCCGCCGGTTCTCCAGCCATTCATTATGGTTCGTGGCCCGGCGGATGCGCGCGTCGGCGCGGTCGGCGAAGAACAGCTCGCGCGGATGGGCTGCGCTGTCGGCCACGAGGGCGAGCCGGCCGGCGTCGTTGCGTGCGATGGAGCGCAGGACGCTATCCTCCTGCGTGTCGCGGCGCTGCTCGACCCCGTCAACGCCGTAGGTCACCAGCGCGCTTTTGGTGGAGACGTGGGCGAGCGCCAGAATCGTCTCGTCATCAAGCCAGGCCATGTCCTCGATCGTCTGTTCGGCGTCCTCGGCGATGAGGGCGTAGTCTCCGCTTGCGACATCGGCCACGGCGAGCGTGCCGGCGGTGGGATCGTGCTCGTCGGTCCCCATGATCACGGCGAGGCGCGACCCGTCCGGGCTGAATGCGGCCGCGCCGGTCTTGCCCTCGGTCATCACGGTGGAGACAAGCTCGCCGGAGCCGGCGTCGATCACCGACCAGCGCCGGTCCATGTAGAAATCGTCCACCAGCGGGGTGGGCGCCAGGGCCACGGCCAGGCGCGACCCGTCCGCGCTGATCACCGCCGCGGAAACATCGCCTTCGATGTCGAACGCCGCGGCGTCGGCCTCGCCGTCCACATCCACGCGCCACAGCCGGGTGAAGGTCAGATCCTCCTCATAGGCGTAGGCGTTGAAGCCCAGATCCTCCCGGCGGTCCGCGTCGGCTTCGCCCGCGTCCGGCTCGTCGGCCATGAAATACAGCGTCTCGCCGTCCGGGCCCCAGACATAGTCGGAAATGCTTTCCTCGAAGGAGTAGAGCCGGGTCGCTTCGCCGCCGGCGGCGCTGATTTCGTAGAGCGCGGTGGCGTCGTCGTCGCCGCGCCGGGCGGTGAAGGTGATCGTCTCCCGGCCCGGGCGCCAGGCCACGCCGCCGACGCTGATGTCGCCGGTCACGAAGGCGCGCGCGCCCTGCTGCTCGTCGTAGATCCACAGATGGGTGTCCGAGCCGGCGTTCTCGGCGCCCGACACGATGTCGCGCGGCTTCCTCACCGTATAGGCGATCTGGTCGCCGTCCGGACTGTACTCGGCCGATCCGACGCTCTGCAGGCGGAACAGGTCCTCGATCGAGAGCGGTTCCTGGGCGGATGCAGGTGCGCGGG
>JBKHAZ010000268.1:0-3283 GCA_046542605.1 Oceanicaulis sp. | reverse complement strand
GTGGAGTTTCGCGCCGCATCGGGGAAGACCGGCGTGCTCGATCTGATGCTCTCGCCGGAAAAAGACGCGCGCGGTCGAGTGCGCCGGGTGGTGGCGTCGGCCTTCGACATCACCGAGCGCACGGAGGCGGCCGAGCGGATCGAGCTTTTGCTGCAGGAGGTCAATCACTGCTCGAAGAATCTGTTGGGCCTGGTGCAGGCGGTGGCTCGCCAGACCCGCGGCGCCGACCTTGGGGACTTCCGCAACAAGTTTCAGCGCCGCCTGGCCGGCCTGTCGGCGGCCCAGGATCTCGTCACCGCCCATGACTGGGGCGATGTGGAACTCGCCGACCTTGTTGAAAATCAGGTCGGCGCCTTTTCCCACGAGATCGGTGCGCGCATCCGCCTCGACGGTCCGCGCGGCGTGATGATCAATGCGCGCGCCGCCCAGAGCCTGGGCATGGCGCTGCACGAGCTGGTCACCAACGCCGCGAAGTACGGCGCGTTGTCCAATCGCGAGGGCGAAGTGAAATTGTCCTGGCGCCAGTCGGAGGACGGGCTGTCGATCAGCTGGGTGGAGGCCGGGGGGCCTGAAGTCAGCGCGCCGACCGCCTCCGGGTTCGGCTCACTGGTCATCGACACCGTCGTGGCCGATGCGCTTTGCGGAGACGTGACGCTGGATTACGCCGCGGACGGTTTGCGTTGGCGCCTGGACGGCGGGCGGGTCTCGGCGCCGGCGGCCAATGACCGGCGCAGCGGGCCGCGGCGCGTGCTCATCGTGGAGGACGCCGCTCTGATCGCGGCCGATCTCGCCTTTGCGCTGACCGATGCGGGCTACGAGGTGCTCGGGCCGGCGCCGACGGGGCGCGACGCGCTGGCGGTCATCGAGCGCCGCGGCTGCGATCTCGCCGTGCTTGACATCGATCTGGGCGATCAGACCAGCGAAGCCGTCGCCGAGGCGCTCAACGCCCGCGCGACCCCTTATGTGGTCGTCACCGGTCTGACCCCGGAACGCCGGCCCGAAGCGATGGCCGCCGCCCCGGCGTTGAGCAAGCCGGTGGACCATCACGTTCTGACTCGGACGCTGCAGGCGCTTTTGCCGAACGCCGCAGCAGGGCGCTAGGCGAAACGGTGTCGCGGCGAAATGTCCCGGAACTGCAGGGTGATGGGGCGAGTTCGCTTTTGCGAAGCTGTCCGGAGACGGTCCCATGACGACATCTGATCACGCCGCCGACGCATCGCGCCCACACGCCTCGCCCGCGGCCACGGCGCCGCAGCCGCCGCGATCGCGGTGGGCGGCGTTCGGTCTGGGGGCTGCGATGATCATCGTCGGCGCCTTGGCCGTGCTTTTCCCCGTCCTCGCCACCGTGGCGGTCAGCGTGACGCTCGGCGTGCTGCTTGTGGTTTACGGCGCCATGCAGATCATTGACGCGATCCGACGGCGCAATTCCGGCGACGCCCTTCCCGAAGCGCTGACCGGCGCGCTGGCGGTGCTCGCGGGCGCCTTGATCCTGATCTCGCCGGGCATTGGCGCGCTCTCGCTTACCGTGGTGCTGGCCGCCTACTTTTTCGCCGACGCCCTGACGCGGACAGTGTTCGCGTTCCGCAAACGCTCCGGCGGCCGGCGCGGCTGGCTGATCGTCGGTGCGGTGCTCAGTCTCCTGCTCGCTCTGGTCATTGCGCTTGGCTTGCCGGGGAGCGCGGCCGTCGTGCTCGGGCTCCTGTTCGGCGTCCACGCCTTGTTCGCCGGGGCGGTGCTGATCGCGGCGGGCTTTCAGGACCGCAGGGCCTAGAAAGGTCCGGACAAATGCGCCATGCTTCGCGCTCCGCTGTTGGTGAAGGGCAGGGCATGACGTTCAGACTGTTCGGCGTTTTTCTTCTCGCAGGCCTCGCCGCCGCCGCGCCGGCGTGCGCGCAGAGCCCGGATCCCGCGCCGGAGCGCTTCCTCGCCGAAACCGGCCGCGGCTGGCAGGAGGCGGTGGTGAGCGTGCGCGATCTGGCGCCGATCGGAGATTTTCTTGTGGAGGTCGCCGGGTATGAGGTGATGGAGACGGGCGGGCTGGATTCCGCCTGGCTCGAGGCCTGGGACCTGCCCGATGGAGCGGGCGGGGCCTACATTCTGCTGCGCAGCCCCGGCAAGGATGTGGGCTGGGTGCGGCTCGTGCGCTTCACCGGGGTGAGTCAGGAACTCATCCGGCCCGGCGCCCAGGCCTGGGATCAGGGCGGACTATTCTCCCTCATGGTGCGCAGCGAGGAGGCTCAACACGTCGCCGACGCCGCCCATGCGCGCGGCTGGAGCGTGTTCAACCAGCCCCAGGTCTTCGAATTCGGACCGCTGACGATCAAGAACGTCGTCGTGCGCCTGCCCGACGGGGTGAACCTTGCGGTGTACTCGCGCGTCAGCCCGCCGGTGGAGGGGTGGAACGACCTTGAAGGCTTCTCCTATCCCTTCAATACGATGGCCATGGTGCACGACATCGAGGCCGAGCGGCGCTTCTTCGAGGCGGGGCTGGGATTTTCGCCGTTCTGGGAGGGCGACTATATCGATGCGCGTGAAGTCGACACCAATTTCGCGATGCCCGACAATCTCTCCGACGAAATCCCGCGCCGCACGGCCATCCTGCAGCAGCGCGCCGGCGAGGACGGCCGTATCGAACTCATGCAGTTCGTCGGGCTCGACGGCGCCGATTTCTCCAGCCGGGCGGTCCCGCCCAATCTTGGTATTCTGGGCGTGCGCCTTCCGGTCGACGATCTCGACGCGACGCTGGCGCGGCTGCGCGCGCTCGGACACGCCGCGGCCGCGGGGCCGGCGACCCGCACGCTTTCGCCCTATGGCGAGATTCGGTGGGCCGCCGCGCGCAGCCCAAGCGGTGTTGTTATCGAGTTATATGAACAGCGTTAAGTTTATTCGATGCTGAAATGTCACAGAACTAAGTCATTAGGTCCGGACAAATTGACGCGCGGTCCCGGAACCGTACCCTAGTCACGCCCTTAAACCGGAACCGACCGGCCGGGCGCTGACAAGGGGAGAGTGACATGACGAACCTGCTCCGCGCCGCCTTGATGGCCGGCGCCGCCACCAGCGTACTCACGACGCCAGCCCAGGCCCAGGACGCCGATCCCGCTCCGGCGGCGCGCGGCGTGGACACCATCACCGTGACCGCGCAGCGCCGGGCCGAAGACGTCCAGGACGTCCCGATCGCGCTGACCCCTGTCAGCGCCGAAGAGATCCGGCGTCAGGCCATCGAGGAGATCACCGATCTGCGCTTCACCGCGCCGAACGTGAACATCCAGAAGAACACCGG
>JBKHAZ010000267.1:0-3288 GCA_046542605.1 Oceanicaulis sp. | reverse complement strand
TCCACCACGTTGCCGCCGAGGCGCGGACCGGGCGGAATATTGATGACCGCGTGGTTGATCTTCTCGCGCTCGGCCGCGTCGCGCTTTTCCTCGTAGGACTTGATGCGGGCCTTCGACTTGGCCTGGCGCGCCTTCGGGGAGGCGCGGATCCATTCCAGCTCCTTGGCCAGCGCGCGCTGCTTGGCGCTTTCCTCGCGGGATTCCTGGGCGAGACGCTTCTGCTTCTGCTCCAGCCAGCTGGAATAGCCGCCCTGATAGGGCACGCCGCGGCCGCGATCGAGCTCCAGCGTCCAGGTCGTGATGCTGTCGAGGAAATAGCGGTCGTGGGTGACGATCAGCACCGCGCCGTCATAATTCTCCAGATGGTTCTGCAGCCAGGCGACGCTCTCGGCGTCCAGATGGTTGGTCGGTTCGTCCAGCAGCAGCATATGGGGCTTCGACAGAAGCAGGCGGCAGATCGCCACCCGGCGCTTTTCACCGCCGGACAGATTGGTGACGTCCGCGTCCGCCGGCGGGCAGCGCAGCGCGTCCATGGCCATCTCGATCTTGGCGTCGATATCCCAGGCGTCGCGCGCGTCGACCTGCTCCTGCAGCGCGGTCATCTCCTCCATCAGCGCGTCGGAATAATCCTCGGCGAGCTTCATGGCGATGGCGTTGTAGGCGTCGTAGATCCGCTTGTCTTCGCTGCCCTCGATGACGTTGTCCCAGACGTTTTTCTCCGGATCGAGCTGGGGCTCCTGCGGCAGGTAGCCCACGCGCACGCCCTTCTCCGCCCAGGCCTCGCCGGTGAAATCGGTGTCCTGACCGGCCATGATGCGCAGAAGCGTCGACTTGCCCGCGCCGTTCACGCCGACGACGCCGATCTTCGCGTCGGGCAGGAAGTGCAGCGAGATCCCGTCGAAGACCTTCTTCCCGCCGGGATAGGTCTTCGCCAGATTGTCCATGTGATAGACGTATTGATACGCGGCCATCGGCGCGAGGCTCCTCAAGCGCTGGAGGGGGAATTCAGACCGGCCAGCGTATAGCGGAGAGCGGGGGGCGCGCGCAATCGGGGTTTGGAGCGTTGGAGTTGTCTGACCGACGCCGGCGCGAACCGGCTAATGCGGGAAAGTTCAGAGCTTAATCCAATGAAGTTGCAAATTTGCGCCGTTTTTTTCCCTGGCGCTCTCCATCTCCTCGCCGGCTGAGGCTCGCCAATTTCCGCAGCGCGAAAGGTCCGTGACTTGGCCGCCTGGAAGGCGCGGTTGGCCGGCGCGAAATCCACATCAAACGGGTCGGGGATCGTGATCGGCAGGCGCATGCGCCGGGTCATGCGGGCGACGTCGTGAATGCAATACTCAAGCTTGTCCGTGTTGGCCGCCGGGTCGGCGAAGCCGACCGCATCGTCCGGCGGGCGGGTGAAGGCGATGGGCTCGCCGTCGAAGCCGGCGCGCGCCAACTTGTGCAGGCCCAGGCGCGAATTCGGGCTGCGAAAGCCGAAATAGCAGCGCGGCGCGCGCTCCGCCGTGTCGTTCATGCTGCGCCTTTCCAGAATCAATCGCCGTTAACTTAACACCGGGCCGGGTGCGCGCTAACGTCTCGTTAATCGCATCAAGCGCGCGTCCGGCGGAGGGTGGCCGGCGCGCCGGCAAAGGCCTTCGAGGGGATCGCCGAATGACGTCGGAAGTCATGATCATGAACCGCCAGGCGGTGACGCTGGCCGCAGACAGCGCCGTGACCTACGGGGGCGGGCCTGAACCGGTGGTCACGCTGGAGGCGGAAAAGATCCTGCCCTTGAGCGAGACCATCGCGCTCATGGTGTATTCGCGCGGTGATGTTCTGGGCCGGTCCTGGTCGCACATCGCCCATGCCTTCACCCGCGAGCATCCGAACCGCGAATACGACAGCGTGCGCGAATGCGCCGACGCGTTCTTCGCCTTTCTGGACAAGAACCGGCGCCTGTTTCCCGAGGCCGAGGAAAACGAGGAGTTCGAGGCGCTCATGCGCGCCGCCTTCCTCACCGTGCTCTCCCACGCCAAGGCGATGCTGAACTATCCCGGCGGCGGGTATGAGGACGATTCCGCCGCGTTCGAAGCCGCGCTCGACCTTTATCTGGAGCATCTCAACCAGGATGAGGCGGGCGCCGAACGTGAACGACTGGAGGTGTTCTCCGGGTTCGACCGGCGCGCCTTCTACACGCGCTATGGCGAGATGATCGACGCGCTGATCCGCGACAGCCTGGGCGAGTTCGGCATGGCCGAGCAGATGCGCGCGAAGCTGTTCGACTTCGCCTACCTCATCGCCACACAGCCGGCCTTCCTGGAGCCGTATGCGGGCCTGGTCTTCGCCGGCTTCGGCGAGGACGACGTGTTTCCGGTCTACGCCCATTACTACGCCTCCATCTTCGTGGACGGGGTAATGAAGCGCGCCCATGACGAGACCACCGCGGTGGGCGTGGACGAGGGCCCCAACGCTTACCTGCGCACCTTCGCCCAGGCGGAGATGACCCACGCCTTCCTGCGCGGCGTGCATCCCTTGATGTTCGACGTGCTGATTTCGCTCAATCTCATCACCAACGAGGCCGCCGCCGAGGCGGCGCTAAAGGAGGCGGGTTTCGATGCGGCGGAAATGGACGCGGTGCTGCAGCGCATGCGCGCCGACGCCCTGCCCCGGCTCACCGGCGAATTCGTCAACGCCGCGCAATCCATCAGCCAGGACGAATTCATCAATCCGTTCATCAAGGTGGTTTCAGCCTCCGGCAAGAAACAGCTCGCCGAGACCGCCAAGGCGCTGGTGGAGCTGAACATCCTGAAAAGCGATCTGCACATGAGCCAGACCGGCGTCGGGGGCGAAGTCGACGTGGTTATGGTCTCGCGCACCGGGGGCGTTGAGTGGTATGCTAAGAAATCGTGAAGGGGCGTAGAGGACAGGAGCGTGTGATGAGCAACGAGACCACCCGCCTGAACATCGAGCGCGCGCGCGAAGCGCTGGCTCGCGCCCGCATGGATCAGGTCGCCGCCGCCGTGCGCGCGCCGCGTCCGGCCGATCTGTCCCGCCTGCGCGAAGAGCAGACGCGTCGCGACAATATCGATGCGCGCGCCGGCGCGTTCCGCGACTCCGTGCGCACCCGGCTCGGGCTCGGCGAATATCGCGGGCCCGGCGTTCCCACCTCCAGCTATGTGGGCCGGGCCATGAGCGCGCCGCTGTGCGACGCCGACATCTGCGCGCCTCAGCCCCACCCCGCGCTGCAGCCGGTGGAGGCGCCCTCGCGCGTGCGCCAGAGCGAGACCGGCGACGCCTACACCACCC
>JBKHAZ010000266.1:0-3303 GCA_046542605.1 Oceanicaulis sp. | reverse complement strand
CCTGCTGTGGGAGGAGAAGCAGCGCAAGTTGCTCGCCGCGCAGCCGGAGCCGGAAACCCAAGCTGGAGAGGCGGGACAAGCCGGCGACAGGGTCGAAGCGGCGCCGGACGCCGCATCGGCCCCGCTATCAGACGAGCCAGCCGAAACGGCGCCGCCCGAGCCTGAACCGACGCCGGCTGAGGCGCCGGAGGCGCCGCCCGCCGCGCGCGCCGCCGACGCGCCCGCGATCGCCGCACCCGACACGGGCGGGCTGGCGGTCGATGCGGCGGAGCAAGGCGTGAGGGCGGCGCCGCAAGCCGCGACGCCAGCCCCGACCGGGCCACGCGCGGCCGGGGCGCCGGTGGCCACCACCCAGATTTCAAGGCCCGAGCGCGGCGAGGCGAGGCGGAGCCGGCGGCCGCCGAGCTTCGCCGACATTCTGGCGCGCGCGCAGACCCGGCTCGACCCGGCCGATTTCCAGATCGCGGCCTTGCTCGGCGGGGTGGGCGGCGCGACGCGCGAGAGCTTTTGCCTGTCCTCGGCGTCGGGCAATCGCGACGCCATGAACTGCCCGGGGGGGCCGAACGCGGCGAGCGCGCGGCTGGCGCGCTACGGGCTGACCGGACTGGGAGAGGACCCGCCGGACTTTCTCGAGGACATGGACCGGCTGGCGTTTCAACTTCGCACGCTCGGCGCGGACGACAACGCGGTGACGCGCATTCTCACTGCGGTGCGCGAATCCCGGCGCGAGGCGATCGAAACCGGTGCGGTCCGCCGGCGGATGGACCGCGATGCACGCGAGCGCGGCGTGGACAATCTCGGCGCGCCGCGCAACCGCTGACCCATGCCGGGAACCCCGGGCGGTTAGCTCTCCGCCGCCTTGGGCTCGGCCTTCAGGCGCATGCGGGTGATCTGGTTGCGCTTGCGTTCCAGGATTTCGAACTGGACGCCGTGGAAGCGGAAGACCTGGCCAGCTTCGGGAATGGTCTGGGCTTCGTGAATGACGAGACCGGCGATGGTGACCGCCTCGTCGTCCGGCAATTCCCAGTCGAGCGCGCGATTCACGTCGCGGATCGGGGTTGCGCCTTCGACCATGACAAAGCCGTCCGGCAGCGGCGCGACGCCTTCCACGGCCACATCGTGCTCGTCTTCGATATCGCCGACGATCTCTTCGAGAATGTCTTCCAGAGTGATCACGCCCATCAGCCCGCCATACTCGTCCACGACCAGGGCGAAGTGCTCGCGCTTGACGCGGAAATTGGTGAGCTGTTCCTGCAGCGGCGTGGTCTCCGGCACGAACCAGGGCTCGCGCCTGATCTTGTCGATATCAATCTTCTCCGCATCGCCGCCGGCCTGGTGCAGCGCGCGCGCCAGGTCACGCACGTGCAGGACGCCGACGATGTTTTCGGTGTCGTCCTGAAACAGCGGCAGCCGGGTATGGGGTGAGGTGAGGGCGGCCTGCACCAGCTCGCCGGCGGGCTGGTCGGCGTCGAGCATCACAAGATTCTTGCGGTGGACCATGACGTCGTCGACGGTCAGCTCGCGCAGATCGAGCACGCCGCCCAGCATGTCGCGGTCGCTCTTCACCACCCCGCCTTCCTGGTGGTGCAGGTCGATATGGCCGCGAATCTCCTCGTGGGCGGACAGGACCGGGCCCTCCACGTTCGCTCCGAGCACGCGCAGGGTGAGGCGGACGACCGCCTGCACCGCGGCCACGATGGGCGCGAAGATGGTGACGAAAAAGCGCAGCGGCAGCGACACCACCAGCGCCAGCCGGTCCGGATTGGACAGGGCATAGGTTTTCGGCAGCACCTCGGCGAAGATCAGCACCAGAAGCGTCATCACCAAAGTGGCGATGGGCACGCCGGCCTCGCCGAACATCGCCAGGAACACCGCCGAGGCGATGGAGGCGGCCATGATGTTCACCAGGTTATTGCCCAGAAGGATCGCGCCGATCAGGCTTTCGCGGTCGGCGATGAGCAGGTTCACCCGCTTGGCGCGCGCGTCGCGCTCCTTCTCCAGCGTCAGCATGCGCGCCTTGGACGTGGCGGTGAGGGCGGTCTCGGACCCGGAGAAGAAGGCCGAGCAGGCCAGCAGTCCGATGATCGCAAGGCCGGTCCAGCCCATCCAGGGTTCAAATGTGATGTCCAACGAGGTCCTCGCTTAAAAATACTTCAAGATCTGCGGCGTCGGCGCCGGGCGCGATGTAAGCCTCGCCGAGCGCTTTCGCCAGTATCAACGTGATCGCGCCGCCGGCGTTCTTCTTGTCCGATCCCATGCGCCGCACCAGCCGGCGGGCGTCGTAGGGACCCCCGGCGAGCTCCGCGGCGCCGGCGGGAAGTCCCGCCGCGCGCAGATGATCGCGCACCCGCGCCGCCGCGCCCGGCGCGCAGGCGCCCAGCCGCTCGGAGTAGGCGAAGGCGAGCGCCAGGCCGGCGGCGACGGCCTCGCCGTGGATCAGGACGCCGGGCTTGGCCTCGGCTTCGAACGCGTGCGCGAACGTATGGCCCAGATTGAGCAGGGCGCGCACGCCGCCTTCTCGTTCATCCTCGGCCACGATTCGCGCCTTGAAGGCGACCGCGTCGGCGATGTTGCGCACCAGCGCCTCGCCTGCGATCGCGCCGGAGCCCTGAGCCTCCAGCCGCTCGAACAGGGCGGCGTCGGCGATCAAGCCCGCCTTGACGATCTCGGCATAGCCGGCGCGCATTTCGCGGTCGGGCAGGGTGGCCAGAAGGCCGGTATCGGCGATCACGAGGCCTGGCTGGTGAAACGCGCCGGCGAGATTTTTCCCGGCGCGGGTATTGATCCCGGTCTTGCCGCCCACAGAGCTGTCGACCTGCGCCAAAAGCGTGGTGGGGATTTGCACGAAGCCGGTTCCCCGCTTGGTGATCGCGCTGGCGAAACCGGCGAGGTCGCCGATCGTGCCGCCGCCGAACGCGATCAGGCTTTCGCCGCGCTCCATGTTGGCGTCGAGCAGCCGGTCCACCAGCGCCTCCAGCCCGGCCCAGCTTTTCGCCCGCTCGCCGCCCTCGATCTCGAAGATCATCGGCTCCACCCCGGCGTCAGCGAGCGCGGCGCGCAGCCGGGCGCCGTGCCGCGCGACCCCCACGGGTGGACGGCCCGTCGATGGAGGCGCTGCTGGGCGCGGACGCGCTGCGCGGGGCGCCGCCGCGGCTCCCGGAGGTCTCGGAACTGGACCTGGTGCGGCACTTCACGCAGTTGGCGCACCGGCAGTTCTCGATCGACGGCAACGTCTACCCGCTGGGCAGTTGCACCATGAAGTACAACCCCAAGGTGAACGAGGACGCCGCGGCGCTGTTCGAC
>JBKHAZ010000265.1:0-3308 GCA_046542605.1 Oceanicaulis sp. | reverse complement strand
GGTGCGATTACGCCAAGTCCAACGGGGTGACGGTCTATTCCATCGCCTTCCAGGTTTCCGGCGGCTCGAACCGCAACCGGCTCCAGGACTGCGCCAGCGCGCCGGAGCTCTATTATCGGGTGGAGAATCTCGACATCGGCTCGGCGTTCTCAGCCATCGCCGCCGACATGAACCGGCTGCGCCTGTCGCGGTGAGCGTTAACGGCGCGTAAACCTTTGTTTTAACGGGATTTTGGCACACGCCATGCAGGATGTCGTGCGAACCGGCCCGAGCCGGGACGCTCGCATCGAAGGACCGCCTGCATGGTTTCGCCGAACCGCTTCCTGAAGGACACGCGCGCCAATATCGCCATGGTGTTCGCGCTGAGCCTGTCCTCGCTCGCCATGGCGGTGGGCGGCGGGCTGGACTATTCGCGCTCGGCGTCGATCGGAACCGAACTGCAGGCGGCGCTGGATTCCGGCGTTCTGGCCGCCGCCTCACTGTCCCAGGACGGCGATCCCGAAGCGGTGGTGCGCGCCTATGTGGAGGCCGCGCTCGGCGATCACGCCGGGCTGGTCGAGACGCTCACCCTGTCGGTGAACAGCTCGGTGGATCTGAACGCGCGCGAGGTGGGGGCCGAAGCCGCCGTGCGCGTGCCCACCACGCTTCTGGGCATGGCGGGCATCAACACGTTGACCGTGCGCCGGGAGTCCACCGCGCTCGAGCGCGCGCGCAATATCGAGATTTCGCTGGTGCTGGACATCTCTTCGTCCATGGGCGGGCGTCGCATCGACAATCTGCGCGAGGCGGCGCTCGACTTCGTCGATACGGTGCTGGCCGCCGACAGCCGCGACATGACCTCGATTTCGGTCGTGCCCTATGGCGGTACGGTGCGCCTGCCCGACCTCTTCTTCACTTATTCCATGACCCGCAACGGCTCGCCCTGGTACACCCATCCCGATCTCGGCTACCGGGTGCGTCTGCCCGACACCGTGTCGGACTGGAACAACTGCCTTGAAATGAGCCGCGACGAGGTGCGCTCGATCGCGCTGACGCCGGGCGCGCACGCCGTCGTGCCCGAATTCACCGTGTGGAACCGGGGCAATGATTGGTGCCCGCCGGTGGACGGCACCGAGGCGATCTTTCTGACAAATGACCGCGGCGCGCTGCGCGCCACCCTGAACATGTTCGACAACCCGGTGCTGTCGGACGGAACCGGAACCGACATCGCCACCAGCTGGGGCGTTCGCGCGCTCGATCCGGCCTGGCGCGGAAATTTGGGGGGACACGCCGATTTTTCAGGCCGGCCGGCCGCCTATGACGATGAAGAGACGATGAAGGTGATGGTGGTGATGACCGATGGCGGCATCACCCAGCAGCGCCGGCCCGAAAGGAATTTCAAAGTTCAGAACGACGATCCCCACGTGGGAACACGCGGCACGCAAGACCTCTACCGCACCGGCGACGCGCGCAATAATTTTCTGCATCTTTGCGATTACGCCAAGGACAACGGCGTCGTGGTCTATTCCATCGCCTTCCAGGTCCGCGGCGGGCGCAACAAGCGCGACATGGAGGACTGCGCCAGCGGCGCCAGCAAGTATTACGACGTCGAAAGCCTGGAGATCGCGAGCGCCTTCTCCGCCATCGCCGCCGAGCTCAACCAGCTGCGCCTGAGCCGCTAGAGCCGTTTCGGTCGATCCTGATCGGCCAAATCGACTCTAATCTGTTGAACTATAGGCTTTTCGAAACCCGAACCCGGTGTCCACTTTCGCTGAAAAGACTCAAGTCGCCGAAGGCTCGAAAGGCGTCAGGGCGCCCGGTAAATCCCGGTCGTCGGCGCGTGCTGGTGCTCGATCCGCCGGGCCGCGCGCGAGAGCGGTTCGGCGACGGTCGCCATATGGTGCGCGTTGGCGTGCAGCAGGGTGTCCGCGTCGGTCATCACGCCCACATGGCCCGGCCAGAAGATCAGGTCTCCGCGCGTCAGCCCCGACCAGTCCGGCCCGGCCTCGACGGCGTTCCAGTGCGCTTTCGCCCAGGCTTCCTGCGGTCTGGAGTCGCGTGGAATGAACAGGCCCGCCGCCTCCATGGCGGTCTGGATGAGGCCCGAGCAGTCGAGCCCCAGACTCTCCTTGCCGCCCCAGAAATAGGGCGTGTGGAGGAAGCGCTCGGCCACCGCGACCCAATCCGGCTCCGGGTCTTCGCCCACCGCGCGCAGATGGGGCTCGAACACCCAGCCCATGCGCTGAGCCTCCAGAAACCGGCCCGAGCGCCGCGCGCCGGCGATCTTGGCGTTCAGCGAAATCAAACAGACCGGCGCGCTCTTCAGATCGGGCTCGCAGAACACGTAGGTGCGCAGCGCCCTGACCGTGTGGGTGGGAATGAGCACCGGCGCGGACAAAGCCGCCATGTCCACCCAGCCTTCGTAGCCGTCCAGCCCTGAAGCGCCATGGCCGAACCCGTCGCGCTCCTCATGGACGGTGAAGGTCTCCCCGGCCAGGAGCTGGGTTTCCTGCATGGCGTCGAGGGCGGGGGCCTTGCGGACCGGCGCGACGCCTGCGGTGACCTGATAAACCTCGCCCATCCTAGCCTCCAAACCGCTCCTTCAACGCGCGCCACAGCGCGCGCGCGCCGAGCATCTCGCCGCCGGCGGGCCGGCCCGGCCGGGCGCTGGGATTCCAGGCGAAGATGTCGAAATGGGCCCAGGCTTTGGCGTCGGACGCGAAGCGCCGTAGGAACAGCGCGGCGGTGATCGAGCCGGCGAATCCGCCTTTGCCGGTGGAGGACAGGTCGGCGATGTCGCTGTCGAGCCAGCTGTCGTATCCGTCATGCAGCGGCATCGGCCAGACCGGATCGTCGCAAGCGGCCCCGTGAGTTTTCAGGGCGTCGGCGAAGCCTGCGTCTTCGGTGTAGACCGGCGCGAGCTCCGGGCCCAGCGCCACACGCGCGGCGCCGGTGAGCGTCGCCATGTCGATGAGTAAGTCCGGTTCGCTTTCGATCGCCCTGGTGATGGCGTCGGCGAGGACCAGCCGGCCTTCGGCGTCGGTGTTGCCGACCTCCACGGTGAGCCCCTTGCGGCTGTTGAGGATGTCCCCGGGACGGAAGGCGTTGCCGGAGATGGCGTTCTCCACCGCCGGGATCAGCACGTGCAGCCGGACCGGCAGGTTGGCGTCCATGATGATGGAGGCGAGGCCCAGCACGTTCGCCGCGCCGCCCATATCCTTCTTCATGAGCAGCATGCCGGAGGCCGGCTTGATGTCGAGCCCGCCGGAATCAAAGCACACGCCCTTGCCCACCAGCGCCAGGCGCGGATGGGCGGGATCGCCCCATTC
>JBKHAZ010000025.1:0-17929 GCA_046542605.1 Oceanicaulis sp. | reverse complement strand
ACGGCGGCCCGGTGAGCCGGGTCGTGGCGATGGACAGCGTCATTCACTACACGCCCGACGACATGGCCGACATGATCGCCGGTCTGGCTTCGCGCGCGGAAGATCAGGTGATCTTCACGTTCGCGCCGCGCACGCCGATGCTGACCGCGCTGTGGATCGCTGGAAAGCTGTTTCCCAAATCCGACCGCTCGCCGGCCATCGTTCCGGTGTCGGAAAAAGGGCTCGCCCGCCGCATCAAGACCCATCCCGGTCTTGAGGGCTGGACGATCGGACGGACCCGGCGCGTCGACACCTTCTTCTACATCTCCCAGGCCATGGAGCTGACGCGCGCATGATCGACCGTCGCTCCGAAAACGCACGCAAATGGAGGGAGCTGGCCCAGTCGCTGCTCCCGTTTGCGGATGCTGCGTCGACGGAGCTGCCGCTTCGGCGTCTCTTGCGCCTGTCCCTGTTCCAGATCTCGGTGGGCATGGCCGCGGTCCTGCTCACCGGCACGCTGAACCGGGTGATGATCGCCGAGCTGGGCCTGTCGGCCTGGATCGTCGCGCTCATGGTGGCGCTGCCGTTGGTGTTCGCGCCGCTGCGCGCGCTCATCGGGTTTAAATCCGACACCCATGTCTCCGCGCTCGGCTGGCGGCGCGTGCCCTATATCTGGTTCGGCACGCTGTTGCAGTTCGGCGGGCTCGCCATCATGCCCTTCGCGCTCATCTTGATGAGCGGGGACACCAACGGGCCGGCCTGGGTCGGCCCGGCCACCACCGCGCTCGCCTTCCTGCTCACCGGGGCCGGCCTTCACACCACCCAGACCGCCGGCCTGGCTCTGGCCACCGATCTTGCAGACGAAGACAACCGGCCGCGGGTGGTGGCCCTGCTCTATGTCATGCTGCTTCTGGGCATGCTGATCAGCGCGATCGTGATTGGGCTGATGCTCGCCGACTTCTCTCAGCTCGCCCTGATCCGGGTCGTCCAGGGCGCGGCGGCCCTGACCATGGTGCTCAATCTCATCGCCCTGTGGCGCCAGGAAGCGCGTGCGCCCGAACGCACCCGTCCGCAGCCCGACAGGCCCGCCTTCAAGGACGCCTGGGCCGCCTTCATGCGCGGCGGTCGTCCGGCGCGCCTTCTGGTCGCCACCGGTCTCGGCGCGGCGGCCTTCGCCATGCAGGACGTCCTGCTCGAGCCCTATGGCGGGGAAGTGCTCGGCCTTTCGGTGTCGGGGACCACCGTGCTCACCGCGTTGTGGGCCGCGGGCGCGCTTGTCGGTTTCGCCCTCGCCGCACGCGGCCTCACCCGCGCCCGCGACCCCCACCGCCTGGCCGCCTACGGCATGGTGGTGGGCGTGTTCGCCTTCTCCGCCGTAATCCTGTCCGATCCGGTGGGCTCGCCGCTTCTGTTTCGCGCCGGCGCGGTCCTGATCGGCCTTGGCGGCGGCCTGTTCTCGGTGGGCACGCTCACTGCTGCGATGCAGCTTGGCGAGGCCGGCGGGTCCGGCCTCGCGCTGGGCGCCTGGGGCGCGGTGCAGGCTACGGCCGCCGGCGTCGCGACGGCGCTGGGCGGCGGCTTGCGCGACCTGGTGCAAACGCTTGCCGACACCGGCGCGCTCGGTCCCGCCATGGCCGGTCCCTCGGCCGGCTACTCGTTCGTCTATCACATCGAAATTGCGCTCCTTTTCGCCGCCCTCGCGGCGATCGGACCCCTGGCCCGCCATGCCGGCGGGCGTCCGGAGCGCGAACCCGGAAAGTTCGGCCTCGCCGAATTCCCCGGTTAAAGGCTGAAAGGAGGCCTTGTCATGGAAGGTGGTCAGATCATCGGTTCGCTTGACTTTGCGACCCTGCTCTTCATCGCGTTCGTGGCGTTCTTTATCGGGCTCGTCTTCTACCTGCAGCGCGAAAGCCGCCGGGAAGGCTATCCGCTGGAAAGCGACACGACCGGCAAGCTGGAACCGGGCGGCGACAGCTGGCTGCCGCGCCCCAAAACCTATCTGCACCCCGACGGCTCGGTGGCGCGCAAGCCCGACAACCGGCGCGATCCCGGCAATGACAAGCTCAAGCGTCTCGCCGTGTGGCCGGGCGCGCCGTCCGAACCGGTGGGCGACCCGATGACCGCCGGGGTGGGGCCGGGCGCCTATACGCTGCGCGACGACAAGCCGGACGTCACCCATACCGGCGAACCCAAGCTCGTGCCCATGCGACTGATGCCGGAGTTCTCGGTGGCCAAGCAGAACGCCGATCCGCGCGGTTTCGACGTGGTGGGCTGCGACGGCGAGCTCGCCGGCAAGGTCACCGACATGTGGATCGACCGCGCCGAGGCGCTGATCCGCTATTACGAGGTCGAGCTCGCAGACCAGAGCCGCAAGGTGCTGCTGCCCTACGCCTTCGCCAACGTAAAGGGCAAGGCGCGCCAGATCCGCGTCTCGGCGGTGATGGCCAAGCATTTCGCCGACGTGCCGGCCCACGCCTCGCCCGAGCAGGTCACCCGTCTCGAAGAGGACCGCATCAGCGCCTATTACGGCGGCGGGATCCTCTACGCGACACCCAAGAAGCTGGAGCCCTGGATCTGATGTGCAATCCCGACGACATCAAACCCGATCCCATCCCCGGCCTGCCCGAGGAGCTGCCTGAAGGCGAACGCATCCTGTGGCGCGGCGCGCCGGACTGGAAGGCGCTGGCCCTGCACGTTTTCCATGTGCGCGCGGTGGCGATCTATTTCGCCATCCTCGCAGCGTGGAAGACCGCCGGCGCGCTGGCCGCCGGGGGCGGTGTCGCAGACGCGGCGCTGAGCGCAGGCATGGTCGCGATGTTCTCCGCGGCGGCTCTGGGACTGCTGGTCCTGTTCGCCCGTCTCATGGCGGGCAGCACGATCTACACGATCACCAGCGCGCGCGTGGTGATGCGCATCGGAGTCGCGCTTCCCAAGACGGTCAACATCCCATTCGCAATAGTGGGCAAGGCGGCCCTGAAGGTCCGCCCGGGCGGGGACGGAGACATCCCCCTGCAACTCTCGGGGTCTGATCGCGCGGCATACCTGCATCTTTGGCCGCACGTGCGCCCATGGCGCCTGGCCAAAGCCGAACCGATGCTGCGCGGCGTGCCGGAAGCGGCGAAAGTGGCCGAAATCCTCGCGAGCGCCCTCGCCGAGCGGACCGGTCAGACCGCCCCGCGCATCGTGACCACGGCGGAACCGGCCGACCCCCAGCGCGCGCCTGCGCCGGGACGCGCCGCCATGGCCAACGGCTAGGACGGAAAAGGGACGCAAACGATGATCGACCAGGCCCTTCTTCACCGCCGCGCCGGACAGGCCGCCATCGCCATGGTGGTCGGCACGCTGATCCTCACGGCCGCCGTGCGCTTCACCGGATCGGGGTCGGCCTACGAACCCGAAGGCGTGGAGACCGCCGCGATGGAGCTTTTGTTCACCGACGAGCCGGGCGGCGTGGTCTCTGTGTTCGACGCCTCGACCGGCGCGCAGCTCACCTCCTACGGCGAGAACGAGGGTGTTTTCGTGCGCTCGGTCATGCGCTCGGTGGCGCGTCAGCGCCGCATGCGCGGCCAGGGCCCGGAGATTCCCGTCCGCCTGGCGCGCATGGACAACGATCAGCTCTGGCTGATCGACCCGGCCAGCGGGGTGGATTTCTATCTCGGCGCCTTCGGGCCCGACAATGTCACCCTTTTCGAAGACCTCCTCGCCCGTGACGGCGAGCAGATCACCGCCCAGGCTGAAGGAGACCGGCCATGAGCCGCTCACCCAAGCGCTTCGACGTCACCTGCACGATCGAGGTGGAGCACACCAACGAACACCTGCACGCCCATGTGGCGCTGAACGGCGAGGTGCCGATCTATCCCGGCGACCGGGTGCGCGTGCACGGCGCGCCGATCCACGTCGAATACGGCGAGCGCGCCTCCTACAACCGGACCGCCACCGTGATGCGCGCCGGATGGCTGAGCCGCCAGTGGACGAAATTCCTGGCGAGCCTGGAAATCACCGAACTCTACGAAGTCAGCTTTTCCGCCGGGAGGAAGCTATGAACGCCCACGTGAAGGAAACCGCGTCGATGAAGGCCGAGCGCGAGGCCAACGAGACCACGCGCATGGCCCAGGAGACGACCATGCTGTCTCCGCGTTTCTACACAACCGACTTCAAGGAGATGGACGCGCTCGACATCGAGCCGGTGCGCGCCGAATGGGACAAGCTCCTCGATGATCTCGAGAGCGATCCCAACAAGGGTCACTTCAAGCGCACAGAAGCGTTCGAGAATGCGCTGATGAGCCTTCCCGAAGGTCTACGCAAGGAATTCGTCGACTTCCTGGTAAGCTCGCTGACCGCCGAGTTTTCCGGCTGCGTGCTCTACGGCGAGATTGTGAAGAACATCCAGAACCCGGATGTGAAGAAGCTGTTCAAGTACATGGCGCGCGACGAAAGCCGCCATGCCGGCTTCATCAACACCTGCCTAAAGGATTACGGGATCGGGGTGGATCTGGGCTTCCTGACGAAGACCAAGAAATACACCTTCTTCAAGCCGAAATTCATCTTCTACGCGACCTATCTGTCGGAGAAGATCGGCTATGCGCGCTACATCACGATCTACCGCCAGCTGGAGCGCAATCCGGACAAGCAATTCCATCCGATCTTCAGCTGGTTCAAGGAGTGGTGCAACGACGAGTTCAAGCATGGCGAGGCGTTCGCCCTGATCATGCGCGCCAATCCGCGCCTGTTGAGCGGGATGAACGTGTTCTGGATCAAGTTCTTCCTGACCGCGGTCTATTCGACCATGTATGTGCGCGATCACGCCCGCCCGCATTTCCACGCCGCCCTCGGGGTCGATCCCACCGAGTACGATTATCAGGTGTTCGCGATCACCAACGAGATCTCCAAGCAGGTCTTCCCGATCGTTCTAGATATCGACAATCCGAAATTCCGCTCCACGCTCGAATCCCTGCGCAAGGTCATGGACAGCATGTGGGCCGCGCGTGAGGAAGGCGGGATCACCGGACTGATCAGGCGCGGCGTGTGCGGCGCCAAGGCCGGCGCCCTGTTCGCCCGGCTCTACTTCATGCCGACGCTGAAGAACGAAGCGCCCGCCGACGTGCGCCTTCAGCCGGCCTGGTGACCGTGTGAGCCTGATCGCCCCCATCCTCGCCATGCTGGCGCTCTGGTGGATCTCCACCGGCGCCATCCTGGTGCTCGGCGAGCGTAGCGCGCGCGCGCGCCGGACCGCCATGGCGGCCGTAAGCGTGCTTGCCCTGGCCGCGCTCGTTGGCGTCGCCGCACTGCGGGACGTGGCGACGCCGCTGGGCGCCTACGCCGGCGCGGGGGCGGCGCTGGTTTTGTGGGCCTGGCACGAAATGAGTTTCCTGTTCGGCTACATCACCGGACCCAATCGCGCCCAATGCCCGGCGGAAACATCGGGCTGGGCGAAATTCCGCGCCGCGGCCGCCACCCTGATCCACCACGAGGTTGCGATCGCAGCCACGGTGTTGGTGCTCGCGCTGACGAGCCTTGGCGCGCAAAACCTTGTGGCGCTACAGACCTTCGCGCTGCTTTTCACATTGCGCCTGAGTTCCAAGTTCAACCTCTTCTGCGGCGCGCCGCACTTCACCGACTCCTTCCTGCCTGCGCGGCTGGCGCACCTGCGCAGCTATTTTTCCGACCGCCCTGCAGGTTGGTTCTTCGCCGCCACCACCGGGGCGATCACCGCGCTCGCCGGCGGGCTCATCTATCTGGCGGCCACCGCCGCTTCACCGTTCGAGACCGTCGCCTTCGCGCTTCTCGGGGCGCTCGCGGCGCTGGGCGCGATCGAACACCTGTTTCTCGCCCTGCCCGTGCCCGATGCGGCGCTGTGGCGATGGCTGTTGCCGGCGCGCGACCCGCGCCGGTCGCCCGATTTGTGAAAGGGAGGGGCTCCCATGGACTTCAACGGTTTTTTCCAGGATCAGCTGGACGGGCTGAAAGCCGAAGGCAATTACCGGGTCTTCAACGACATCGAACGGTGCAAGGGCCGGTTCCCCGCCGCCACGCGCCATGACGGAGACGCCACCAGCGACGTGACGGTCTGGTGCTCCAACGACTATCTGGGCATGGGCCAGCATCCCGTGGTGCTTGAGGCGATGCACGAGGCGCTCGAGCGCTGCGGCGCCGGCGCGGGCGGCACCCGCAACATCTCGGGCACGAACCACTACCATGTCCTTCTCGAGCGCGAGCTCGCCGATCTCCACGGCAAGGAAGCCGCGCTTTTGTTCACCTCGGGATACGTGTCCAACTGGGCCGCGCTCGGCACGCTGGCCTCGCGCCTGCCGGGCTGCGTGGTGTTGTCGGACGCGCTCAACCACGCCTCGATGATCGAGGGAATCCGCCAGTCGCGGGCCGAAAAGCACATCTTCGCCCATAACGATCCCGAGGATCTCGATCGGCGCCTGTCCGCGATGGATCCCGAGCGTCCGAAGCTCGTCGCATTTGAATCGGTTTATTCCATGGACGGCGACATCGCCCCCATCGCGGAGATCTGCGACGTCGCAGACAAGCACGGCGCCATGACCTATCTTGATGAAGTGCACGGCGTCGGCCTTTACGGCCCGCGCGGCGGCGGCGTCGCCGAGCGCGAAGGCCTGATGGACCGGCTCACCGTGATCGAGGGCACCCTGGGCAAGGCCTACGGGGTCATGGGCGGCTACATCGCCGCATCAGAAGCGCTTTGCGATTTCGTGCGGTCCTTCGCCTCGGGCTTCATCTTCACCACCGCCCTGCCCCCGGCGGTGGCGGCCGGCGCTCAAGCCGCCGTGAAGCACCTGAAACATTCCATTGCGGAGCGCGAAGCCCAGCAGCGCAATGTGCGCATCGTGCGCGCCAGGCTCGCCGCCATGGGCATCCCCACGCTCGACAATCCCAGCCACATCGTTCCGGTGATGGTCGGCGATCCGGTCAAGTGCAAGCGCATCTCCGACTGGCTGATGGCCGAGCACGGCATATATGTGCAGCCCATCAACTACCCCACCGTGCCCAAAGGGACCGAGCGCTTGCGCATCACACCCTCACCGGTTCATAGCGATGGGGATATAGATCGCCTGGTGAAGGCCCTGTCGGAAATCTGGTCGCAATGCGCCCTCAATCGAAACTTCGCCGTGGCGTGACGTCCGGCGGCCCGGACACCCCCGCCGGCGGATCGCCCGACGACCGCCTGATCCCTGCGATCGGGCCGGACGGCGCGCGCTTTCCGGTGGACAAGCTCGACGCCCACCGGCGCGGGCTTCTGCACGACGCGGTGTCGGTCTTTCTCTTCGATCAAGGCGGCGACATGTTGCTGCAGCGCCGGGCGGGCGCGAAATATCACTGCCCCGGCCTGTGGGCGAACGCGTGCTGCACCCATCCCGACTGGGGCGAGGACGCCGCGGCCGGGGCCGCGCGGCGCCTGGGCGAGGAGCTCGGCCTGGCGCCGGCGCCGGCGCTGGAGGAAATGGGCGTGACGACTTATCGCGCCGATGTGGGCGGCGGCCTGGTGGAGCATGAACGCGTGCGCCTGTTCCGCGCCGTCGTCGATCGCGCCAGTATGAGCTTCGCGCTGAATCCCGACGAGGTGAGCGAGGTGCGCTGGACGAGCCCGGCCGCGCTGCATCGCGAGGCCCTGGCAAGGCCGCACGCGCTCGCGCCCTGGCTGCGAATCTATCTGGAGCGGTGGGACCGGCTCGGCCTCGCCGCCTGACGACGCCGGGCTTGACTCATGTCATGATGGACCGTAGCCCCCCTGACCGGGCGGAGCGTCTTCGTGCGTCGCTCATCCAGTTCCGGCGCCTCTCGCGCGACACGAAAAAGCCCGGGCGCCGCAAGGCGGCGCACCGGGCGCAGTCTTCGCCGCCTGAGGGGAGGCGGCCGGGTGCGCGGCCTACAGCGGCCGCGCGATGCCGTTTTCACTGGCCCAGAGGTACCAGTTGTCCACCAGCGTGCCGGTGATCAGGATGCCGATCCCGCCGGTAAGCGTGGTCAGCACTGCGAACCACCAGGCCCAGCGGTGGATGGACTCCATCGAGGCGTTGAAGCCCATGGTCCAGCGCCAGAACAGGGCGGCGCGTTCAAGCGCGGTGCCCCGGTCGGTGATCTGTTCGATCTCCCGGTCGCCGCCGTAACGGCCCACCGCAAGGATGGTCGCGCCGTGCATGGCGAACAGGAGCGCCGACCCGTAGAGGAAGGTGATCGAAAGCATGTGGAACGGGTTGTAGAACAGGTTCCCGTAAAGCAGCGAGAAATTGTTGGTCCAGTCCAGGTGCGGGAAGATGCCGAAGGGCACCGCTTCGGCCCAGCTGCCCATGAGCATGGGGCGGATGAAGCCGAGCACCAGGTAAAGCCAGATCGCCGAGGCGAAGGCCCAAGCCACGTGCGTGCCCATGCCCAGCTGCAACGCCCGGCGATAGGTTCGCACCCACCACAGGATGATGGAGGCGGTCAGGAAGAAGCCGGCGAGAATCCACCAGCCGCCCTCCGCAAGCGGCACGAAGGGCTGGAAGCCGTATTCCGGCCCCGGCGGGTCGAGCGAGAGCCAGAAGAACTCGCGCAGGAAGGCCAGCGGGTTCCAGTCCACCGAGGCGAGCATGTTCAGCCCGATGATCTCGATGGCGATGAAGCCGCACAGGATCGACAATACGCCGGTGAAGCCCAGATAGATCGGGCCGATCTGGGCGTTGCCGATGAGGCCGAGCAGGTAGGAGAACCCGCCCTTGCCGGTGCGCTCCTCGTCCTTGGGCTGGGGATCGACCCCCATCTCCACCGGACCGCGGAGCTGAACCTGATTGAAGATGTTCTGATATGCCGTCATGGGTCTCTCCATCAGCTCCAGATCGGCAGCTCGCGCCACCAGTTCCACCAGTCGGGCCAGGAGCGGATCCACGGGCCGGAGATGATGATGCATACCGCGCTCCAGAACCCGGCCGACAGGGCCAGGAACAGGCCGAGGCGGTGGATGCCGAGCGGGCCGATCGAATAGCCGAGCACGTCACGGAAGAAGGTGTCTTCGTGATCGGGCGTCTTCACCGTCTTGCCCTTGCCCGGATTGGTCGCCGACAGGACGAGCGCCCCGTGCAGCGCCAGCGCGAACGTGGTGATGAAGAAGAAGCTCACCGCGATCATGTGGGCCGGATTGTAGTGGAAGTTCACGTAGGCGTAGCCGACGTTCGACACCCAATCGAGGTGGCTCATGATCCCGTAGGGGAAGCCGTGCCCCCAGGCCCCCAGAAGCATCGGGCGGAAGATGTTCAAGGTGACGAAGGCCAGGATGGCGAAGCCGAACGCCACGGGCACGTGATACCCCATGCCCAACTTGCGGCAGATCTCCACCTCTCTGAGCGCCCACGACACGAAGGCTCCGGTCGCGCAGATCGTGATGATCTGCCAGAACCCGCCCTCGCGCATCGGCGCGAGCGCCAGGCCGTAGTCGAGCGAGGGCGGCTGAATGTCGATCAGCCAGGGATTCCAGGTGTCGCCGAGCGAGGCGGCGTAGAAGATCAACGCGGTGCCCAGCGCCGAGAAGAACAGCGTCGTGACGCCAAAGAAGCCTACGTAGAACGGACCAACCCAGAAATCGAACAGATCTCCGCCGATCAGCGTCCCGCCGCGGACCCGATATTTGCGCTCGTAACTCAATAATGCCATTGCACTATCTCCGTTATCGGTCGCCCGGGCGGCGCCGGGCGCTCTTGCGCCCGGCCCCGCTGTACGGCCGTCAGGATTGCCCGTTCGCCTTCAAGGCGTCCGGTCCGCCGCCCGGTTAAAGACGGCGAGTCACGCCGGCCAACGTCGTCAGACGTTGACCGCTTCGGTCGTAATCGCGGCGGCGGAACCGCCGCCGGCCGCACCGTCGATCCAGTTGTACCTGTCAGAAGAGAGCAGGATGAAATGGATCAGAATCGCCAGGGTGAAGAGGAACGCGAACATCGCGACCAAAGCCCTGCGCGGATCGAATAGAAGCCAGACTTTCCACATGGTTTCTGTCTCCTATCCGAGCCACGGACGCCACAGCCACACAAGAATGTGGGCCACGACGGCGATGGCGGTGAACCCGACGAAAGACGAGACGAAGATTCCGTGGAACTCCTTCGCTTCGCCTTCAGTCAGGCCGGACATAGAGTCTCTTTCTGTCATGAGACTTACTCCAGTTAGCGCCGCGGGGTCGCCGCGGCGGGTGATGCCGCGGCGGCGAACCACCGCGGCGGCTTCCCGCGCCGACCAAGGCCGGTGCGGAAAGAGGGATGGAGGCGCGCCGCGCTCATGAGCGCGCGCCTTCCATAACTTGCGTCTCCGCCCCGTGGACGTGGGCGGGGGTGACGGTTTTCGCGCCGGCCTCGCGCGCGCGCGCTTCGGCCGCGTCGCGCAGGCGCTTGGCGGCCGAGATGCGGGTCAGGACGGGCTGGCGCTCCACCAGGGTGTCGAGCGCCTCGTTCGCTTCAGGCGCCCAGGCCAGCTCATGCTCCAGGCGCGACAAGGTGGCGGGCGCCTTATCCATCTCGGTGCCGAGCGGCAGGATGTGGAAGAGCGCGTCGAACAGTGCGTTGCAGGTTTCCTGGACGATGTAGGTGGCGCCGGAATAGCCCATGAACGGCGTGCCCAGCGCGCGCCGGATCACCGCTCCGGGGAAGGAGGCGGGGATGTACATCGTGCGCGCCCCGCACTCGGCGAGGTACATGCGCTCGTTATAGCTGCCGAACAGAAGGAAGGGCGGGTTGTCGTAGATCGACTGACGCACCGCCTCGTTGTCCGGTTTCTTGCCGGCGCTGCGCCCGTAGGCGAAGGCGCACGGCAGGCCCATCTCCTCTTCGAGGAAATTGCGAAGCCCGCGCGCGTAGGTCTCGTTCGCCACGACGCCGAAATTGGCGGTGCCGAAGAAATCCTGGGTGACCGAGCGCCACAGATCCCAGAGCGGTTTGATCGTGGTGTGCTTTTCGCGCTCGATGAAGGGTTCGACGTCGAGACCGAGGTGTTCGCCCAGCGCCCGCAGGAACTTCGTGGTGGAATGCAGCCCGATCGGCGCCTGCAGGTAGGGCGTCTCCAATGCTTCACACAGCAGCCGGCCGTATTCGCGGTACATGCAGATGTTCACGTCGGCGTCGACCAGGCGCGGCATGTTCGCCAGATGGCTGCCCAGCGGGCAGACCATGTTGACCTCCGCGCCGATCCCTTCGACCAGACGGCGGATTTCGGCCAGGTCGGAGGGCATGTTGAACATGCCGTAGGCCGGGCCGATGATGTTCACCCGCGGCTTGTCGCCCTCTTTGCGCGGCTTGGGCTTTGGCCGCTTGCCGTGCTTGGCGCCGTATTCGCTCCAGAGCCACAACAGCGCGCGGTCTGCGCTCTGCCATTGATCCTCGTCGATCGTGCGCGGCAGGAAGCGATGCAGGTTCAGCCCTTCGGGCGTCACCCCGCCGCCGATCATCTCGGCGATGGATCCGGTGACGACCACCGCCGGCAGTTCGGGGTCGAGCACCTCGTGGGCGCGCTTCATCGCCTCTTCGGTGCCCTCGCCCATCTCGGTCTCTGACAGGCCGGTGACCACGATGGGCAGCTCGTGAGGCGGCAGAGCGTCGGTGTAATGCAGCACCGAGGTGACGGGGAGGTTTTCACACCCCACCGGCCCGTCGATCACGACCTGCAGGCCCTTGATCGCGGTGAAGACGTAGACCGAGCCCCAGTAGCCGCCGGCCCTATCGTGATCGAGCACTAACATCCCGTCGGCGCCTCGATCGCTTTTTCTCGCGCCTGCTCGGCGGTCATCCGCTTGCGCTTTTCCTTCATCCGGAAGGTGCGCACGTCCTGAGGCACGTCCTCCCAGACGCCCGCCGCATGGCCTTCGCCCACGCCCTCGAAGAAGCCGCGCATTTCATCAAAGCGCGCCTTGGATCCCATGGCGGCGTTGACCACGTCGCCGAGCGAGCCCGCGCCCGCCGGGCCCATGAGCGGGCGAGCGGAGATGAGATTGGTGAAGTAAAGCGAGGGCGTGCCGGTCTCCTTGACCTTCTGCACGACCGGCGTCGTCCCGATCGCGAGATCGGGCTTGAATTCCTCGAAGGCCGCGAGGTCCTGCTCCAGCGAGGCGCGGAACTGGACCTTCACGCCCTTGGCCTTCAGCCATTCCACATCGGCGGCCGACCACGGCGTCTTCGGGCAGGCCGTGCCCACATAGCGCACGTCCGCGCCGCTCTCGATCAGCAGGCGGGCGACGATCAGCTCCGAGCCCTCATAGCCCGACAGCGTGATCCGGCCGGTTATCGGCTTTGAGGCGAGCGCCCCCTTGATCGCGGGCAGCACCGCTTGCTTGGCCGCATCGACGTCCTTGCGCGCCACGTTCGCCGCCGCACCGATCGCCTCCAGCCAGGCCGCCGTGCCGTCGAGCCCCACCGGCGCGGAACCGACGATCTCGCGACCGGCCGCTTTGAATTCGCGGATCGCGGCGGTGTAGAAGGGATGGATGGCGCCCACTACGGGGCTGTCGAGTGCAGCGTAAAGCTCGCGCCATTCGCGTGTCGGCACGACCGGTCCGGCCGCGAGCCCCATGGGATCGAGCAGGCGGCCGATCACCACCGGATCGGCCGGGAACATCTCGCCCAGCAGCGTCACCGCCGGACGATCATCGCGGGCCCGGTCCGGCGCCTGGACCGGGCCGAGCTCGGCCTCGGTGCGCGCATAGTTCAGCATGGCGCCGGCGAGCACGTCCTTGGCTTCTGCGTGGGTGGGCACGCCGAAGCCCGGCACGTCGATGCCGATGATGCGCACCCCGTTGATTTCCTTGGGCAGAAGCCGAAGCGGCACGCCGGAAGCGGTGGGCACGCACAGATTTGTGATCACCACCGCGTCGTACTTCTCGGGATCCGCGATGTCGTGGACCGCGTCGCGGATGTCCTCGAACAGCTTTCCGGTGACCAGGGTCTCGGAGTTGAACGGGACATAGCCGACCGTGCGCCGCGCGCCGTAGAAGTGCGAGGTGAAGGTGAGCCCGTACACGCAGCAGGCAGACCCCGACAGGATCGTCGCGGTGCGCTTCATGCGCAGCCCCACGCGCAGCGACCCGAAGGCCGGGCACATGGATTGCGGCTGATCGTGCGGCCCGCGCGGATAGTCCTTCTCGAACCGCTCCATTAGCTCGGCGTTTCCGGCCGCCTCGGCCTGGGCGCGCATCTTTTCGGCGCCGGCGTGACACCCCGCGCCGTCGTCCTCGCCCGGCTCTCCGGTCAGGCGCTCGGCCGCGGGCTGGGCCAACTCGGCGGCGAGATCCGGCGCCGGAGCGGCCGGGCCGGGATTGTCCAGCTTCGCCTCGGCCGCGTCGTCATAGCTGACCTCGTCGCCAGGACGCGCATTGATGAGGTTGAGAAACTTGTTCGCCATCACCGCCTCACACGTCGTCGTAGATCACTTCGAGGGACGGCTTTTCGACATGGTTCTTTCCGGCCATGTCGGCCGCAGTCGCCGGCTCCATGCCGAAGCCTTCCGCCTCCTCGGAGTCGAACAGTCCCAGAAGGCCGTCCTGATCGAGCGGCGCCGGATGGATCGGCGGCGCGTCGGCCACGTTCTGGCCCAGCTCGGCGAAGAGCGGAGCCCAGGGCGAATCCGGTTTGCCGATGATTTCGTAATTGGCGCTCTTGCGGCGGATATCGTCGTCGGCCGGGATCGCCGCGAGCACGGGAATTCCGACCTTTTCGGCGAAGGCGTGCGCCTCACCGGTGCCGTCATCTTTGTTGATGACCATGCCGGCCACGCCGACATTGCCGCCCAGCCTGCGGAAATACTCCACCGCCGAGCAGACATTATTCGCCACATAGAGCGACTGCAGGTCGTTGGAGCCGACCACGATCACCTTCTGGCACATGTCGCGCGCGATCGGCAGGCCGAACCCGCCGCACACCACGTCGCCGAGGAAATCGAGCAGGACGTAGTCGAAGTCCCACTCGTGGAAGCCGAGATTCTCCAAAAGTTCGAAACCATGAATGATGCCCCGGCCGCCGCAGCCCCGGCCCACTTCCGGGCCGCCGAGCTCCATGGCGAACACCCCGTCGCGCTTGAAGCAGACATCGCCGATCTCGACGGATTCGCCGGCTTCCTTCTTGCGCGAGGAGGTCTCGATGATGGTCGGACAGGCCCGCCCGCCGAACAGAAGCGAGGTGGTGTCCGACTTGGGATCGCACCCGATGAGCAGAACCTTCTTGCCCTGCTGGGCCATCATGTAGCTGAGATTGGCCAGGGTGAAGGACTTCCCGATCCCGCCCTTGCCGTAGATGGCGATGATCTGGGTCTCTTTCTTCACCGGACCGGTGTGCACCGGATCGGGCTCCTGGGCGGCCTCTCTGCGCAGGTCGTCGCCCTGCCCGCCGCCGGGTTTGAAATCGCCGTCCATCATGAGGGTCTCCAGTCCAGGATCATCTTCAGGCAGCCGGCGTCGGAGAACGCGGTGTGGTACGCTTCTCCGGCGTCCTGAGGGGTGCTGTGGTGGGTGATCAGGCCGTTCAGCGACAGCGCGCCCCGCGCAAGAAGCGCGTTGACGCCGTCAAGATCGGCCGGCGTGAATTCCGCCGCGGCGCGCAGGCGCGCCTCCTTCATGAAGGCGGGCGGGAAGTCGAAGCTGAGCCGCTCGGCGTAGAAGCCGGCGAGCACGATCTCTCCGCCCTTCTTCAGCCGGCCGACCAGCCCGTCGAGCAGTGAGGAATCTCCGCTCACATCGTAGATCGCCGCATAATCGCGCCGGGGATCATCTTCAGGGCGCACCACCGCGTAGCCGTCGGCGCCGTCCATGCGCGCGGGATTGATCTCCCAGACCGTCGGAGCAGGCGCGCCGGATGCGATGGCGATCCGCGCCAGAAGCCGGCCGAGCGCGCCGTGGCCGACAATGAGGTCCGGCGCGGCGAAGCCCGGCGCCATGGCGTGATAAGCCGTGGCCGCCAGCGCCATGAGGACGCCCCGCTCACCGAGATTTTCGTCAATCGGCGTGACGCGCGCACCGGGAAGCGTGACCCGGGACGCCGATCCGCCGAACAGGCCGCGCACCGCGCCATAACAATTGGCGCCGGGCACGAAAACCCAGTCGCCCTCGCGCCGGCCGCTCTGCGGCCCGGCGTCAACGATGCGTCCGATGGATTCATAGCCGGGCACCAACGGATAGCCCATGCCGGGAAAGGCCGGCATGTCGCCGGACCAGAGCAGGCGCTCGGTGCCGGTGCTCACGCCGGAAAAGGCGACCTCGACGACGACGTCGGAAGGCCCCGGCGCGGCGATGGCGAGCCGACTGAGCGCGATGCGCTTTGGTTGTTCCAGTACGACGGCCAGCGCCTCCACGACGAACTCCTGCTTGCCCCAGTGAACATTACTTCGCATGTAAGTTTACATTGACACTTATGGCAGTCAATTATGATTTACAAATTTGCGGCGCGCGCCGTCAGGACGTTTGCAATCAAAGGGATACGCGAGCGGCGCGGCCGAAGAGCGGCGAACCCCGACTCCTCGAGAAGGGCGCAGATTCGCGCCAGGGTGCGGGGACGGCCCCGGCCCATCGCTGCGAGATAGAATCCGAAATACGCCTCGCCCATCGGGCCTGCGCCGCGCGCGTCGGCCATGGGTTCGGCGATGATGAGCGTTCCGCCCGGCGCCAGCGCGGTGCGGCAAGCGGCCAGAAGCCGGCGCACTTCGTCGTCGCCGTGATCGTGAAGGATACGCACCAGCGAGATCGCGTCCGAGCCGGCCGGCAACGCCCCGTCGAGGAAGCTGCCCGCATGCACCTCCACCCGGTCCGACAAGCCAGACTCGGCGAGCCGGCGGCGCGCGCGTTCGGCGACCGGGGGCAGATCGAACAGAGACAGGGCGAGCTTCGGCGCGCGCCGGGCGGCGTCGCGCACGAAAGCGCCCTCGCCGCCGCCCACATCCATCAAGCGGCGATGCCGGCGCAGATCGCATGCGGCGAAGATCTCGTCGGCCACCATGGGCAAGGTGGCCGCCATCAGGGCGGAATAGGACTCGCTGTCGCCCTGGCTTTGCTCATCGCGCCCATAGCCCCAGAAGCGCGAAAGCCGCTCGCCGCGCGCGCCGCGCAGGATGGCGAGCGGATCTTCAAGGTCGGCGTAAAGCAGAGCGTGATGGCGCGTCATCGCGGCCAGACCCTGGTCTCCGGCCATCGCCGCGCCGAGCCGGCCGAGCGCGAACCGGTCGCCGGACCGCGCCTCGATAAGCTCCAGCGAGGCGGCCGCGCGCGCCAGCCGCTCCGCACCGTCGCGCGGGAGCCCGGCATGGGCGGCGATGTCGTCGACCGATTTCGCGCCGCCGCGCAGGAACTCGAACAGGTCGGTCTCAACGCACGCAAGGAGCGTCTGGGAGTAGACGAAGCCCGCCATCACGTCGAACAGGGCGCGCGCCTCGCCGCGCGCGACCCGGCGCGTCAAAGGAAAGGTCTTGGCCATTCGCCGGAAGCCGGGATCGGCGACCAGGCGGTTGCGAAGATCACCAATGGCGTGTCGAAGGCCCAAGGCTCAGGCCGCGTGAACGGCGAGATTCTTCGGCACGAGGCGCTTGGCCTGCGCCTCGACGAGGGCGCGCAGCATGTCCGCGCCCTTGCACTCGGGCACCGAGGCCGCGGCTTCGGCGACAAGCGCTTTAAGCCGGGCCACTGCACCGGCCGCCCCCAGCTGACGCACGCAGCTCGGCCGGTCCAGCCGCTCATCCTGGCCCACCGGCTTGCCGGCCTCGTCCCCGCCGGCCGCATCGAGCAGGTCGTCGGCGACTTGATAGGCCTCGCCGATCTTTTCGCCCAGCATGCGCCAGGGGCCGGGATCGGCGCCGGCGGCGACCGCCCCGGCCATGGTGGCGCCGACGAAGAGCGCGCCGGTCTTGGCCCGGTGATAGGTCTCAAGAGGGATATCGCGCTCGCTCTCCCACGCCTGACCCGCGCAGATGCCGGACGGCGCGCCCACGGCGCGCGCGATCAGCGTGGTCAGCGCAGGCAGGCGGGCGGGTGCGACCGCCCCGGCGCGCGCCACCGTTTCGAAGGCGGCGACGATCAGCGCATCGCCCACCAGCACCGCGAGCGGTTCGCCATACCGGGCATGCACGGTGGGCTTGCCCCGGCGCAGACCGGCATTGTCGAAGGCGGGCAGATCGTCATGAACCAGCGAGGCGCAATGCAGCAATTCCAGCGCCGCCGCCGCGGCGCTGCTCAGGGCCGGCTCGCCGTCCCCGCACGCCCCGGCGACGGCGAGGCAGAGCTGCGGGCGGACCCGCGCACCGCCGGGAAAGACCGCGTAATCGAGCGCTTTCGCAAACGTCGGCGGACAGCCTTGCGCAGCGGCGCGGTCGACGGCGGCGCGCAGCTCGGCCTCGATGCGTGCTTCACCGTCCATCGCGCCCTCCCCGCCGGTTGCCGGCGTCCAGTTTTCCTGTCACCCTGACTGTCATGAAGATTGGACACAACTTCAAAGCCTGTCAATGAGGCGCCAAGCCCCTCCAGACCGCGTCGCGATTATCGGCGCGGGCGTCGCCGGGCTCGCCGCCGCGATTGATCTGTCCGCCCGCAGCGTGCCCGTAACGGTCTTCGAACGCGCCGCTTCGCCAGGCGGAAAGATGCGCACGCAAACCGTCGGCGGCGCTACAGTGGACGCCGGCCCGACGGTGCTGACCTATCGTGAAGGCTTCGAGGCGCTGTTCTCCGATGCGGGCGCGAACCTCCACGATCACGTCACGCTCACCCCGGCTCGCATCCTGGCCCGGCATGCCTGGGACGAGGCGTCGCAGTTTGACTTGTACGCCGATTCGAGCCTGGCGACGCAGGCGGTCGGCGCGCTGTCCGGCGCGCGTCAGGCCCGTTTGTTCGAGCGATTCTTGAGCGACGGCGCAAAGCTTTACCGCGCGCTGGAGACCAGCTTCATGACCGCGGCCCGGCCAAGCCCGCCGGGGTGTTTTCCAACCCTGTTCCGATGGGCTTACT
>JBKHAZ010000264.1:0-3321 GCA_046542605.1 Oceanicaulis sp. | reverse complement strand
CGTCAGCTTCGCCGGCAGCCAGGGCCAGTTCCAGCTCAACGTCTTCAAGCCGATGATCGCCTGGAACGTCCTGACCAGCGCCAAGCTGCTCGCTGACGCCAGCCGCTCCTTCACCGAGAACTGCGTGGTGGGCATCGAAGCGAACGAAAAGCGCATCGCCGGCATCATGGAGCAATCGCTCATGCTGGTCACCGCGCTGGCGCCCACGATCGGCTACGACAACGCCACCAAAGTCGCTAAAACCGCCCACGAAAACGGCACGACGCTGCGCGAAGAAGCGGTGAAGCTGGGATTCGTCACCGAAGAGGAATTCGACACGGTGGTGCGGCCTGAGGATATGGTGGGGCCGAAATAGGCCGGCTCCCGGTTTCAGTCCCGGACGCAAGGTCCGGGAGGAAGACCGGGATCTGCAGCGCCGGCCGCTTTGACGCGAAGCCGCCGGCGCGGATTGCTCCGCGCTTTGTTCTGACGCGCAAATCGGTCCCCGGCCCCCGGCCGTTCGCCGGGGATCGAACCGGGACCCGGAGACCCGCGATGACCAAACCCATAAATCTGCGCCAGGCCCGCAAGAAGAAGCAGCGCGCCAAAAAGGCCAAACAGGCAGAGGCCAACCGCGTCGCGTACGGAACGCCCAAGGTGGTGCGTGATCTGGAGGCTGGGCGGCGGGAGAGGCTGGCGAAGCTGGTGGACGGGCATAAGCGCGATGATGGTGAGCGCGATGCTTGAGAAGCGCTCGCTCACCCTGTCCGGTCACGCCACCTCGCTGGCTCTGGAGCCGGAGTTCTGGGCGGTGATCGACCAGGTCGCGAAAGAAGAGCGGCTGTCGCTCGCCCGGCTCATCGCGCAGATCGACGAACAGCGCGTCGCGCGCGAGCCCGACCAGCCGCTGTCCAGCGCCTGCCGGGTCTTCGCGCTTCAGCGCATCCAGAAGCTCATACCGTAGGGGCTTTGGCGGCCCGGTCCTCGAACCGCGAAACCGGTTCCCGCTTTCGCTGACGATCCGGCTAGTTGAACAGCCCGAACGCAATCGCCACGATCAGCGGGTACACCACCAGCGCGCCGACAATCAGCGCGATGGGGAAGTTGCGCAGGAGCGTCGCCTTGCCCAGCTGGGTCGCCTGGCCGAAGAGGTCGGGCCAGGTATAGCTGACGAAGTCGCCCTGGGTGAGCACCTGGACCAGGCGGCCCTCCTCATCGACCACGGGCAGGCGGCGGAAGCGCTCATTGCTCATCATCCGCAGCCAGTCCAGCATGTCGTCGTCCGCCTTCGCGCAGCGCACGTCGCGGGTCATGATGTCGGAGAGTTTGGTCGCGGCCGGGTCGCGGCCCTGATTGACCAGGCGGCGCAGGATGTCGCGTTCGGTCACCACGCCTTCGACCTTCTTGTCGGCGTCCACCACGATCACCGAACCGTAATTCTTCTCCGCCATCTGCGCGACGGCGTCCTTGACCCGCGTGTCGGCGGACATGGTGAGCGGGGGCCCCTTCTTGGTGAATTCAGGCCGGTCGCGCAGCCGGAGACCTTCGCGGGCGGGCGAACTGACGGCGGGCCGGGTGTCGGCGGCGGTCTTGGTCTCGGCGGCCATGGCGGGGCTCCTTTCGAAATCGTCTTGACCTCCTTCACCTAGTGCGGCGTTCCGTCGCGGCAAAGGGGCGGCGGTCTCGCGGCCCGCGCCCGGCGCGAGTTACGCCGCCTCGAAGCCTCGCCGTCCGCTTGAAACATGACAGCGCCGGGGGCGCCGTCGTCAGGCCGCCGCCAGGGTCCGGCAGGCGATGACACCGGTTCGCCGCACGCGCAGAAGGCGTTGCAGCAGCGCTTCGCTGGTCAGGCTGTCGAACGAGGCGTAGCGCGGTTCGGCCGGAGGCAGGCTGGCCCGGTCAAGAAACGCAACCGACCAATCTGGAAAGGCGCGCTCGTTGATCTCCTCCATGGAGATCAGCTCGAACCCTGAATGGCGCGGATCACGGGCGATGCGCATGCCGGTTTGCGACACCGCGGGCCGTGCGCCTTCCAGCGCCTGAACGAAGCACTCGCTGTCGATGGCGAGCACGCCGGTGATCTGGTTGCGCGGATTATGGTCGAGCCCGGCTTTGGCGATGGCCGCCAGCTCGCCGTCCAGACAGGGCGGGCGGACCGCAAAGCGCGGCCGGCTGACATAAATGAAGCGGGTCAGGAACATCACGCCGCCCGGATCTGCTCAAGGAGCTGGCCGAGCCGCTGGGTCAGCTGATCGGCCCCGCCGCGTACGGCTCCGGCGGCCTCGGCCACCGAAGCGGCGGCGTCGGCGCTCGCCTGACAATCGCCGTCCAGACGGGCTGCAGCTTCGGCTGCGGACTGATTGCCCGCCGCCGCATCCTCGGCCGAGCGGCTGATCTCGCTGAGCGATGCGGTCTGCTCCTCCACGGCGGCCGCGATCGCTGCGGCCGCCTCGGCCACGGTCTCAACGGTCGCCCGGATGTCCTCAACAGTGGCCACGGCGCCGCCGGAGGCGTCCTGCATGGACTTCACCCGGCCTGCGATCTGGTCGGTGGCCTTGGCGGTCTGTTCGGCCAGCGCCTTGACTTCGCTGGCGACGACCGCGAACCCCTTGCCGGCCTCCCCGGCGCGGGCCGCCTCGATCGTGGCGTTCAAGGCCAGCAAATTGGTCTGTTCGGCGACCTGTTCGATGAGCGCGACGACCGCACCGATCTCCTCCGACGCCTTGGAGAGGCCGCCGATGGCCTCGCACGCGCGCGCCGCGTGCTCCACCGCGCGCTCCAGGCCTTGCGTCTGTGCGTTGACGCGGCTGGAGATTTCCTGTCCGCCTGACCCGAGCTGCACCGTCGCGGCCGCCACCGAGCGCACGCTCGCGGCGGCTTCCTCCGACCCGGCGGCGGCGCTTGATGCGGCTTCGCGGGTCCGTACAACGGCTGCGTTCACCGCTTCGGACGCGGCGTCCAGAGCGCCGGCCGCGTCGGCAAGCGCGGCCGCCGTCTCGCCGACGCTCTGCTCGATCGCGGCGGCCGTCTCGCGCCTGGCGGCGGCGGCGCGCTGGTCGCGCTCTTCAAGATAGGCGGTGATCGCCATCTCCATGTCGAGCACGAGCACGCGCACCAGGCCGTCCACCGCGGCCTCGGCGCGGCGTACGCGTCCAGGCGCGGCGAGCCCGCCGATTTCCTCGCGCACGGCCGTCGCCGCGAGCGTCGCCGCAACGCGGGCGTAGGCGCCCATATACCATCGCGGTTCAAGACCAAGCCGGGCATGACCGTCGCCGATCCGCTTGGCCTGCGCCGCCCGCCCTGAATCCAGCGGCGCGGCGAGCAGGCCCGCCCAATGACGCT
>JBKHAZ010000024.1:0-17986 GCA_046542605.1 Oceanicaulis sp. | reverse complement strand
ACCTTGCCGCCCAGATGGCCGCACTTCTTCTCGGCGGCGACCTGGTCTTCGAAGTGGACGCCCGCCGCGCCCGCCTCGATGAAGGCCCGCATGATCTCGTAGCAGTTCAGCGTGCCGCCGAAGCCGGCTTCGGCGTCCGCCACGATCGGCGCGAACCAGTCGCGGCTGGCCTCGCCGTTCTCCGCGACTTCGATCTGGTCGGCGCGCTGGAGCGTGCGGTTGATCTTCTTGGCCAGTTCCGGCGCCGAATTCGCCGGGTAGAGCGACTGGTCGGGATACATGGCGCCGGCGGTGTTGGCGTCGGCGGCCACCTGCCAGCCGGAGAGATAGATCGCCTTCAGGCCGGCGCGCACCATCTGCATGGCTTGATTGCCCGACAGAGCGCCCAGCGCATTCACGTAGGGCTCGCTCTTCAAAAGCTCCCAGAGCTTCTGCGCGCCGCGCTCGGCCAGCGTGTGGTGAATCTGCACCGAGCCGCGCAGCTTGATCACGTCTTCAGGCGAATAATTGCGTTCGATCCCGTCGAAGCGCCCCTCGGCCGCGGCGGGAATAATGTCGTAGAAAGATGTCATAAGGATCCCTGTTGTCAGCGTTGTGCGGAGTTAGACAGGATCAACGCCTGAGGTCCAGACATCCTTGTGCAGAAAGGGGAAACCGCGTATACACATGTATCATGTAATGATGTAATCTTGTAAGATTATATACAAGAGGCGGGAATGGCCGAAGGACGCGAAAAGCTGTTCGCCGGGGCGCGGCTGCGCCGGCTGCGACGGGACTTGAGCCAGACCCAGGCCCAGTTCGCAGAAAGCCTCGGCGTGTCGCCGAGCTATCTCAACCTGCTGGAGCGCAATCAGCGGCCGGTGACGGCGCGCGTGCTTCTGGCGCTGAGCCAGGCGTTCGACATCGATGTGCGCGACTTCGCCGCCGAGAGCGACCGTCAGCTCATCGCCGATCTGACCGAAGCTGCGTCAGACCCGGTGTTGAAAGGCGCCGATCTGGACCGGCGCGACGTCAACGAGCTCGCCGACGCCCATCCGCGCGCCGCCGAAGCGCTCGCCCGGCTCTACCAAGCCTATCGCGACACCCGATCCGCCGCGGCCGATCTGGCCGCACGGGCCGCCGAGGGCGGTGTCGCGGCGGGCCTGTCGCCGCTGGAGGAGGTGAGGGACGCCCTCGACAGCCGGCAGAATTACTTCCCCGCCCTCGAGGCGGAGGCCGAGGCGCTGCGCGCCATGCTTGAAGACCACGCCAGCCTGGAGGCGGCGCTCGCCCAGCATCTCAAATCGGTGCACGGGGCGGCGGTGCGCAGCTATGACGACGAGGTTATGGGCGGGGCTCTGCGCCGGTTCGACTTCCACGCGCGCAAGCTCCTCCTCAGCGATCTTCTGGAGCCTGCGGCGCGCGCGTTTCACATCGCGGCCGCCCTGGTCAATCTGGAGCTGGGCGAGGCGCTCGACGCCGAGGTGGAGCGCGCCGGGCTGAGCGAGGAAGCCTCGGCGCTCTACCGCGCCTCGCTCTCCAACTACGCCGCGGCGGCGATTTTGATGCCGTACGACGCCTTCCATAAAGCCGCCGAAGACACCCGCTACGATATCGACGCGTTGCGCCGGCGCTTCAATGTGAGCTGGGAGCAGGTGTGTCACCGGCTGACCACGCTGAACAAGCAGGGCGCGCGCGGGGTGGCCTTCTTCATGATCCGCATCGACCAGGCCGGCAACATCACAAAGCGTTTCGGCGGCGGCGTTCTCGCCTTCGCCCGCTCCGGCGGCGGCTGTGCGCGCTGGCGCCTGTTCGACGCATTCCGCACGCCGGAGCGCGTACAGGTCCAGGGGCTGGAGCTCACCGACGGGTCGCGCTTCGTCTCCATCGCGCGCGCCGTGACGCGACAGCTGCCCGACGGCGGCGCTGCGATGAACGCTGTGGCGGTGGGATGCGAAGCCAAGGACGCTGCGCGCCTGGTCTACGATCCCGGCGCGGCCTTCACGCCGGTGGGGCTGTCCTGCCGGCTGTGCGAGCGGACCGCTTGCGCGGAGCGCGCGTTTCCCCCCCTGCAACGCAGCTTGAAGGTCGAGCCGCACGTGCGCGGCGCGGCGCCGTTCAGCTTCTGACAAAATTCACCATTCAAGCCGGGCGCGCGCCTCGCTATGCTCGCCTCAAACCTCTTCGCCGCCAAGGACGCGACATGCTTACTCCCCGCCGCAAGGCCGCGCTGATCTGCCTGGCGATCTTCTTCGTGCTCGCGCTGCTCGCCGTTCACGCCAGCCCGGTGTCCAACACGGCGCTGGAGACCCGGCTTCAGACCCGGGCGGACGCGGCGCTGTACGACATCCGCGCCGATGAATGGGCGCAGGTGCGCCTGGACGGCCAGGCCGCCTACCTCACCGGGCGGGCTCCGACCCCGGAAGCGCGCAACGCCGCACTCGCCGCCGTGGCGCGCGCCGACTGGGCCGGAGGCGTCGTCGCCGGCGGCATCACCCGCGTCATCGACGAGACCACGCTGGCCAATATCGAGGAAGACTTTACCTTGAGCGCGTCGCTGAACGGCGGCCGGCTCACCCTGTCGGGCTTCGCGCCGGACGCCGACGCCGCTGCGCGGATCGAGGCGCTGGCCGGCCGGCTGTTCGCCGGACGGGTGGAGGGCGAGCTTCGGCTCTACCCCGGCGGCGCGCCGCTGGGCTGGGAGGCCGCAGTCCGCCTTCTGCTGGAGGAGCTGGCGCGCCTCGATGCGGGCGCGGGCCTGATCGAGGACGCGCGGATCGCGCTGGCCGGGCTTGCGGCCAACGAGCAGACCGCCGAGGCGGTGCGCGCGGCGTTCGACGCTGCGCCGGGCGAATTTCTCGCGGCCGCTTTGGTGCGCCTGGACGGCGACCCCTATCGCGGCCGGATCGAGGACGGCGAGCTGTGCGCCCTCGTTGTGCGCGCTGCGCTGGCGGGGCGGCCGGTGTCGTTCTCGCCCGGCCTGGACGCGTTGACGCAAGCCTCCGCCACGGCGCTGCGCCAGGCTGGCGAAGTCTATGCGGCGTGCACGTCCGAACCGCTGCAGGTGCGCGTGCGCGCCGACGCCGAAGGCGACGAACTGGCGCGGGCGCGCGCCGAGGCGATCGTCGCGGCCATGGCCCGGGGCGGCCCGTCGCGCGATCGCTTCGTCACCGCCGTGGCGCCCGCCGACGCGCGCCGCGCCGTAGCGTTCGACATGGCCGAATTCGAACCGGTCTCCGGCCGGCCTGCGGCCTCGCGCGCCGCCGGCGCCGACCCGGCGGAAGGAACCGAAGCGGAGGGCGACGCGGTTTCAGAGGAAGCCGACGCCCCGAACCCGGAAGGATGACGTCATGCTCTGGCTGACCTGGCATATGTGGATCTTGCTGCTGCTCGCCTTCATCGGCGGAGTGATCACAGGATGGGTGGTGCGCTCGCGCTCCGATCAGCCGCAGACGGAAAGGCCGCGCCTGTCGCACTCCGAGGCGCGGCCCGAGCCCGGCCCGGCGCCGGCCGGAACCGCCAGCGCGGCCGCAGCGGCGAGCACGCCGCGCAGCGGCGACGACGCCGGTCCGGCCAGCGAGACCGGCCATGTCGCCGGACATGCTCCCGAAAGCGAAACGGCGCGCCCCGGCGCGAAACCGGACGCGAAGGCCGGCGACACAGGGAAACCCACGCCGAAAAAGGATGACGGGAGCGCCGATCGGCTCGCCGCGGGCGCACCCCAGCAGGCCCCCGGCGCGGGCGCCGAGCCGGTCAGCACCGGCCCGGCCAGCGAAACCAGCGCGGGCCCCGGCGCGCCGGCGCCCGGCGCGAAGACCTCGCCGGCGCCGGACGCCAAGAGCGGTCTGGCGATGACCGCGCCGATGCAGGCGCCGGGCGCGGACGCCGGACCCGTCACCGACGGCCCGAAGGGCGAGACCAGCGCCGGCCCTGGCGCGCCGGACGCGGCGCCGTCCGACGACCTCACCCGGATCAAGGGCCTGGGACCCAAGGCGGCCGAGAAGCTGAACGGCGCCGGCGTCACGAAAGTCAGCCAGATCGCCAACTGGTCCGATGAGGACGTCGAGCGTTATGACGCCCTGATCAACGGGCGCGGCCGCATCAAGCGTGACGATTGGGTCGGTCAGGCGAAGACCCTGGCCGGCTGATCGGCCGCCGCCGCCGGCGCGTCACGAATAGCCGATCCAGACCGCCGCCATGAGCGCCAGCGAAGCGGCGAGGGTGAGCTTGATCATCAGCGGCAGGACGAAGCGGAACCAGCGGTCGTAGGGGATGCCGGCCAGGCCCAGAATGCCCATGAGCACCGCATTGGTGGGCACGATCATGTTCGAGAACCCGTCGCCGAACTGATAGGCGAGCACCGCGACCTGCCGGCTGACGCCGACCAGATCTCCGATCGGGGCCATGATCGGCATGGTGGCGAAGGCCTGACCGCTGCCTGAGGGCACGAACAGGTTCAGCAAGCTTTGCAGGAAAAACATGCCCACGGCTGACAACTCGGCGGGGACCTGGCTCAGCGGCGCCGCGAGCCCGTCGACAATGGTGTGAAGAACCTGGCCGTCTTCGAGAATCAGGGAAATCGAGCGTGCGAACCCCACCAGAAGTGCGGTGGCGGTCAGCTGCGCGGCTCCTTCGATAAAGCTCTCGGCCGCCGAATCCAGCGGCAGGCGGCTGAACACGATGGCCGCAACGGCGAGGCCGAGAAACACAGCCGCCAGCTCCGTCAGCCACCAGCCCTGAAGACTCACCCCGAGCACCAGAACCACCACGGTCGCGCCCAGCGACACAAGGACCAGCCGGCGCGGCCAGGTCATGGGCGGGTAGGATTCCGGCGGCGGCGCCTGGGCGCCGTCGACATCGGCGACGAGGCTTTTTGACGGGTCGGCCTTCACCTTTCGGGCGTAGCTGTAGACGTGGTGAAACCCGATCGCGAAGATCGGCGCCGCGATGGCGGCCCGGTACCACCAACCTGAAAGCGGTTGGAGCTCGGCGATATCCTGGGCCACCATGACCGTGAACGGGTTCATGAACGACACCCCGTAACCGACGCCGTAGCCGACCACCATGATCCCGATCGCGGTCATGGAATCGAGCCGAAGCGCCGCGCACAGCGCCACCAGCATGCCGACGAAGGCGAGATACTCCGCCGCCATGCCGAAGGCGGCGGAGAACACGCCGAACATGAACATCGACGCCAGCGTGAACAGGGCGAGCCGGTCTCTGAACTTGTCGAGCATGCCCCCGATCGCCGCGTCGATGGCGCCGGTCGAGCGCACCACGCCCAGCACGCCGCCGATGAGGAAGACGAAGAAGATCACATCCGACGCCGACGCCATGGCGCGGGGCACGACGCTGAGCAGATGCCAGGGCGCCAGCCTCGGCGCATCGTCGAGCGGCGCGTACGTGCCCGGCACGACCATCATGCGCCCGGCCTCATTGGCCGCCATCTCGAAACTTCCAGCGGGCAGGACCCAGGTCAGGATCAGCGCCGCCCCCATCATAAGGACCATCAGGACCAGCGTATGGGGTATCCGCAGCACGGGCGGCCGCGGCGGCGCTTGGCTTGGTTCGGCCATGATCGGAATAAGCCCTCTCGAAGGTTCGGTTTTGGCGGGCGTATAGGGGAGCGCGGAGCGGCGAAGATCAAGCCCTGGAAATGCGCTGACCTTCTGACCGTTTCGACTGTGGCCGCCACGTGCGAAATCCGGGGGGGGCGGGCCAGGCCGGCTGGGGGCGATCTGCAAAGCGCACTGGGGACTCGGCGTTTTCCCTTCCTCTCCTTGAGGGGAGGGCTGGGGTGGGGTGGAGCCGTCTGACCATGGCTTTGTAGGGTTGCGCACGCCCCCCGGCCCTTACCCGAAGGGGAGGGGAAAGAAGCGGCCCTCCGGCTGGTCAAAACGTTTAAAGGCTGAGCGCCGCTTAAGGCCCCGCCACCGTCGTGCGGTGCAGGAGCCTGGCGTGGCCGTCATAGCCGCCGGTGGCCATGTGCTGGGTGCATCGATTGTCCCACATGAGCAGCATGTCCGCTTCCCAGCGATGGCGGTACACATTGTCCTGCGCATGGCAGGCCTCATAAAGCTCGATGAGGATCATGAAGGCCTCCTCGTCGCTGACGCCTTCGATCGTGCGCACATAGCCCGGATTGACGAACAGCGCCTTGCGCCCGGTTTCGGGATGGGTCTTCACCACCGGGTGCGCCCTGGTGGCGTGGGCGCGCGGATCGGGGCGGATCGTCATCGACCGGTCGGGTCCGTCATTCTCGCCATAGACCCCATCCGGGGCGTAGGCGAGCCCGGCCGAATGGACGGCGTTCAGACCCTCGATGCGCGCCTTGGTCTCTTCTGAAAGACGCACATAGGCCCGGTACATGTTGCAGAACAGCGTATCGCCGCCTACCGGCGGGATGATCTTGGAATGAAGAATGGTCGCGGCCGGCGGAGTGTCCTGAAAGCTCCAGTCGGAATGCCAGGCGGCGGCGAAGACGCTCGCCTTTTCGTGCGCTTCGCGCTTCACCTCGATGATGTGCGGGCGGCCGGGGAGGGGGGCGATGAAAGGATCGTCCCCGAAGGCGCCGAAACAGGTCGTGAAGCGCTCCAGATCGTCATGGCTCATGGGCTGACCGGGAAAGGCGAGCACGAGATGCTCCAGCCAGGCGGACCGCAGTGCGGCGATGGTCTCTTCATCCAGCGGTGCGGACAGATCCACCCCGGTCACGTGCGCGCCAAGCGCGCCGCCGCTGGGCGTCACTGTGATATCGGCCATGAACGCCTCCAGATTGTTCTTCTTCACCGTCGAGCCTGACGGGCTGACGCGTCAAGCACGTTTGCGCTAGCCTCGCGCCATGCTCGCCGCGCCCTTGCTTGTCTCCGCGCTTCTGGTTGCGCTGACCGTCATCGTCCAGATCGCCGGCCTCGCCGTGCTGATCTGGGTGATGCGCAAGCGCGGCGGGCCGATGGCCAGCGTCGCTCATGTGCTCCAGCAGCTGGGCGTGATTCTTTTGGTGGTGCTGGGCGTGTTCGTAATGCACGCGGTGCAGATCTGGCTATTCGCAATCGTCTATTTGATGCTGGGCGAGTTTGAGACCTTCGAAGCGGCGCTGTACTTCTCCACGTCCAGCTTCACCACGGTGGGCTATGGCGAGGTCGTGATCGAGAGCCGCTGGCGCATCGTGGCCGCGATCGAGAGCGCAGCCGGTTTTCTGGTGCTCGGCTGGTCGACGGTGTTCCTGATCTCGGTGCTGTTCAGGTTGCGCAGCGTGGAGATGGCTTGGCTGGAAGGGCGGCTGGAGCCGGACCGCTTCATCCCCGACCTTCCGGCGGCTCAGGACGAAGGCCGCGGCGGGAAAGACGGCGGAAAGCCTGAGACATAGGCGCGGCTTGCCGCACGGCGCGCCCGCGCGCTAAACCCGTGCCGCCTGATTTGAAACCGTCATTCGTCCCCGGGGGCTCGCCGCGCCGATGTTCAAGAAAATCCTCATCGCCAATCGCGGCGAGATCGCCGTCCGCGTCATCAAGACCTGTCAGCGTCTGGGACTTCCCACCGTCGCGGTGTACTCCGAAGCCGACGCCGACACCATGGCGGTGGAGATGGCCGACGAGAAGGTCTTCATTGGCCCGCCGGCGCCGGGCGAGTCCTATCTGGCGATGGACAAGATTCTCGCCGCCATCAAGGACACCGGGGCGGACGCGGTGCATCCCGGCTTCGGCTTTCTTTCGGAAAATGCGAAATTCCCCAAAGAACTTGAAAAGATCGGCGCCGCCTGGATCGGCCCGAACCCGCACGCCATTTCGGCCATGGGAGACAAGCTGGAATCCAAGAAGCTCGCCGCGGAAGCCGGCGTGAGCACGGTTCCCGGCTATAAAGGGGAGATCGAGGACGATCAGCAGGCCGTCGAAGTGGCCGCCGAGATCGGTTATCCGGTGATGATCAAGGCGTCCGCAGGCGGGGGCGGCAAGGGCATGCGCATCGCGCGCTCCGACATCGAAGTGCGCGAAGGCTTCAAGGCCGCGCGCAACGAAGCCAAATCCAGTTTCGGCGACGACCGGATCCTCATAGAGAAATTCGTCGAGCGCCCGCGCCATATCGAGATCCAGGTGCTCGGCGACAAGCACGGCAACATCGTCCACCTCAATGAGCGTGAATGCTCGGTCCAGCGCCGCAACCAGAAAGTCCTGGAAGAAGCTCCGTCGCCCTTCCTGGACTCCAGGACCCGCAAGACGATGGGCGAGCAGGCCGTGGCGCTGGCCAAGGCGGTGGATTACGACAGCGCCGGCACGGTGGAGTTCATCGTCGACCCGGAGAAGAACTTCTACTTCCTTGAGATGAACACAAGGCTGCAGGTCGAGCACCCGGTCACCGAGCTCACCCACGACATCGATCTGGTGGAGCAGATGATCCGCGTCGCCGCGGGCGAAAAGCTGGACGTCACGCAATCAGACCTCAAACCCAAGGGCTGGGCGGTGGAGGCGCGGCTTTACGCCGAAGATCCCTATCGCGGCTTCCTGCCCTCCATCGGGCGCCTGAAACGCTATGTCGAACCGCCCGAAGGTCCGATCGGACCGGGGGCGCTGCGTATCGATTCCGGCGTGCGCGAGGGCGATGAGATCTCCATGTTCTATGATCCGATGATCGCCAAGGTCATCGGCTATGGCGACACGCGGGAAAAGGCGATCGACGCGCTCGCCGAGAGCCTGGACCGGCTCCACGTGGAGGGATTGCAGTCCAACAAGCCCTTCCTGTCCGCGGTTCTGGACGAGCCCGATTTCCGCGCCGGGCGCATCCACACCGGCTATATCGAAGAGCATTTCCCCGAAGGCTTTTCCGGCACGCTCGCGAGGGAACACCAGCTGCGCTGGATGACGGCTGCGGCGGCCTATGTGCACACCGTCTTCACCGAGCGCGCCGGTCGTATCAGCGGCCGCCTCGCTGCGCCGCCGGCGCCGGGCGCGACCCATGAATTCGTCGTCATCCTCGACAAGCAGAACCTGCCGGTTGAGATCGCTCTCGCTTCGGACGGCGAGGCCGAGCTGTGGATGCCGGCGCTCGGCAGCGAGCGGGTGCGCCTGACCACGAGCTGGTCTCCGGGCGATCATCTCTTCGCAGGCGCGCTGGACGGCGAGGCCTTCGCGCTCTCCATCGCCGACCGCACCGAAGGCTACGTGCTCCGCCATCGCGGGCTGACGGAGACGGTGCTCGTGTGCACGCCGCGCGCCGCCGAGCTGCACGCGCGCCTTCCGGAAAAAGAGCCGGTGGACACCGCCAAGCTCGTCACCAGCCCGATGCCCGGCCTGGTGGTCTCCATCGCGGTTGAAGCCGGCCAGGAAGTGAAGGCCGGCGAGGCGCTCATGGTGGTCGAAGCGATGAAGATGGAGAACGTGCTGCGCGCCGAAGTGGACGGGGTGGTCAAGCAGATCGCCTGCGGGCCCGGAGCCAGCGTGGCCGCCGACGAGTTGCTTATCGAGTTCGAGTAACTCTGTCGAAGGCTTCGTTTGACAGGCGGGGCCGGCGCACGAGACGCTTGGTCGAAACGCTGTGGGTCTTGGGAGGCCGCCATGGACTGGGGCAAGGTGTTGTTCGACCCGAACGGCCGCATCGGTCAGCGGGAATTCTGGACCGGCGTGCTTGTGATCATCGTCGGCAATCTGCTGGTCTATGTGCTGCCGGTCATCGGCTTCCTGCTCTGGCTGATCCTGATCTGGGTGGGGGTCGCGGTCTACGGCAAGCGCCTCCACGATGCGGGAACAACCGGCTGGCTGCACGCCATTCCCTGGGCCGTCACGATCCTTCTGACCATCATCGCCATGGTGATGGTGGGCGCAAGGCTGTTCCAGCTCATCCTTGAATCGCTCGGCGATTCCGAGCCCAGTCAGGAAAGCATAATCGGCTTCATCGCCGCCAGCGGCGGTGCGATCGGCATGCTCACGCTCGGCTCGCTGGTCTGGCTCGGCTACACGCTCTGGGTCGGCTTCCTGCAATCAGAGCCCGGCGCGAACCGATACGGCCCGGCGCCGGTTATCGAGGGACGCGCCGCGGACGCGGCGACGTCGTCGCAGCAATCGTCCGGTGCGGATGACTAGGCGCCCGGCCTGACCGCAATCCTGTCTTCGGAGTGCTCATGAATATCGCAACCTTGCTCTTCGTCCCGAAAGGAGCCGTGGAGAAAGCGGCCTTCGCCACCGGCGCGCTCATCCTGATCGCGGTCGGATTTCTTGTGGCCGTCGCCCCGATGGTGAACCCGTTTCTGGGGGTGATCGCCTTCTTCGTCGGGCTTGTGGCGATGTATTGCTGGGTGGTGTTGTGGATCAAACGCCTGCACGGCGCCGGGGCGTCGGGATGGTGGACGGTGCTCATCGTCCTTGGCTGGATGATCCTGGATTCGGTGGTGGAGTTCGCGGTGCTTGGCGCGCTCGGCGTCGACATGATGGCCTTGTCCAGGCAAGGCGGTGGAGATTTCGGCGCGATGATGGCGCAGATTGAGGCCGTCACCGAACAGGCGGCCCTGCCCAGCGCCATCGCCTCTGCGGCCGTGTCGCTGGTGGTGGCCCTGGGGTTCAACGCCGTCCTGCCCGCCGGACGCGCCCGCAAGGAGGCGGCCTGATCGCCGCCGGGCGGCTTGACGCCGCAGGCTGCGCCCTTGAGGCTTGAAGCAACGCGCGCGCCGTCGCATATCGGCGCGCGCGTTTCGCATATGGAGCATTGCCGCCGTCATGGGCGATTTCAGTTTTTCAAACGCGTTTCAGCCCGGCGGCCGCTCCGATCCGCGCACCTTCCAGATCGCGCTGGCTCTGGTGGCGCTGGGCGACGCGGTCCGGCTCACGGCGCTGGGCGGGCTGGCTGCGCCGGCGTGGATCGCGGTGCTTCTGTTTCTCGCCTTCGCTCTGTCGAACCGCTTGCGCGACGCCGGGCGCAGCAATGCGCTCGCCTTGATCCCGGTCGCCTTTGCGATCGCAGCCAAGGCGGTGGTGGCGATGATCGCCCTTGTGGCGGCGCTTTATCCCGATTTCATAGAGTTCCTGGCCGATCGCGGCGTGGATATGAACGATCCCGCCGCCATGCAGGCGGCCGCCTATGATCCGCAGATCCAGGAGGCCTACCAGGCGCGTCTGCAGGACTCGCCCGAGCGGCTTGCCGAACTGTCCGCCGCCGGCGACTGGCCGTCCACATGGGCGTTCTGGGGCGTGATCGCGTTTTTCGCCTGGACCTGGTCGCGCTGGCCGCGCCGGCCGTACGCCGTGCCGGGTGGGCGGGGCTAGGCGGCGGGGCTAGGCGGGCGGATCTTCAAAGCGCACCGCGCCGAAGATCGCCTCGAAGCTTGATTTCAACGCATCGTCGGCGTCGTCCATGGTGACGGGAAGCCCTAGGTCCACAAGACTCGTCACCCCGTAGCGCGGATCGGAAATGCCGCACGGCGTGATGCCGCCGAAATGAGACAGGTCCGGCTCCACGTTAAGCGCGATCCCGTGAAAGCTGACCCAGCGCCGTAGGCGAATCCCGATGGCGGCGATCTTGTCCTCGCGCTCCGGTCCGCCAGCTTGCGTGCGGTCCACCCAGACGCCGACCCGGCCGCAGCGCCGTTCGCCGTCAACATTGAAGCGCGCCAGCGTGTCGATGATCCACTGCTCCAGATCGCGCACGAATTTGCGCGCGTCGCGGCCGCGCTTCGTCAGATCAAGCATCACATAGGCCACGCGCTGGCCGGGGCCGTGATAGGTGTACTCGCCTCCGCGCCCGGTCTTGTGCACCGCGAAGCGCTCGGGTTCCTTCAGATCGGTTTCCCGCGCGCTCGTGCCGGCGGTGTAGAGCGGGTCGTGCTCGAGAAGCCAGACCAGCTCGCCCGCCTCGCCCCTCGCGATCGCTTCGGCGCGCGCCTCCATGGCCGCGACGGCGTCGGGATAGGCGACGCGGCCGGGGCTGACCGCCCAGCCGACGGGGGGAAGCGCATCTGTCATGGTGAGCAGTCTCTTAACGGGTCGGAAACCGGCGCGGACCATCGTTGAGCCGGTCCGCGAAGGCAAGGCTTCGCTCCAGATAGGGCAGGGTGACCCGTTCCGCCATGAGCCAGCTCGGCGCCGTCCAGGTTGAAATCAGCGTATTGCTCGGCCGCTCCAAGCTGCCGATCCACCAATTCCTGCGCATGGGCCGGGGCGCGGTGATTCCCCTCGACGCGGCCGAGCACGACGAGGTGTGGATTCTCGCCAACAATCACCCGATCGCGCGCGGCGAAATCGTGATTCAGGGCGACCGGGTGGCCGTGTCCATCACCGAGGCCGCCGACGTGCACGACTATTTCGCTGCGTAAGGCCGGCGCGCGCCGCACATCAGGGCTTCACAAACTCCGGCGGACTTGGTACCAGCCTGCCTCCGATTTCGCGGCCGTGGCGGAATTGGTAGACGCGCAGCGTTGAGGTCGCTGTGGGGTAAAACCCGTGGAAGTTCAAATCTTCTCGGCCGCACCATCCTCGTGATGCATCAACCCGCCCGGGCGCAACGCCGGGCGGGTTTTTGCGTTCGACGAGGACGCGATTTTCCATTACCCGATGACGCCTCGCCTCGCCTCGTTTTCGCCGCGCGGCGCTCCTATCCTTATTGTTGTTCATTCACCGCTATTCGAGGACGCGCCATGGCCGATCCCGCAGAGCTTTACGAAGAACCCGCCGACCGCGCCGCGGATCCGGACGCCCATCACCGGCAGGTTCTCGAGCTCAGCGAGGCGATCTCCGACCAGGACGCGGCCCAGGCGCGCACCCAGCTTCTGGAGGTCCACCCGGCCGACATCGCCGACTTGATCGAGCAGCTCACCTGGGAGCAGCAGGACCAGCTCGCGCGCATGGCGCCGGACATTTTCACCGGCGAGGTGCTCGCCGAGCTCGCCGTCGATACGCGCGGCGACGTGGTCGAGGCGCTGGAGGCCGAGCACATCGCCGAGGCGCTGTCGGACCTGGACTCCGACGACAAGACCCTGGTGGTCGAAGAGCTGGACGACGAGAAACGCGAAGCGGTGCTCGCCGCCGTGTCTCCGGAGGACCGCCAGTATCTGGAAAGCTCGCTCGCCTTCGAGGAGGAGACCGCCGGGCGCCTGATGCAGCGCGAGTTCGTCGCCGCGCCGCTGTTCTGGACCGTGGGCGACACGATCGACCACATGCGCATGGCCGGCGAGGATCTGCCCGACCTGTTCTTCGAGGTGTTCGTCATTGACGAGGCGTTCAAGCCGATCGGCGCGGTCGCGGTGTCAAAGCTCATGCGTTGCCAGCGCGACGTGAAGCTCGCCGATATCATGGAGCCGACCAAGACCATCATCCGGCCCGAGGACGACCAGGAGGACGCCGCCTATCTGTTCGAGAAATACCATCTGATCTCCGCGCCCGTGGTGGACGGGGACGGGCGCCTGGCGGGCATGCTGACGGTGGACGACATCGTCGACGTCATCCAGGAGGAGAACAAGGAGGACATGCTTGCGCTCGCCGGCGTGAACGAGGCGGGCCAGGCCGATACGGTGTGGACCAGCGTGAAGGCGCGCGCGCCCTGGCTGCTGGTCAATCTGGGCACCGCCGTCGTCGCCTCCGCGGTCATCGCCTTGTTCGACGAAGCGATCGCCCAGCTGGTTGCGCTCGCGGTGCTGATGCCCATCGTCGCCTCCATGGGCGGAAACGCCGGCACGCAGTCTCTGGCCGTCGCAGTGCGCTCGATCGCCTCGCGCGATCTGACCATGTCGAACTCCATGCGGGTGATCTGGCGCGAGCTCGCTGCAGGCGCTGTAAACGGGCTGATCTTCGCAGCGGTGATGGGCGTGGTGGCCTCGCTATGGTTCCAGGACTGGAACATCGGCTGGGTGATCGCGGTGTCCATGGTGATCACGCTCGCCTGCGCCGGGCTCGCCGGGATTCTGGTGCCGCTGGGATTGCGGCGCGTCGGCGCGGACCCGGCGGTGGCGAGCTCGGTCTTCGTGACCACTGTCACCGACGTGGTGGGATTCTTCGTGTTTCTCGGACTCGGCGCCCTTGTTCTGCTTTAATCCCGGTGCTTTCTTTTGAAGGCCGGCTTGAGGGGGCCGAAACGAGGTGGTGGCGCCATGAAGGCGATGACAGCGATCTTTTCCGTTCTCATGTCCGTTCTCATGCTGGGCGCGGCGTCCGCCGCGCCGGCGCAGCAGGCCGAGTCGGGTTTCACCCTGTCCGGACCGTGGCGCACCGGGCCTGATCTCGCCCATGCGCGATCCGGGCTGTCGGCCACGGTGCTGGACGGCAAGATCTTCGCCGCCGGGGGCGCCGGACTGACCGCGCCGCGTGATGATTTCGAGGTCTACGAACCCCAGACCGGACGCTGGGCGCCGCGCGAACCCTTGCCGGTGGGTCTTGAACGCTTCGCCATGGCCACGTTCGACGGCCGGATCTGGATCGCCGGAGGCTATTCCGAGGAAGACGGCGCGGAGCCGGGCGCGAATGTCTGGTCATTCGACCCGGACGAAAACGAATGGACCCCGGAAACCGCTCTGCCTGGGCCGAAAGGTTCGTTCTCGCTGATCGAGCTCGGCGGCCGGCTCTACGCGCTGGGCGGCGAGGACGGCCTGCCGGGCATGTTCGTGTTCGATCCAGACGCCGGCGCCTGGACCGCGGCGCCCGCGCCGGCCGAGATCAACCGCCGCGGCGCCGCGGCTGTGGCGGCCGGAAATGAAATCTGGCTCATCGGCGGCGCCTCGGGCGGAACGGCCACCGGGCGCGTCGACGTGTACGATCCCGAGACCGGCGTCTGGCGCATCGGTCCGGCGCTGCCTGCGCCGCGCGCCGGTCACGCGGCGGCTGTGATCGACGGTGTGATTCACGTGTTCGGCGGGCGCAGCGCGGACATGAGCCGCACCTTGTCAGACCATCTCGCACTCGCCGGCGGTGAATGGAGCGAGCAGACCGTCATGCCGGCCGCGCGCACCGAAGCGGCCGCCGCGACGCTCGACGGCGAGATCTGGCTGATCGGCGGCGGTGCGGGCTCCGGCTTTTTCGCGCCCTTCACTGCAGTCGGAACGGTGGACGTGGTCCGGCCGGCGGGCTGACGGCCTTGCGCTTGCATCGCGCCGGGCGAGCCTGAAGCCGGCCGTTCTGAAACGGGACAGCGATGAAACCGCGTTTGAAATCCACCCGCGCCGCGCGCGACCTGATCAAGGCCCATGAGCCGTTCCACGGTGAAGCCGTGCGGCGGGGCAAGCGCTTTGTGGTGGGCTATGGTCACACCGCCGCGGCCAAGCCCGGCGTGACCTTGTCCCGTGAAGACGCCGAACTCCTGCTCATCTATGACGTGCTGCAAGCTGAAAGCGCGGTTCACGCGGCGCTGGGCGAGGATATTCCTCGGCCCGTGCGCGATGCGCTGGTCAGTTTCGCCGCCTCGGTCGGCGTGAACGCTTTCAAGGTCTCCGACGTGGCGCGCCTGGCCAAGGCCGGCCGGATGGAAGCGGCGGCGAATGCGCTTGAAAGCTGGGTGCGCGCCGAAGAGGACGGGCGCCTGGTCACCTCTCAGCGCCTGGTCGCGCGGCGGGCTGCGGAGAAGGCGCTGATGCTGGGAGGCGGTGAGGCCCCGCCGGCCCTCGACTCGGCGCCGGAAACACCTCAGCTCCAGGATGCCGGGTCAGAAGCGCCCGCAGCCGGTCTGGAGCCTTCAGGCCCGCTTATCGATGTCGATATTGCGTTCGAAGACCCTGAGGACGCCGCCGCGCCCGAACCGGCGACGCCGGAGCCGGCCGACTCCGGGCCGGCCGGCTTTGCGCCGGCCAGTGACGACGCCTCGTCTCCGGAACCGGCTTCGCTCGCCGATCCCGAAGCGCCGGCGGCCTCCACGGCCGATTCGCTCGCCGAGGAGGCTGCGCGCCTGCCGGAACCCGAAGACGCCGCTGCGCCCGCCGCCACGGCCGAAGACGGCGCTGCGGTGAAAGCGGCGCAGGATGCGGCCATCAAGGCGGTCATGAGCCGCATGGCCGGCGAAATCGCCCAGTCGGTCTCCGTGGCCGGCGTGCGCCGTCCCGAGCAGGCCGAAGAGCCCGCGCCGGCACCGGCGGATGCTCCGCTTGCAGGCGCCGCGCCGGTCGAGGCCGAAACGGCCTCGGTCGAAGCGTCCATGACCCAACAGACCGCAGATCTCTCCGAGGTGCGGCTTGGCTACGCCTTCCTGATCCCGGACGTGGTCGGCCTGAGCTTCGACGCCGCGCCGCAATCGGACGAGGCCGCTGCGGGCGGAACGGCCGAACGCGACGAACCGGCCGAGATGGCGGCGGACACCTCCGAGGACCGGTCCGCCGACGCCGAAGCCGGCGCTGAAGCGCCGCACGCCGAACCGCACGAGGCCACCGGCGAGGCGGCTGGTCCTGGTCGCGCGGTGGCCAGTCCTGCGCCCGGCCCGGCCTACGCGTCGGTCGCCGTCGGTCCGATCGAAAAGGCCGGAACCGCGCCGCCCCATCCCGCCGAGGCGCCCGCCGCCGCGCCGGGCATGAGCGGAGAAAGCGAAGGGCCCGACCATCCCGAAGACGCCGACCAGGAGGACCCCGGCGAGGACGAGGCCGAGCTTGAGCCGGCGATCGTCGCCGGGCCCGAAGCAGCCTATGTGGCCGACGAAACCCCGCCCGGCGCCGTGGAATCGCGCGGCAACTGGGTGCATTCGGCCAATCTGGTGGTGGGAACGGCGTTGACCGGGCTCGGCGCCTGGCAGCTGGCCACCAATCTCGACGCCTATCTGGCTTCAGGCCTGGACTATAACTGGTTCGGCCCGGTCGCCTTCGCCGGCGGCGTGCTGCTGCTGGTGTCTTCGGGCTGGGTCGTCGTGGGGCGCATGGTGAGCAAGAAGGACTAGCGCGCCGTCTTGACCGGTTTTTCCCGCGTGGTATCTCCCGCGCCATGATCTCGAACCAGTACCCCACGCTTGAGTTTCCCCTCGGCGATACGGCGGAGATGCTGCGCGACACCGTGCGCTCCTTCGCCTCCGATAGAATCGCGCCGCGCGCAGCCGACATCGACCGGAAGGACGAGTTTCCGGCCGATCTCTGGCCGCAGCTCGGCGCGCTCGGCCTTCTTGGCATCACTGTGGAGGAGGAGCTTGGCGGGACGGGGCTCGGCTATCTGGAGCACTGCATCGCCATGGAGGAGATCTCCCGGGCGAGCGCCTCGGTGGGCCTGTCCTACGGCGCGCACTCCAATCTGTGCGTCAACCAGATCCGCATCAACGGCAACGACGCCCAGCGCGAGAAATACCTGCCGAAGCTGATCAGCGGCGAGCATATCGGCGCGCTCGCCATGTCCGAGACCGGCGCGGGCTCCGACGTGGTCTCCATGAAGCTCAAGGCCGAGAAAAAGGCCGACCGCTACGTCCTCAACGGCTCGAAGATGTGGATCACCAACGGGCCGAGCGCGGACACGCTCGTGGTCTACGCCAAGACCGATCCGTCCGCCGGCTCAAAAGGCATCACCGCCTTCCTGATCGAGAAGGGGATGAAGGGCTTTTCCATCGCCCAGAAGCTCGACAAGCTCGGCATGCGCGGGTCTGAAACCGGCGAGCTGGTGTTTGAAGACTGCGAAGTGCCCGAAGAGAACGTGCTCGGCCAAGAAGGCGGGGGCGTGCGCGTGCTGATGAGCGGGCTCGATTACGAGCGCGCGGTGCTGGCCGCCGGGCCGCTGGGCATCATGCAGGCCTGCATGGACGTGGTCATGCCCTACGTGCACGAGCGCAAGCAGTTCGGCCAATCCATCGGCGAGTTCCAGCTCATCCAGGGCAAGATCGCCGACATGTACACGCGCATGAACGCCAGCCGCGCCTATGTGTATGCGGTGGCCCAGGCCTGCGACCGGGGCAGGACCAGCCGCCACGACGCCGCCGGCGCCATCCTCTACGCCGCCGAAGCCGCCACCCAGTGCGCGCTCGACGCCATCCAGATCCTGGGCGGCAACGGCTATATCAACGAATACCCCACCGGGCGCCTGTTGCGCGACGCCAAGCTCTACGAGATCGGCGCCGGCACCAGCGAGGTCCGCCGCAT
>JBKHAZ010000263.1:0-3356 GCA_046542605.1 Oceanicaulis sp. | reverse complement strand
TCACCAAGGGCGGCGGGCTCACCAGCAAGCTGGAGCTGGCCGGGACGACCGGCGATACCGACTGGTTCCTGCGCGGCTCCTACGTGTTTTCCGAGCAGAGCCGTGCCGCACCCCCCAATAATTTCTCTTGGGATGCCGACGCGCCGAGCATCGACTTCTGTACTGACAACCGTTGTTTCGAAGGCGGCTTCGGCGATCTCGATCAGGACCAGCAGGACTACGTACTGGAGGCGGAGGTCACGCGTCCGCTTTTCGGCGGGAATTTCACCGCGGGCGCCGAGTTTGGGCTCACCGACGCGTTCAAGTCTCGCCCGGAAGAAAACCGGGCCTATTACAGCGGTGACTACGATCCCGACACAGTCTGCACCGACACCGAGGATCCGGCGTGCATCGACGGCGAGATCGCACTTTTGAATTACCTTGCCTACCGGCCCTATGAGGCGCGGGTGCAGATCGCGCAGACATCCGCCTGGATCGAGCAGCGGCAGACCTTCGGCCCGCTCGACGTGCGCGCGGGCCTGCGCGCCTCACGTGACGATTATTTGGAGAACACCGAAATTGCGCCCCGCCTGTCGGCGGTCTGGTCGTTGACCCCGGACTGGCAGGTCACCCTGGGCGCAAACCGCTATTATGCCGGCGATTTCGTCGGCTACTCGATCCGCGCGCAATACCCGGACCTTTTCATCTATGGACGCAATCCCGTGGTATCGGGCCCAGACCTGATCTACAGCGTCGACGGGTGGAACCTGCAGCGCGCTAGCCGGCTCGCCAAATTCCGGCCGAGCGATCTGGATACGCCCTACAGCGACGAGGCGACCGCCGCGCTGACCTTCCCGCTGCTCAACGGCCTGGGACGGGTGAAGGCGGTACAGCGCTGGCACCGCGACCAGATTGTGGCACGTCCATCCGAGCGCACGGAAGAAACGGTAAACGGGGATACCTTTCTGCGCTTTGTCAGCTTTCCGTCAAACGCAGGCGCGACCGACTATCTCGGCCTGTCGGGCGAATGGGTCAGCTCTTGGAGCAACCATACGCTGACGCTGAACGCCAACTGGTCGGAGACCACGAATCGCTTCCGCTCGCCCAATGCGGGCACATACTTCAGCCGATTAGACGAGGAAGAGTTGGCGACCGACTTCGTGTTCTTTGACGGCGAGATCGTGTCGCTCGCTGAGATCCAGCGCATCGCTGAACGCGAAGACTTTGCAACCCCGTTTGAGGCCAACGCCAGCGTGCAGTCCAGCTGGCTGGACGATACGCTGCGCACCACGCTCTGGCTCTATTACCGGGGCGAGTACGAAACCATAGTGGACACCTTCGTCAACCAAACGATTAAGGGCGAAGTCTACGACGTCTTTGACGTGGCAACGCGCGATGCGTCGCTCCGCAGCGATTTCAATGTCGCCTACGCCCTTCCGCAGACCAAGTTCGGCGCTGTGGAGCTTGAGGTGCGGGTTTCCAACGTGTTCAACGAACTGCCGAACACCGATACCGGCCGAGGCTCCCCCTATCAGCGTGGCCGCAGTGTCTGGCTTGGCCTGAACTATCGCTACTGATCCCTGCGGCGGAAAACGCCCGGGTTCCTCAGGACCCGGGCGTTTTTCGTCTTGCAAGCCAAGCGCACGCCGTTGTCCTGATGAGGTGGACGGACTGGAACAGGCGCTGCATCAACGCCGGTCGGCGTCTGGAGACGGACTCATCCACCACTCCGATCGCGGCAGCCAGTAAGTCTCGATCAACTATGCCGAGCGCCTGGCGGAAGCGGGCATAGAGCCCTCGGCCGGCAGCGTCGGCGACCGTGGCGCCGGTCCTCGGGCCGGCGAAGCCGGACCCGGGGACAACGCCCTGGCCGAGACGATCAACGGACTCTACAAAGCCGAACTCGTCCACAGGCGGGGCCCGTGGCGTTCACTGGAAGCGGTCGAAGAGGCCACCCTGGAATGGGTCGACGGGTTCAATAACCGCGGCATCCTCGAGCCGATCGCGACCATCCCGCCGGCCGAGGCCGAAGCGCGATACTGCGCAAATCTGGATTTACCCAGTCTCGCCGCGCAACACTCAAATCAACCCCGCCTCCAGGATAGTCGGGGCGGCCAAAACTCCGGCAGGTCAGCAACCGCCTCCGCGGCGGGACGAAGCCGGTCCGCCAGCGGGCCAAGCCGCAAGTCATCCCTCCCACGGCGCTCGCGATAGTCGCACCGCCAGCCATGGCGCTGGTCGCGCCGTTTCAGACCCGTGCGCCAGTCCGATGCGTCGATCGCCGCAAGCCGGCGCTCGGCCTCTTGCTCCGACACGAAGTCGCGACGGGCGCGTGCGCCGGCCGGCAAGGGAGAACACTCTCCCCTACGATCACCTTACCGGCTTGAAGACCCACGGACTGAAAGACCGATACTTGGACAAAGCGCGCTCGTTTGCATCATTGGCGCTGACGGGACCACAGCCCGACCAGGCGGACCCGTAAAACGGACGCGCGTCAGCGACCTCACAGCCGGCCGATTCCACCATAGCCGCCCGCGAGCGCCGCCGGCGCTGGGCGCCCGGTTCTGCTTGACAGCTCCTGCGCACGGCCGCATAGGCCCGCGCGATGCAGCGCGCGGCGCATGCAGCACCCGCCGCGGTCCGGCCGTTTCCGGGCGCGGGCCGACCCTGTGATGTCGATGCAGCGCACCCGCTTCACATCCCGCAATCCGGCCGCCGAACGCCGCGCCGAGTTCGCCGAGACCCTGAAAGCGCTCGGCGATCACACCGGCGCGATCGAGGCTATGACCGCCGCGCTCGAACTTGACGCCGACTGGCCGGCGGGCTGGTACCGGCTCGGCGACCTGCAGGCGGAGGCCGCAAACCCCACCGCCGCCGCCAACGCCTTCCAGAAGGCCTTCTCGCTCGATCCCGACGACGGTCTCGGCGCGCGCGCCCGGATGGAGCTCGTCACCGGCGAGCGCGTCGCCGAAACCCTGCCGCCCGCATTCGTGGAGGCGCTGTTCGACCAGTATGCGCCGCGCTTCGATGCGGCGTTGACGGAGAAGCTCGGCTATCGCGGTCCGGAAATCCTGATGCGGGCTCTGTCGCACACAGGGTTCGCCCATGCCGCGCGCGCGCTGGATCTCGGTTGCGGGACAGGGCTCATGGGCGAGGCGCTGCGCGCGCGCTGTACGGTGCTGGAGGGCGTCGATCTCTCCGCCGGGATGCTGGAGCGCGCGCGCCGGCGCGGGCTCTATGACCGTCTGGAGAAGGCCGACATCGCAGCCATCCCGCTCGCCGAGCCCGCCTATGACCTCATCGTCGCCGCCGACGTATTCGCCTATCTCGGTGCGCTTGACGGCGTGCTCGCCTGGGCGGCGGGCTCGCTTGCGCCG
>JBKHAZ010000262.1:0-3369 GCA_046542605.1 Oceanicaulis sp. | reverse complement strand
GAGAAGATGCCCAGCGCTTCGGTCACGGCGAAGCCGAAGATCAGGTTGCCGAACTGGCCCTGAGCAGCCGACGGATTGCGCAGCGCGCCCGTCAGGAAGCTGGAGAAGATGTTGCCCACGCCGAGGGCGGCGCCCAGCATGCCGAAGGTGGCCAGACCAGCGCCGATGTATTTGGCGGCTTCCGCTTCCATGTCGAAACTCCTCGTAGATGAACGGTGCGGATGGATAGAAAGGGTGAATCTTTCCGACCTAGTGGTGCCCGGGATGGAGCGCGTCGGAGAGATAGATGCAGGTCAGCACGGCGAACACGTAGGCCTGGAGGAAAGCCACCAGGAATTCCAGCGCGGTCAACGCGACGACCATGATCAGCGGGGCCACGGCGCCGAGGACGCCGAGCGCCCCCACCGAACCCAGCATCACGATGAAGCCGGCGAACACCTTCAACAGGATGTGACCGGCCAGCATGTTTGCGAACAGACGAACCCCGAGCGTCACCGGACGCGACAGGAAGGAGATGATCTCGATCGGGGTGAGAAGGATGTAGAGCGGCCAGGGCACGCCGGCGGGGAAGAACAGGGAGAAGAATTTCAGCCCGTGCTTGAACACGCCGTAGCCCACCACGATGCCCATCACCAGCAGCGCCATGGCGAAGGTGACGATGATGTGGGAGGTGAAGGTGAAGCCCTTGAAGTCCGGCGCCGGGAAGTAAGGCATCATCCCCAGCATGTTGCCCATCAGGATGAAGGCGAACAGCGTGAACACGAAGGGAAAGAATTTCAGGCCCGCATCGCCGGCGGTCGAGCGGATCATTCCGGCGACGAACTCATAGAGCAGCTCGGCCACCGACTGCGCGCGGCCCGGCACGAGCGCGCGCTTGGACATGGACATCCAAAGAAGCCCGGCGACCAGGACGGTCGAGGCGAGCATGAAATAGCTTGAGTTCGTGAACGAAAGGTCCAGCCCGCCGGCCTCGAACGGGGCGACGACCTTGATCTTGAACTGCTCGATCGGGTTAGTCGCTTCCGCCACGCCCGGCCCCTTTTCTCAGCGGCGCGCCATGGGGCGCGCGATCCAGACCCAGTTCCGCGCCGCGCCCGTCAGGACGATCCGTCGCGGTTCATGCTCGAAGCGGCGCGCACGACATTCAGCGTGCCCGCCGCGAACCCTAACAACACGCCGATCAGAAGCCCCCAGGGCGTCCAGCCGAACACGCGATCGGCGAGATAGCCCAAACCGGCCCCGGCGAGAACCCCGCCCGCGAATTCCGATCCGTACCGAACGCCCTGACTCCAGTTGGAGGGAGCTTTCTCGGCCTCTTCCGCGCGACGCTTCTCAAGCTTGGCCTCAAGGCGTCGCTCGAAATCCTCGCGCTGTGAAAACTTCTGGATCGGATCGTCTCGACGGGACATGGGTGATCAGCGGCCTGACGAAGACCTCTCCTTCAGGCGCGCGCACCCTATAAGCGGGCCTATACCAAGTCAAGCAAGCTCGGCTTGCCTCTTGCGCATTGAAATAATTGGGACTTTTCGACTATTCCGCCGCCACGAGCGCTTCGGCGGCGCGCAAGTTCACCGAGACGAGCTGGGACACGCCGCGCTCGCCCATGGTCACGCCGAACAACCGGTCCATCCGGCTCATGGTCACCGGGTTGTGGGTGATCACCAGAAAACGCGTCTCGGTCAGGGCGCGCATTTCCTCAAGCATGGTGCAATAGCGATCCACATTGGCGTCATCGAGCGGCGCGTCGACCTCATCGAGCACGCAGACCGGCGCCGGGTTCACAAGGAAGACCGCGAAGATCAGCGCCGTTGCGGTGAGCGCCTGCTCGCCCCCGCTCATCAGGCTCATCGTCTCCATCTTCTTGCCCGGCGGGCAGGCGAAGATTTCAAGCCCGGCTTCAAGCGGGTCATCGTTCTCGGTCAGCTCGAGGCGCGCCGACCCGCCGCCGAACAGGGTGGAGAAAAGCTTCTGGAAATGGCCGTCCACGGTCTCGAACGCTTCCAGCAGCCGCGCGCGCCCTTCCCGCGAAAGCGTGTCGACGGCCTTTCGCAGGCGCGCCACGGCTTCGGTCAGGTCGTCGCGCTCGCGTTTGAGGCGTTCGCGTTCGGCGTCGAGTACACGTGATTCTTCATCGGCGCGCAGATTGACCGCGCCGAGCCGTTCGCGCGACAGCCGCGCCTCGTCCAGACGGCGCTCCAGCTCCTGCGAAGACAGGTCCTTGAACTCGGACGTCTTGGCGCGCTGAGCCAGCGTGTCCGGCGTTTCGCCAGTGGCGTCCTCAAGCCGCTCCACGGTCTCCTCCAGCCGCTCCTTCGCGGCGACGAGGCGGGCGTGGGCGGCGGCGCGCGATTCGCGCGCGTCGGCGGCGGCCTTCTCCGCCTGGCGCAGGGCGGCGTCGAAATCCCGCTGACCGGTTTCGGCCTCTGCGACGCGCGCACGCGCCTCGTCGGCGCGCTTTTCAGCCTCCTGCAGCGCGTCGATCAGCTCCGGGCGCCGCGCTTCCAGCGCGCCGGGCTTTGCGCGGGCCGCCTCCAGCTCGGATTCGGTGTCCGCCTTGCGGCTCTTCAACGTCTCCAACCGCTCGCGCGCGCTGTGCTCGCGGCGCGACCAGTCCGCGTGCTCGCGCTCCAGCGCGGCGATACGGTGTCGCCGGCCCTGAGCTTCGCGCTTCACCGTCTCCAGCGCGGCGCGGGCGTCCGCCGCGGCGCCGCGCGCGCGATCGGCCGTGGCGCGGGCGGCCTCCAGCGCCTCATGGCCGTCATCGGCCTCCATGGCCTCGCACCAGGCGGCTTCGGCGGCGTCCTGATCGGTGCATGCGCTTTCAAGCCGGGCTTCTGCGCGCTCCAGCGCATCGGCGAGACCGGCCTTCCTGGCTTCGGCGCGCGCGGCGTCGGCCTCGGCTTCGGCCAGGCTGCGCTCGGCGCCGCGCACGGCGCGTTCAGCCTCGCGCGCGGCGCGTCTGGCGGCGTCCGCGCCGCGTTCGGCGGCCGCGAGCGCATCCTTCAACGCCGCGGCCGCTTCACGCTTTCGATTCGCCGCGCGCTCGGCGTCGTCCAGCTGGGCTTCGATCTCCTGCAGCCGGTTGCGGGTTTCAAGGCGCACCGCCGCGGGCGAGGGGGCGCCGGCCTCGGCCGCATAGCCGTCCCAGCGACGCAGCGCGCCGGATTTCGTCACCAGGCGCTGTCCGGGTTTCAGCTGCGCGGCCAGCGTGTCGAGCGCGGATTCCTCCACCACCCCGATCGCCGCGAGGCGGGCTTTGAGGACCGCGGGGGCGGTCACCAGATCGCTCAGCGCGATCGCTCCGACCGGCAGGACGCCGGCTTCAGCGCCGCCGCCGGCCCAGCGCCGGGGCGCTTCAGCCGACAGGCT
>JBKHAZ010000261.1:0-3377 GCA_046542605.1 Oceanicaulis sp. | reverse complement strand
CCAGCTGCGCTCAAGATCGAGCAGGAAGGTCGCCGCAAGAAACGCCCAGGCCGACACGGCGGTGAGCGCGAGCACGGCCACGGCCGAGCGGCGGATGAAAGTGGATCGCGTCATAGCGTGCTCCTTTGCTCCGGTTCCGCCCTTTTGTAAAGGGACCTTGACCTTTTGAAGCAAAGGACGCTTTACGTCAAGCATCCTTTACCTAATCCCCATAAAAAAACCCGGCGGCCGGACCGGCGCGCCGGGCGGAAAAGCGAATTCGCAAACCTTATCCGAGGCTTGCACGGCCAGTGAGCAACGCGCCGGGGATCGGGCTCAGCCGGTCCAGCGCGCTTTCCAGGCACCGCTCCACCAGGCCCGCCGGCATTTTCAGAATGGCGGCGGCCTCGCCCGGCTCGAACCCTTCCACAGCCACCAGGCCCAGGACCGAGCGCTCCACGAAAGGCAGGCTGCACGCGGCGGCGGCCAGCGCGGCGTCGCCGCAGGGAAGCCCCCGAGCGATCGAGGCCAGGGGCGGTTCGGCGGTCAGGCTGTACTCGGCCAGCGCACCGGTCAGCGCGCGAAACAGCATGAGGCGGTACATCCTGCCGCCGCCACGGCCCGGCCGGGCGTTCCAGAGGACGTGAAGCAGAAGCTGGTCGCCGGCGGCGGCGTCGCCGGTCATGAGCCGGGCGTAACGGCGCAAAGGCGGAATTAATCCTCGCAACTGATAACGCGTCATTGTCTCACCTCCCAAGGCGGTGAAACAAACACTGCCGGGCCGCGGACCCGGCCGCGTGAACATTTGTTACCCTTGCTCCGTCTTTTGCAGCGCGGGGCGCAGCCCGTGTCCGCCCTCATGCAGATAAGCCCGGTCGTAGGCGCACAGCCGGGCCGCCGCCTCCAGGTCGTGAATCTCCACGCAGCCGCGCTCCACCGCGATCACGCCGGCGCGCGTCAAGGCGGCGAGGCTGCGCGAGACATGGACCGGAGACAGGCCCAGCGCATCGGCCAGGGTCTCCCGGTTCAGGCCGTGGGCGAGCCTGTTGGGGCGAGCCTCTCCGTTCTGGCGCTGGCGTTCGCAGATCTCCACGAACAGGTGCAGCACCCGCTCGCGCGCCTTGCGCCGGCCGAGCCGGACGATCTGCTCGCGCAACAGCGAGTCCTCACGCACCTTGCCCATGAGAAAGAGCTGAGCGAGCGCGGCCTCGCCGGCGACCAGCGCTTCAAAGCGAACGGCCGGGCATTCGTCCACCTCCAGATCGGTAAGCGCGATGATGTGGTGGTCATGGTCGGCGCCGACCAGCGCCTGCAGATCGCAGACATCGCCGGGCATCATGATGGAGAGGATCTGGCGCTGGCCGTCCGGCAGGATGCGGCACCGGATCGCCCACCCGCTCACGATGCAGAAAACGTGCGTGCTCGCCTCATCGCAGCGGCGCAGAACCGCGCCGCGCACGAAGCCGCGTCGCCGGGGCTTCAGGGCCTGAAGCCGGTCGATCTGGTCCTGCGACACGTCCCCCAGCCGTGAAAGCCGGTCGATGAGCGCCTGCATGCGCGCGCGCCTCCTTCGATAGCGGTTCCACAAGAAACGCAGCACAGGCGGGCGAGTTCACAATTTCGCGGTTTGTGCGGTCGCCGCGGCGGGCCCGCACGCGGCCTCGACACCGTGAACCCTGTTCGTTTATGGTTTCCGCAATCGCGACAGGGTGAAAACACCCGCGCCAGTCAGGGAGGAGGCCTTCCATGAAGGCTGGACATCTGTTCGCTCCGGCGCTCGCCGGGTTGCTCGCTTGCGCCTGCGCCGCAGAAGAGGCCGCGCGCGACACCTCGCAATTCGACCGGGCCTACCAGCATGCGCTCATGGATTCTCTGCTGGACGCGCAGCCGGGCGACGTGATCGAGATACCGGCGGGTAATTTCCTCATCGAGCGCGGCCTGTCGCTCACCGTGGACGACGTCACCATCCGCGGCCAGGGCATGGACGCCACGGTGCTCTCCTTCGCCGAGCAGCGTCAGGGCGCGGAAGGGCTCCTGGTGTCGGGCGCTGACAATTTCACCATCGAGAACCTCGCCATCGAGGACACGGTGGGCGACGCGCTGAAGATCACCGACGGCGACAATATCGTCATCCGCGGCGTGCGGGTGGAGTGGACGAACGGCCCCTCCACCGAGAACGGCGCCTACGGGCTTTACCCGGTCCAATCCACCGACGTGCTGATCGAGGACTCCGTCGCGATCGGCGCGTCCGATGCAGGCGTTTACGTGGGCCAGTCCGACCGCATCATCGTGCGCAACAACCGCGCCGAGTACAACGTGGCCGGCATCGAAATCGAGAACTCCAACCACGCCGACGTGTACGGCAACATCGCCACCAACAACACCGGCGGCATCCTGGTGTTCAACATGCCCCACCTGCCGCGCCCCGGCGCCGGCGCGCGGGTCCATGACAACGACGTCTTCGAGAACAACACCGCCAATTTCGGCCACGCCGGCACGCCGGTGGCGAGCGTCCCCGCCGGCGCCGGGATCATCATCAACGCCAATGACGACGTGCACATTTTCAACAACCGGCTGCGCGACAACCGCACCGGCCATGTCGTCATCTCCAGCTATTACTCGTCGGGCTTTGAAGACCTGTCGCGCGCCGACGCCTTCAATCCCTACCCCGAAGGGATCTGGGTGCATGACAACACGTATGAAGGCGGCGGCGGCGATCCCGACGCCATGATGCTGCAGGCCGCCCGCATCGCGCTGTTCGGGCCCGCCGGCGCCCTGCCGCCGGTGATCTGGGACGGCTATGTGGACGCGGCCTACGCCGAAGGTTTGCCCCAGGAGAAGCGCATCTGCGTCAACGACGCCGAAGTGTTGTGGGTGGAGGACCCGCGCGGCGCCGATCAGCCGCGCCACGGGACCGAGCCGTTCGACTGCACGCTCGCCCCGCTCGAACCGGTGGTTCTGGAGCTCTAGATGCGCCTCGCCAGCCTGATCATCGCCGCCGCCGCGCTGCTCGCGGCGGCGTGCGGCGCGTCTTCTCCGCCGCACGCCGCAGAGCCGCCCGCCGCGCCCGAGCCGCGCTTCGTCGAGGCCGGCCGGCCGGACCTCTTGTCGGACTGGGGCCAGCTCGCCGCCGGCGGCGGCGCGCTCGTGCTGGGCGACGGCGTGACGCCCTATGACCTGAACACCGCCCTGTTCTCCGACTATGCGCTCAAGCTCAGAACCGTCTGGACGCCCGAAGGCGCGGCGCCCGCCGCCTATGACGCGCGCGAGGCGTTCGAATTTCCCGTCGGCACGGTGATCACGAAGACCTTCTACTATCCCCGCGCCGGGGACGGGCCCGATCAGGTCGGCGCCGGCGGCGGCGACATGCGCTACGGTACGGCCTACGCGGGTTCCGC
>JBKHAZ010000260.1:0-3385 GCA_046542605.1 Oceanicaulis sp. | reverse complement strand
GCCTCGATATAGTTGTCGGCGTGGCCGAGCGCGTCGGGCCAGTAGAACACGAAGAAGGCGAAGATGATCAGGAAGACCACGATCGCGAACCCGTCCTTCACCGTGTAGTACGGGTGGAAGGGCAGGGTGTCGTTCTTGGTCTTCACGTTGAGCCCGGTCGGGTTGTTGTTGCCCGGCACGTGCAGCGCCCAGACGTGGAGGCCCACCACGCCCGCGATCAGGAACGGGATCAGGTAGTGCAGCGAGAAGAAGCGGTTCAGCGTCGCATTGCCGACGGAGAAGCCGCCCCACAGCCACTCGGTCACCGGTCCGCCGATCAGCGGCAAGGCGCCGAACAGGTTGGTGATCACCATGGCGCCCCAGTAGGACATCTGGCCCCAGGGCAGGACGTAGCCGAGGAAGGCCGCGGCCATCATCAAGAGGTAGATGACGACGCCGAGGATCCACAGAAGCTCGCGCGGCGCCTTGTACGATCCGTAGTAAAGGCCGCGGAAGATGTGCAGGTAGACGGCCAGGAAGAACATCGAGGCGCCGTTGGCGTGGATGCTACGCAAAAGCCAGCCGAAGTTCACGTCCCGGTCGATCCGCTCGACGGAGTCGAACGCGTAATCGATGTGCGGCACGTAGTGCATGGCCAGCACGATGCCGGTGATGATCTGCACCATCAGGCAGACGGTGAGGATGCCGCCGAAGGTGTACCAGTAGTTCAGATTGCGCGGGGTCGGGAAATCCACAAAAGAATCCCAGCCCAGCCGCGCCACCGGCAGACGCGCGTCAAGCCAGCGCGTGAAGCCGGATTTGGGTTCGTAAGTGCTTGGTCCGCTCATGGATCTACTCCTAGCCGAGCCGCAGCGTGGTCGCTGAGATGAAGGTCATCGGCGGGATCGGAAGATTTTCGGGCGCCGGTCCGCGACGGGTGCGCCCCGACGTGTCGTAGTGCGAGCCGTGGCACGGGCAGAACCAGCCGGCGTAATCGCCCGCTTCCGACGTCGGTACGCAGCCCAAATGGGTGCAGCTCGCGCTGGTGACCAGCAGTGAGGCGCGCACTTCCTCGTCGACCGACACGCCCTCGTCGAGGGCGGCGGTCAGCGCCGAGCGGTTCTCATCGGTGGCCGGGGCGCCGGATTCGATGTTGACGTTGCGCGCATCGCGGTCGGGCAGGGCCGACAGGTCGGTGCTGCGCGCCGCCTCGATCTCGCTCGCCGTGCGCCGGCGCACGAAGTGCGGGCGCGAGCGGAACATCACGGTCATCTCCGTGCCTTCGTCCAGCTCGGCGATGTTCACCTCGGTGGTGGCCCCGGCGAGCGTATCCGCAGCCGGGTTCATCTGGTCGATGAACGGCCAGATGGCGAAAGCGCCGCCGACAGCCGTCGCGCCGATGGCGGCGATATGGATGAAATCCCGGCGGCTGGGCTGTTCGCCCGTCTCCGGATTGCTGTTCACGTCCGTCACGTGCCGACCTCTCGATTGGAACCGTCCGCCGTCCAGCGAGGTTCATCCCCGCGATACGCCGGCGGCAAGCCAGACATAGAGCCGGGGGTGATCGCGCCGATGCGTCGGCTTGACGCATCGTAGGCCGCGCCCGCAAATCCCGGTCATCGGGGCGGATTAAAACGACCCCTCGCATTTTTCAACCGGCTTCATGCGCCATGCGGCGCAATTGCGCACAAAACCTGGGATCCGGCGCCCTGAAACGCGGATCGCCGCCGGCGCGGGCAGACCGAACCGCCTCCGCGTGCGAGAGCGTAAACGGGCCGGGTTTCGCTCGCCAGCGCGCGCCGCATCTCCGCGACGCGTTATGGGAGCCGGGTCAGAGGCGATTTCGCCGATCAACGGCCCGCCGGCGTGCGGCCGCTGAATCTGGCGCGGTTTGCAGTGCTTTCTCCGGGGCCGCCCTATCTTGCGAAAGCGGGCGTTATACGGTGGGCGGATGCGCGAACCGCGCCCGCCGATGCAGCCATCGGGAGCTTCAGGCTTGGCCCAGGACGCCGCCGAACCGAACCGGACCGGACGGCTTGAGCGCATTCTCGACGCGCTCGCGGTCTTCGTCGTGGTCATGGACCGCGAGGGGCGGATGACGCTCGTGGACGAGCGCACCGTGTCCGCCGGAGGCGTTGCGCGCGAGGCGCTGCTTGGAACCGCATTTTGCAATGCGCCCTGGTGGGCCGCCGCCGCCGGACAGCCGGAGCGGCTGCGCGCCGCGGTGGAGACCGCGGCCAGGTCCGGATTCGCCGAGATCGAAGCCGAAGCCTGGGACCGCGAGGGGGCGAGCCTCCCGATCGCGCTCAGCCTGTCGGCGGTCCGCGATTCGACCGGAGCGGTCACCGAAATCGTCGCCACCGGGCTCGATCTGTCGCGCCAGCACCGCGCCGAGGCGCGGCGCACGCTCTCCGACGCCGAGGCCGAGCGACGGCTCGCGGAGCTTGAGGCGCTTTATGACGCCTTGCCGGTGGGCGTCGCCCTGCATGATCGCGAGATGCGTTTCCTGCGCATCAACAAGCGCATGGCCGAGATAGACGGCATCTCCATCGAAGATCATATCGGACGCAAGGGCGACGAGCTTTCGCCCGGCGCCGATCCGGAAGTGACCCGAATCGTCAAGACCATGTTCGAGACCGGCGAGCCGGTTCTGGGCCTTGAGGTGACGGCGGAAATTCCCTCCGATCCCGGCGTCGTGCGCGATTTCCTCGCCGATTATTACCCGGTGAAGATCGGCGGCGAGGTGGTGGCGGTCGGCACGTGCGTGCGCGAAGTGACCCGAGAGCGCCGCCTCAAGCGCGAAGCGATGGAGGCTGAAGGCCGTTTGCGCCGGCTTCTGGATATCATTCCTGCGACCGCGACGATCCACGAGGGCCCCGAGCACGTGGTCGTCTACGCCAATCCGTCGAGCCTTGGCTATCTCACCGAGTCCGAGGTGGTCGGCCGTCCAATCCGCGAGGCGATCCCCCAATTCACAGACCCGGTCTTCCAACGCATGGACGACGTGTATCGCACCGGCGAGGCGGTCATCGACGAGGAATTGGCCATCGATGGGTTTGGCGGGGCCGTCTTCTATTCCGCGCTGCTGCCCTGGTTTCACGATGACGGCTCGATCGGCGGCGTCATCGGTTTCGGCTACGACATCACCGAACAGGTCGGCGCGCGCGACATGCTGGAAAACGCCCAGGCCGAGCTTCGCAAGGTGCTCGACCGGACCCTGGCGCTTGTCGCCGTGATCGACGTGAACGGCCGGGTCGCCGACCTGAATGCGGCGGCGCGCAGCCTGTTCGGCGTCGACCGCGACGCGGCGATCCGCGCCCCGTTCGAGACGATGCTCTGGGTGTCGGATGAAGACTCAAGCGCGCTCGTGGGCGAGGCGGTGGCGCTGGCCGTCGCAGGCCAGGGC
>JBKHAZ010000259.1:0-3449 GCA_046542605.1 Oceanicaulis sp. | reverse complement strand
ACCTTGAAGCCGGGCAGCTGGCCGCCCTCGCCGGGCTTGGCGCCCTGGGCGATCTTGATCTCGATCTCACGGCACTGATTGAGGTACTCCGCTGTCACGCCGAAGCGGCCGGAGGCCACCTGCTTGACCGCCGAGTTCATGTTGTCGCCGCTGGGAAGCGGGGTGTAGCGCGCGCGGTCCTCGCCGCCCTCGCCGGAGACCGACTTGGCGCCGATCCGGTTCATGGCGACGTTCAGCGCGCCGTGCGCTTCCGGGCTGAGCGCGCCGAGGCTCATGCCCGGCGTGACGAAGCGCTGGCGGATTTCATTGACGCTTTCGCACCTGGACACGTCGATTCCCGGACCCAGCGCCCGGGGTTCGAGCAGGTCGCGCAGCTGGATCGGCTGCTCGTCGCGCTCCTGCAAGGCGACGTACTCGCGGAAGGCGTCGTAATCCTCCTCGCGCACCGCCTTTTGCAGCGCGGCGACGGACTTCGCCTCGACCGCATGAATCTCGCCGGACGAACGCTGGCGGTAGAACCCGCCAATGGGCAAGCGCACGGCGTCCTCGTCGGACCAGGCCCAGCGGTGCAGCTCGGCGAGCTTCTGCTCGAGGCCCGCAAGCCCGATGCCGGAGATGCGGCTCGTGACCCCGCCGAGATATTCGCTGGCCACCGCGCGGCTGAGGCCCAGGACCTCGAAATTGCACCCGCCGCGATAGGAGCTCACCACCGAGATGCCCATCTTCGACATGATCTTCAGAAGGCCGGCGTCGAAGGCCTTCTGCATGTTGTCGGCCTTCTCCTCCGCGCTCATCCCCTTCAGCCCGCGCTGGGTGCGCGCCGCCACGGTTTCGAACGCGATGTAGGGATTGACCGTGGTCGCTCCGAGTCCGATCAGCACGGCGAGGCCGTGCGCGTCGGTGACGTCGGAGGCGCGCGCATTGAGCGAGGTGTAGGTGCGCAGCCCGGTGCGGGTCAGATGCGTGTGCACCGCGCCGACCGCCAGCGCCATGGGCGCCGCGCAGCGATCCGGGCCTTGCGCCTCGTCGGTGAGGATGAGGTGCTCGGCGCCGTCCCTCACCGCCGCGGCGGCCTCTTCGCGCAGCCTGTCGAGCGCGGCCATCAGACCGCCGCCGGTTCCAGTGGCGTCTTGGGCCGGGAAGGTGGCGTCGATCACCGTCACCCGCTCGCCCAGCATGCCGAGCAGCCGTTCGTACATGCCGTTGGTCAGGCACGGGCTTTCCAGCACGTAGACATTCGTCTGCGTCTCGTCTTCCGCAAGGATGTTGCCCAGGTTCTTGAACCGGGTCTTCAGGCTCATCACCCGGCCTTCGCGAAGCGGGTCGATGGGCGGATTGGTGACCTGGGAGAAGTTCTGGCGGAAATAATGGCTCACCGGCCGGTAGCGGTTGGACAGGACCGCCAGCGGGCTGTCGTCACCCATGGAGCCCACGGCCTCCTTGCCGGTCTCGGCCATGGGCGAGAGAATGAGTTCGATCTCCTCCAGCGTCAGGCCTGCGGCCGCCTGGCGGCGCGCGCGCTCTTCATCGGAATACAGCGCCGCCTCGGGCCCGGGACCGATATCGGGCTCGATCTCGCGAACATTTTTCAACCACGCCTCATAGGGGTGTTTTTCGCTCAACAGATCGAGCATTTCGGTCTCGCGCCGGAAGCCGCCGTCCTGCAGATCCACGCCGATCATCCGGCCCGGCGTCACGGCGCCGCGCTCGATCACCCGGTCGACCGGAATTTCGGCCATGCCGGTTTCCGACCCCACCGCCAGAAGCCCGTCGTCGGACAGGCTCCAGCGCAGCGGACGCAGCCCGTTTCGGTCGAGCCCGGCGATCGCCCAGCGCCCGTCGCAGGCGACCACGGCCGCCGGCCCGTCCCAGGGCTCCATGACCGAATTGCAGTACTCGTAAAGCCCGCGCCAGGAGCCCGGCATCAGATCAGAGCGTTTCGACCACGCCTCGGGGATCAGAAGCGTTTTGGCCATGGGGGCCGACCGGCCCGCGCGCACGAGAATCTCGAACACCTCGTCGAGGGCCGCGGAGTCGGACGCGCCGGGGCTGATCACCGGCTTGACCATTTCCTCGGCGTCCTTGAACGCCTTGGACGCCATGAGAATCTCATGGCTCTTCATCCAGTTGCGATTGCCCTTCAGCGTGTTGATCTCGCCGTTGTGGGCGAGCATGCGGAAGGGCTGGGCCAGCTTCCATTCCGGAAAGGTGTTGGTGGAATAGCGCTGGTGGAACATGGCGAAGGGCGAGATGAAGCGTTCGTCCTTCAGATCGGGATAGAAGGCGTCGATGGCCTCGGCCAGGAACATGCCCTTGTAGACGACGTCGCGCGCCGACAGCGAGCACACGTAAAAGCCTGGCAGGGCGTCGGCCCGCGCGCGCGCCTCGATGCGGCGGCGGGTCAGGTAGAGGGTCCGCTCCAGCACGGTGGAGGAGCGCTTCTTCGGATCGCAGAACAGGATCTGCTCGATGGCCGGGCGCGTCGCGGCCGCCTTGTCGCCGAGACAGGAGGGATCGATCGGCACCTGGCGCCAGCCATAGAGGCGAAGCCCGGCGCGCAGGACCTCGGTCTCCACGATGGTGCGCCCACGCTCCTGGGCGGCGAAGTCGGTGCGCGGCAGGAACACCATGCCCACCCCGATCGCCGCCTCGCCCGGCTTGTGGCCGGTGCGTTCGACCTTGGCCTTGAAGAAATCCTGCGGAATGCCGACACGCAGGCCCGCCCCGTCGCCGGTGCGCCCGTCCGCGTCCACCGCGCCGCGGTGCCAGACGGCTTTCAGCGCATCGATCGCGAGCTGCACCGTCTCCCGGCGCGCCTGGCCGTTCGTATCGGCGACAAGCCCGACCCCGCACGCATCGCGCTCGCTCTCGGGATCATAGGCCCCGGCGTCGATCAGGCGCTGGCGCTCGGTCTGGTATTTCGTGACGTAATCGCTCATTCGGCAGGCTCCGCAAGCGCAGCTTGGCGCTCGGTTGCGGCTTTCGCCATCAGATCTTCATGGATGGCTTTCGCCGCGTCCTGGCCGTCCTTGATCGCCCAGACCACCAGCGAGGCGCCGCGCACCGCGTCGCCGCCGGCGTAGACGCCGGGAAGGCTGGTGCGGCAGCCCTTCGTCACCCGCACCGCACCGCGCGCGTTCAACTCCAGCTCGGCGGCCGCCCAGGCGTTGGGAAAGTCCTCCGGTTCAAAGCCCAGCGCCGCGATCACCATGTCGGCGGGGAAATCGCTTTCCTCGCCGGGCTGCGGCACGGGGCTGCGCCGGCCGGTGGCGTCGGGGGCGCCCAGCGTCATCTTCTGCACCTTCACGCCCGTCGCCTCCTCCGCGTCGCCGAGGATCGCCGCCGGGGCGGAAAGCCAGTTGAACACCACGCCTTCTTCCTCGGCGTGAACCACTTCGCGCGCGCTGCCCGGCATGTTCGCCCGGTCGCGGCGATAGAGGCAGGCGACG
>JBKHAZ010000258.1:0-3461 GCA_046542605.1 Oceanicaulis sp. | reverse complement strand
TCTTCGTGTTCTACTGGCCCGACGCGCTCGGCCACGCCGACAACTATATCGAGGCGAACGCCCTGGTGACGCCGGCCCACATCGTTCCGGAATGGTATCTGCTGCCGTTCTACGCGATCCTGCGGGCCGTGCCCGACAAGCTGGGCGGCGTTATCCTGATGTTCGGCGCCATCGGCGTGCTGTTCATCCTGCCGTGGCTCGACACCAGCAAGGTGCGCTCCATGCGCTACCGCCCGCTGGCGCGCTGGTTCTTCCTGTTCTTCGTCGTGGCGTGCCTCGGCCTTGGCTGGGCCGGTGCGGAACTGCCGGACAACAAGGTGCCGGTGCTGGGCGCGATCGGGGTGGACTTCCTGCTCCTCGGCCGGGTGCTGACCCTGTACTACTTCGCCTACTTCCTGGTGATCCTGCCGGTGCTCGGTTTCATCGAGAAACCGACCCCGCGACCGGCCTCGATCGAGGACTCGGTGCTGGGAACCGGCAAGAAGACCGAGACCGGCGGCACGGCGACCCCGCCGCCCGCCACCGCGCCCGCCGAATAGGAGAGCGATAGATGAAACCGATCAAACGCCTCCTCGCAGCCGCCGCGGGGACCCTCGTCCTCACCGCGCCGCTGGCCTGGGCCGCGGGCGAATACAAGAAGCCGGAGCCTTATGACTTCGTCTTCGAAGGTCCGTTCGGCACGTTCGACCAGGCCCAGCTCCAGCGCGGCTTCCAGGTGTACGAGCAGGTCTGCGCGGCTTGCCACGGCATGCGCCAGCTGGACTTCCGTCATCTCGGGATGGAGGGCGGCCCCTTCTTCATGGAGGACACCCCCAACCCGAACGACAACCCGATCGTGCGGTCCATCGCGGCCAACTACGTGGTCGAGGACGGGCCCGACGAGTTCGGCGACATGTTCGAACGCCCCGGCCGTCCGTCCGACCACCTGCCGCAACCCTACGAGAACGAGCAGATGGCGCGCGCGGCCAACGGCGGCGCCTACCCGCCCGACCTCTCGGTCATCGTGAAAGCGCGCAAGGGCGGACCGGAATACATCCGCTCGCTGCTTCTGGGCTATGATTACGAGGTCCCCGCCGACCTCGAGGTCCGGCCAGGCAATTACTACAACCCGTACATGTCGGGTCAGGTGATCGCCATGCCGCCGCAGCTTTATCCCGACCTTGTCCAGTACGAGGACGGCACAGAAGCCACGCCCGAGCAGATGGCGACGGACATCACCGCCTTCCTGACCTGGGCGGGCGAACCGCACATGGAGGCGCGCAAGCGCATGGGCCTGATGGTGATGATCTATCTCCTGATCCTGGCCGGGCTTCTCTACGCCTCCTATCGCCAGGTCTGGAGCCGGGTGAAGCACTAGCCTGATCCACAGGTGAAACGGGACCGGGCCGCCTGCAGCGCAGGCGGCCCGTTTTCGTTAAAGACGAACCGCTTTAAAAGCGAAGGACATGAAGAAAGATCCGATCGCCGTTTCCGAACCGCAGCCGGGCTGGCTGGAGGAAGGCCATGACTGGGCCGAACGCGTCGCCGCAGCCCTGGCCGAGGCGGCGCTGCGCGTCGATCACGTGGGCTCCACCGCCGTGCCGGGCCTTGCGGCCAAGGACGTGATCGACATTCAGGCGCTGGTGATACGGCTGGACGATCAACCGGAGCTGATCGCGCGCATGAGCGGAGCCGGCTTCCGCCATGTGGCGGAAATCACCGGCGACGCGAACCACGAGGACATGGCCCCCGTTCTCGGCGAGGATGACTGGGCCAAGCTGTTCTTCCGCGAGCCGAAGGGCGAACGCCGGGTTCATGTGCATGTGCGCCGCAATGGCGGGGCGAGCGCGCGCAACACCTTCCTCTTGCGCGACTATCTGCGCGACGATGCGGCCGCGCGGCGCGACTACGGCGCGTTCAAGCTGGCGCTCGCGGAGAAAACGAAGAAGGATCGCGAGGCCTATCAACACATCAAGCGGCCCTTCATCGCCACCGCGCTGCGCGCCGCGGGGGGCTGGGCGGAGCTGACCCGGTGGCAGGCGAGCGCGCCGGACGCCTTCTGGAGGAGCGGGGAATGAGCTGGAAGCTTGGAATCGTCGGCGGCTCGGGTCTTTATGGGCTTCCCGGTCTGGTTGAGGTGAAGAAGCAGCGCCTCCACACTCCCTGGGGCGAGCCGTCGGGCGCCCTGGTCCATGCGCAGCTGGAAGGGCTCGACCTGGTGTTCCTGCCCCGCCATGACGAAGGTCACCGCATTCCCCCGTCGGCGATCAATTACCGCGCCAATATCGATGCGCTCAAACGCGCCGGGGTCACCGACGTGATCTCCCTGTCGGCCTGCGGCTCGCTGAAAGAAGAGCTCCCGCCCGGCGCCTTCGTCATGGTCGACCAGTTCGTCGACCGCACGTTCGCGCGCCAGAAAAGCTTCTTTGGCGAAGGCTGCGTGGCCCATGTCTCCATGGCCGACCCGGTCTGCAAGCGCCTGTCCGGGCTCTGCGCGGACGCCGCCGAAGCGGCCGGCGCCAACCCTGTCCAGCGCGGGGGAACCTATCTCGCCATGGAGGGCCCCCAGTTCTCCACCCGGGCCGAAAGCGCGCTTTATCGGTCCTGGGGCCTTGATGTGATCGGGATGACCAACATGCCGGAGGCCAAACTCGCCCGGGAAGCCGAGCTTCCCTTCGCCAGCGTGTGCATGGTCACCGACTATGATTGCTGGCGATCGAGCGAGGACGATGTCGACGTCACCGAGATTTTGAAGGTGATGAAGGCCAACACCGAAACCGCGCACGCGCTGGTGCGCACGCTCGCCAGGACCCTAGCCTCCAGCGCGCGCACGCCCTCCCCGCAAGGCATCGAGACCGCTCTGGATTACGCCATCCTCACCGCGCCCGAGCATCGCGACCCGGAATTGGTGGCCAAGCTCGACGCCGTCGCCGGCCGGGTCATGGGCGCCGACTAAGCGGACCCTCCGGACCGGTTTCGCGTTGTCCCGGCCATGCCCCGGCCCCGACCCCGCATTCTCCGGCGCTCCCCGCCGGCGGCGCGTGCACCTATGTTTGGCGTCATGCGCCAGCGCTTCGCCTCGCGGCTCGCCGCCTGTCTCTTCGTCTGCGCGACCGCCCTGAGCGGCGGTCCGGCTCCGGCGTTCGGCCAGCCGAGCGTTCGCGAGGCGTTTGAGGCGGGCGACTGGACCCATGCGCGCACGCTCGCCGGCGAGGCCGATGATGCGATCTCTCTCACCTACGCCGCTGAAGCCGCCCTCGCGCCTCTCGTGCTCGGCGAACTGATCGAGGCGGACAGGCTTGAGAAACGCCGGCGCGCGCGCGCCGCCGCCGCGCTCGCGCGCGAGGCGCTCGCCCGGGATCCCGACTATCCGCGCGCCCATCTCGCACTCGCCGCGGCGCTCGGCTATGAGGGCCGCTACACCAACGCGTTGCATGCGGCGCTGGCCCAGCTTCCCCAGCGCAGCCGGGCGCACATGGAGC
>JBKHAZ010000257.1:0-3491 GCA_046542605.1 Oceanicaulis sp. | reverse complement strand
CCTGATCGCCGCGCTTCTGATCGTGGCGCTGATGGCCGCCGTGGCGGTCCAGCTCACCGACATGACGCGCTTCGCCGTGTTCCGCACCGCACAGACCGAGGCGCGCGCCGAGGCGTTCTGGTACGCCCGCGGCGCGCGCGAATTCGCCGAAGGCGTGCTGATGCGCTCCGAGCTGAGCGAGCGCGAGGTGACCCGGCCGTCCGCGCCGTGGCGCCAGGGCCCGCACGTCTTTTCCATTGAACGGGGCCGGATCGCCGGGACCATCCGCGATGGAAACAATTGTTTCAACATCAACGCGCTCGCCCCCGCCGGCGAGGACGCCGATCCCACAGGCCGGGCGCGCGCCGAGGCCATGTTCCTCAGCCTCGCCGAGCAGATCGCCGTGCCGCCCGGCGACGCGCAGCAATTGATGGCGCAGATCGTCGACTGGACCGACCCCGACACCCGCCCCGAGCCGGGCGGGGCGGAGGACGACACCTACGCGCGGTTCGATCCGCCCTACCGCGCGGCGAACCGGCGCTTTTCCGAGCTGGAGGAATTGCTCGCCCTGCCGGTGATGACGCCGGACCTCTACCGCGCGCTCTCGCCCTGGCTGTGTGTGCGGCCCGAGCCGGCCCAGCCGCCGGTCAACGTCAACACGCTGGCGCTCGATCAGGCGGCGCTGCTTTCGGCGGCGCTTGGCGGTGCGCTTTCGGCGCCGGACGCCGAAGCGGTGCTTTATCGAAGGCCGCCGCAAGGCTATGACGCTCCGGAGCAGGTCTGGGCCGACCCGCTGCTCGCCCGGTTGGGCCTCGAACCGCACTGGCGTGAGGCGCTGGGCGTGCGCACACGCTGGTTTGAAATGACGGTGGAGGTCGAGGTCGACGAGGCCCGCTTCACCTTGAGCCAGCTGGCCGAACTGGACGAGGGAGGGCGGATGCGCCGCCATGGCGAACGCTTTGGAGCCTTCTAGATGAGCGTGCTGGTCATCACTCTGCCGGCGGAGGCGGGCGTGCGCGAGGCCGGCTGGGCGCTGGTGTCCGGCGGCGCGGTGCTCGACGAGGGCCGGATGAGCGCGGACGCGGCGCCCGACCTGAAGGGCGCGCGGCCCGAGCGTGCGGTGGCGCTGATCCCGTCAGAGACGCTGTTTCTGCGCCGTGTCGAGGCGCCCGGCAAATCCGAACGCGACGCACGCCGCGCCGCGCCGTTCCTCATCGAGGATCATCTCGCGGCGGCTCTGGAGGACACCGTGGTCGAGGCCGGTCCCCGCGACGCCGCGGGCCTGCGGCTGGTGGCGGCCGCCGGAGCGGAGCTGCGCGACACCTGGCGCCGGCTCGCCGCCGCGGCCGGGATCAAGCCGGTCTACGCCGTGCCCGACGCGCTGGCGCCGGACGCTCAGGGGGCTGATCTGTTCGCGTTCGAGGCGGGCGGGCGAGTGCTGTTCCAGACCCGCGCCGCCTCGGCGCAGACCGAAGACGGCTCAGGCGAAACCCCGGCGCCGCGCGATGCCGAGACGGCGCTGCGCGAGCCTTTGTGCGGCGCGGTGGAAACCGAGCTCGCCGGCCATGTCCTGCCCGCGCTGGCGGCGCGGATCGCGCCGCGCCGGCTTCTGATCGGCGAAGGGCTCGACCCGGCGCTCGCCGCGACGGACGATGCGCCGGTGGCGCTCAAGCGCGTGCCCGCGCCGGACCTGCGGCTCGCCGCCGCCGCGCTCGATCCGGTGCGCCTGCAGCTCTTCCCGCCCATGCTCGGCGCAGGGCTGGCCTCGGGTTTGAACTGGAGCGATCTGTTGCGGCCCTGGCGCGCGGCCGCCGCGCTGCTGGTGGCGGCGGTGGTGCTGTCGGCGGCTTTCGCCGCGGGCCAGGCGGCCTATCTGGACCATCGCACCGATCTTTACCGCGACGCGGAGATCGCCGTGTTCGAAGAAGCCTTTCCCCAGGCCGGACCGGCGCGACGGGTGCAGACCCAGCTGCGCGATCAGCTCGCCCGCGTGGGCGCGGCCGACGCCGGCATGGGCTTTCTCGACCTCGCCGCCGCTCTGGCGGCCCTGACCGCCGAGGAGGAAGCGGTGGAGATCACGGCGATGCACTATGACGCGGCGCGCGGCGCTCTGCGGGTCAGCGCGCGTTATTCCGGCTTCGACGATTTCGAGCGCCTGCGCGCGCGCGCTGAAACCCTGGGCGTCGACCTTGAAGACGGCGGCGCGCGCCAGGCCGAGACCGGCGTGGTGGGCGAGTTCACGGTGAGGGCGCCATGACGCTGAGCGACATCCTGGCGCCGGCGCGCGCCGCCTGGGCCGAGCGCAGCGCGCGCGAGCAGGTCCTGCTCGCCGGGCTCGCCGCCTTGCTGTCCGCCCTGATCCTCTGGTTCGCCGTTCTGGGGCCGGCGCTGAGCTGGCGCGCCGAAGCGCAGCGCGTCCACGACGCGGCGCTGGCCGATTACGAGACTCTTCTGCAAGGCGTGGCGCGGTATAACGCGCTCGCTCGCGAGGCGCGGACCTCCGCCGGAGGCGCGCCGCTGCGCACGCTGATCGGGTCCACCGCCGTCGCGCGCGAGCTGCCGATCTCCCGGGTTCAGCCGCTGGACGACGGCGCGCTGGGGGTCTGGTTCGAGACCGCCCCCGCCGACCGGCTCCTGGCCTGGCTCGCCGATCTGTCGCGCGAGGAGGGAGTCATCGTTGAGCGCGCCAGCTTCGACAGGGAAGGCGACAATATCGTGCGCGCCCAGCTCACCGTTCGCCGGGCGGGAGCTGCGTCGTGACGCGCTGGATCGTTTACGCCGCCGCCGGCCTGATCGCGTTTCTGGCATTCGCCGCCGCCAGCCTGCCCGCGCGCGTCGTCTTCGACATCGCCGCACGCCCGGCGGGGGCGCAGGCCGGGCTGGTCACCGGGCCGGTGTGGAATGCGAGCCTGCGCCGGGTCGAGGCGGCGGGGTTCGAGGCCGCCGCCATGCAGGCGCGCCTGAACGCCCTGCCGCTTCTGTCCGGGCGGGCGGTGATCGACTGGACGCTGGCCGATCCGGCCATGCGCGGGGCGGGGCGGGCCGTCATGCCGATGGGCGGCGGAGTGATCCTGGAGGCCGCGGCCGGCGTGCTCAGCCTTGACGCCGTCGATGCGCTCGCGGCGGCCGATCTGTCGCCGGGACAGAGCGCGCGCATCGAGATCGACCGCCTGGCGCTGGGGCCGGACGGCGCGTGCCGGGAGGCGCGCGGCAAGGTCACCAGCACCGCGCTCGCCGCGGCCGGCGAGCGCTACGGCGCTGCTTTGCCGGCCTTGAACGCTCAGCTGATGTGCGCAGGCGATGCGGTGGCGCTTGATTTTCGCGGCGACACCGAAACGCTCGCCCTGTCGGGGCGGCTTCGGCTGATGGCTTCGGAGCCGCAATGGCGTATCGTGGCCGAACCCGGCGACCGCGACGTGATCGCGGCGCTTACCTTGATGGGCTTCGATCAGGAGGGCGACCGTTTCGTCGCCGAAAGCGCGCCATGACCGTTCCTCGCGCCTTGAGCCTTT
>JBKHAZ010000256.1:0-3553 GCA_046542605.1 Oceanicaulis sp. | reverse complement strand
GACCACTTCCTGCGGAACGAGGCCGAGCTTGTCGCGCAGGCTCTCCTGGGTGACGCCGGTGATGTCCTGACCATCAATGAGCACGCGCCCCTGATCGGGATCGTAGAAGCGGAACAGGAGGCGCAGCAGCGTCGACTTGCCCGCCCCTGACGGCCCGGCGAGGCCCACATAGGCGCCGGCGGGAATGTCGAAGCTCACCTGGTCGACGCTCCGCGAGCGCCCGTCATGGGCGAAACTCACGGCCTCGAAGCGGATCGCGCCGCCCTCGACCTTCAACGGCGCGGCGTCAGGCGCGTCGGCGATCTCCGGCTTCAGGCGCAAGGTCTGGAACAGGCGTTCAAGATCGACACTCGCCTGCTTGATCTCCCGATAGGCCCAGCCGAGAATGTTCAGCGGTTGATAAACCTGCATCAACATGAGCGTGAGCGCGGCGATGTCGCCCACCTGCATCTCGCCGTTGACCGCCTTCCACCCGCCCACCAGCGCGACGGCCAGAAGGCCGCCGTTCATGATCGCGGCCTGGGCCGCGTTCAGGGCCGCCAGGCTTTGCTGGGATTTGGATGCGGCGGCGGCGTATCGGGCTTTGGCGTCATTGAAATGATCCGCCTCACGCTTTTCGGCGGCGAAGGCCTTCACCGTCTCGAAATTCGACATGGCGTCCACGGCGCGCGCGTTCACCTCGGTGTCGGCCTCGTTCATCTGGCGGCGCAGCTTCACGCGCCATTCGGTCATCGACCAGGTCAGGACCGCATAGCCGAGCACCGCAACCACGATGATGACAGAGAACTCCCAGCCGTAGAGCACGAAGGCCACCGCGGCCGCCAGCGCCAGTTCCACCAGCGCGGGCAGGATGTTGAACACCAGAAATCGCAACAGGAAGTCGACCGCGTTCGCGCCCCGGTCGATGATCCGGTTTACAGCGCCAGTGCGCTTGGTCTGGTGATAGCCGAGCGAGAGCGACTGGACATGGGCGAAGCCGCGCACCGCGGTGATCCGCTGGGCGTCGTTGGAGACCGGCGCGAACAGGGCGTCGCGCAATTGCGGCGCTCCGGTGGCGGCGAAGCGCAGCAGGCCGTAAACGAGAAACAGCCCGCCCGCCGCCGCGAACACGCCGGCGCCGACCGCCGCCGCGCCTTCATCCAGAGCGGCGGGATCGCCCGCGTTGCCGCCGGCGCCGCCCAGCGCTTCGGTGATCACGTTCACGCCCTCGCCGAACGCCACCGGAGCGAACACGGAAAACAGCTTCGAGACCAGCGTAATGGCGAATGCGATCGCCATGCGCACGCGCCAGCGCCGCATCTCGTCGGAACGCAATATCTCGAACAGGCGCGAAACCGCTTCCGACAGCCGGCCTTCCGGGGCGGGTCCGTCCAGAACGGCTATGTAGGAGGGGGGGCTCATGGCCCTTACTTAGGCCGCCGCGCGCCGCGGCGCCAGACATCGCAGCGCGATCAGCCCTCCTCGCCCGGCGCAGCGAAGACCTGGCCGGGATAGATCAGGTTCGGATCGCGGATCTGATTGCGATTGGCCTCATAGATCACCGTATACTGAAAGCCGTCGCCGTAGAGCCGGCGTGCGATTCGCCACAGCGAATTGCCCGGCTGGACGACCACCCGGCCCTGGCTGCGCGCCTCGAGCGCCTGTTCGGCGCTGGCGCGCTCGAACGGCAGCACGATCACCGCAGTCACCCGGCCGTCCTCGTCAAGCATATCGATCTGCAGATCGTAGACGCCCGGCTCGAAGGCGGCCCCGGCCTCCAGTGACCAGCGCCCGTCGGAATCAGCGCGCACCGTGCCCACCGCCTCGCCGTCGGCGAGCACGCGCACGCGCAGCCCCGGCGTGGCGCGGCCGGAGAAAATCACCGTTCCGCTTTCGTCGTAATCCACCGTCTCCAGAGCCAGCGGGCCGGTGGAGACCCCGTCGAACGGGCTCTGGCGAACCTCGCTGGCCTCGCCGGGGCGGCTGAACACCACAAGCGGGGTCTCGTCACGGCCCTCGGGCACGGAGACGACGACCACCTGTTCAGAGCGAATCTCCTGGCCTTCCCCGGTGGTCATCAGAAGCGAGAGCTCCACCGACCCCACGGGCAGCGGATCTTCGATGATCATCACCCAGTCGCCGCTGGAATCCACTTCCTCCGCAGCCAGCTCGCGGCTCGACGCCATGAGCGCCACGGTCGAGCCCGGCGCGCCGCGCCCCGCGACGACGGCCGTGCCGCGCGGGTCCACGCGCACCACGTCGAACGTGGGCGGAGCGAGCGCGCTGCGGGGAACTTCGCGCTGTTCGCTTTGCACGGACGCAGCGCCGGACCGGTCGGGCGGCGCCGTCTCCACGTCCTGCGCGCCCGGGCGTGTGACGATGAAGGCGGCGGCCGCGGCGAGCGCCGCGACCAGAAGCACCGTGGCGATGAGAAAGGACCGCATGGCGGCCATGGGCGTCTCCCGGCTGCGTTTCCCCGTCCCGTAAAGCCATGCAAGGCTCGCGCCGGACTGAAGGGCTGGCGTAGACTGGCGCGCATGACGGCGCGATTCAATGCGCCGGAAAAGCCAATCTCAGCGCGTCATGGGGCGAAAATGCGGAGCATCTGCGTCTTCTGCGGGACGAAGACAGGTCACGAACCGCGCTATGAGCGCCTGGCCGCGGACACCGGACGGGCGATCGCGGCGGCCGGGATGCGCCTGGTTTACGGCGGGGCTGAGGCCGGTCTGATGGGAGTCGCCGCGCGCGCCGCACTGGATGCGGGCGGCCCGGTGCTGGGCGTGATTCCCGAATTCCTCATTCCCGTCGAGGGCTGCAAGGACGGTGTGGAGGTGCGCATCACCGCCACCATGGCCGCGCGCAAGGCGATGATGGTGGAGGAAGCCGACGCCTTCCTCATTCTTCCCGGCGGGGCGGGTACGCTGGAGGAAGTGTTCGACATGGTCATGCTCGGCCAGCTCGGCCGCCACGCCAAGCCGGCGGCCTTTCTCGACAGCGCCTTCTGGGGGCCGCTCGAGACGCTGTTGCGCCATGTGGTCGACACCGGATTCGCCGATGCGAAAATTCTGCGCGGACTCAGCTTTCATGGCGGGATCGAGGATGCGCTGGCGACCCTTGACCAGGCCTTGGCGGCCGAAGGTGCGGCCTGACGTCAGCCCTTGGGATCGAAGACCTGTTCGATCGTCAGGTTGAACGCTTCGGCGATCCTGAAGGCCAGAGAGAGCGTCATGGTCACCGGGAAAAGCGCGGACCGCGCCTACCCCCGGCCGCGATAAGGCGCGACGCCCTGGTCGGGGATCCACAGGCCCTTGGGCGCTTCGCCCCACTGGCCGAACACATCGATCGGGATGCCGCCTCGCGGGTACCAATAGCCGCCGATGCGCAGCCATTTGGGCTTGAGCTCGTCGACCAGGCGCTGGCCGATCATCATCGTGCAGGCTTCATGGAAGGCGCCGTGATTTCTGAAACTCTGGAGGAACAGCTTCAGCGACTTGCTCTCCACCAGATGCGTCGAGGGCGCGTAATCGATCACCAGGTGGGCGAAATCGGGAGCCCCGGTGACCGGGCAAAGCGA
>JBKHAZ010000255.1:0-3577 GCA_046542605.1 Oceanicaulis sp. | reverse complement strand
GAAAAAGATGATCACCGGCAGGACGTTGAGCGCGAAGCTGAAGCCCACCGCGTCCGAGACCAAGGGGCCGAACACCATGTCGATGCTAGCCCCGGCGAATCCCAGCAGATCGTTCACCGCCGCGGAAAGCGCGGCGAGCACGGCGCGGCCGCCCGGCAGGTAAAGCACCAGAACACCGATCGCGATCTGAAGCCCCAGCGCGGCCGCCACCACGCGCAGACGAATCTTGCGCTTGTTGGTGGAGAAGAGGAAGGCGATGACCAGGAGGAGAAAGCCGCCGAACACGGCGATGAGGTTTTCAGACATGGATCTCTGCTGCGCCGATCACGGGGCCGGCCTTTAGGTTCGGTGCTACCGGCCCGGGGGCGATGAAGAGGCGCGGCGCGGCGCGCGGCCAAAACTCCTATGCCACGGGCCGCGCCAATCTTCCAAACCCGGGGCGCCGCGGGGCCGGCGCAGAGGCGCGGCGCGCTGCGGCCCGTTTATCTTAGGGAAACCATGACGGTTTGTCAGATAATAGGGATTTCCTGCGCAAACTAATGCGGAATTTGTGATTTTTTGCGCATGGGGTGAATCGTGAAGGCTTTACTGAACCGCACGGTGGCGACGGCGGCGCTGGTCGCAATGGCGGGCGCGCCGGCGATCGCCGCAAAGCCGCCTCATCACAATTCCGAGCCGGAAGCCGGTGAATTCGTGCTTCCAAGCTACGGCGCGATCAATCCCTTCTACGGCGCAATTAACCCGTTTTACGGCCACATAAATCCTTTCTACGGCGATATTTCGCCGTTCTGGGGCGACATCTCGCCGTTCTGGGGCACGATCAATCCCTTCCACGGCGACATCGATGCGTTCTGGGGCGATATCAGCCCCTTCTACGGCGACATAAATCCGTTTTGGGGGACGATTAATCCCTATTACGGCGATATCAACGCCTTCTGGGGCGATATCAACGCCTTCTGGGGCGATATCGGACCGTTCTGGGGCGACATCAACGCGTTCTGGGACGACATCGACGCCTTCACCGAGGCTGATTTCGCCACGCTCGCCGGCGATCTTGGAAGCCTGTTCGCCCAGGCCGAAGCGGTGTTCGGGCCGGCGGTCGAAGCCGCCACGGGCCGGTCCATCGAAGAGGCGTTCCTCGCCGACCTGAAAGCGCGCTACGGGCTGGACACAAGCGATCCGTATTCACTCGCGGGGCTCGATGAGCAGCAGCGCGCGGCCTTCTTCCTGGAGTTCTACGACGAGTTGATGGGCTTTACGGGGGCGGACCGGGTCGATCACTGGATGCCGGCCATCGCCTGGTCGCCCGCCCTGGCTCAGTCGGCCGGCGGCGGCGCGGGCGTAACCGTCGGGCTGGTCGACTTCAGCCTCGATTCCGTTGCCGGCGAGGGCCATCGCGCCACGCTCGGCGGCCGCGAATATCTCAATTTCAATCACGGCCTCGCCGTGACCTCGCTGATCGGGGCGGACATGGACGGCGAGGGGGTGATGGGCGTCGCCCCCGATGTCTCTATGTGGCTGGCCAACCCGTTCGACGAGACGCTGACGGCGAACTGGGAGGACGTGACCTGGAGCGTGCGCCGCCTGGCGCAGATCGGCAGCGACATCATCAATCTCTCCCTGGGCGTGCCGGGGTGGACCCTGCATCCTGAATGGGCGCGCGTTCTGTCCTCGGGCAATCTCAACGCCCACCGCCGCGATGCGCTTTTCGTCTTCGCCGCAGGCAATGACGGCTCGACCCAGACCGCGGACATCGACTGGAGCGATGTCGAGGATGTGGAGAATCTGATCATTGTCGGGTCGATCAATCCGGCTGGCGAGATCTCCAGCTTCTCCAACCGTCCCGGCGAGGCCTGCCTCACCGTCAGGGGCGGGTGCCGCGACGGTCATCGTTTGATGGACCGCTTCCTGGTCGCGCCGGGCGAACTGATCCTGACGCCGGACGGGGAAGGCGGCGTGGTCCGCATGTCGGGAACGTCGTTCGCCGCGCCGCTGGTGTCCGGCGCTGCGGCGCTTGTCCTGGGCCGGTGGAGCTGGCTGGAGGCGGGCGAGGTGGCCGAGGTGCTGTTGCGTTCAGCGACCGATCTCGGCGATCCGGGGACTGATGCGGTCTACGGTCGCGGCCTGTTGAATGTCGAGGCGTCCTTCCGCCCGTTCGACCCGGCCGATCTCTACCATATCGGCGCAGACGGTGAAGCCGGCGGAGCGGGCGAATACGGCTTTATCAACGGCGACATCATGTCCAATGTGAAGGGCGAGACGATCACGCTGTTCGAGGACTTCGGCGACACCTTCCGCGACTTCCAGGTCAGCGTCGACGACGTGAACCTGTCCGGCGACGACAGCGCGGGTTCAAATAATCAGGCCGAGACGTACATCGAGGACCAGACTCGCGGGAACGGGAACGGGAACGCGAACGGCAAGAAGAACAAGTTCGCCTTCTCCTCGGACCTTGCGCGCGTGATCGCGCGATCGGGCGCGGTGACGGTGACGAGCTTCGCTTCGCGCCTTGACGCCGGCGAACGCGCGCTGGACGGCGAGCTCCCCTTCCAGGCGGGGTTTGCAATCGAGAACGGCCTGACCGGCGATGCTCTGCGCTTCGGTCACGGGGAAGGCGCGCTCGCCTTTACCCGCAGCGCCGGGTTCGCCATGGCCGCCGATCACCGCCCGGCGACGGGCGGGGTCAATCCTGTGCTCGGATTCGCCTCCGGCGGCGCTTATGCGGCCGGCGAAACGGCGCTGGGCGAGCGCATGAGCCTCGCCGTGGTCATGACCGGCAAGCGCGATGCGCATCGCTTCGCCGATCCCTTCACCGGCGAAAGCACCGCCTTGTTCCGGACGCTGGAGGCCTATTCGGCCGGCGCCCTCGCCGCCGAGCTGCGTGCGGAAATGAGCGAAACCGTTTCGCTGAGCGCGGGCTATACCCGCCTTGAAGAAAGCGCCGCCTTGCTCGGCGCTCAGGGGCTCGGCGATTTCGCCTTCCCCGACGCCGCCACCGACGCGCTCACGCTCGGCGGCGAGGCGGCGCTGCCCTATGGGCTGTCGTTCGCCGGCTCGGCGACGCTGGGACGCACGCGGGCGGGCGAGGCGCGGGCCTTGGGCCTTGCCGAAGACATCCTGTCCACCGCCTTCCAGGTCAGCCTGCGCCGGGACGGCGTCTTCAGCGCAGACGACGGGCTGCGGTTCAGCATGATCCAGCCCCTGCACGCCGAGACCGGCGCACTCAGCTACACCACCAGCGTGGTTGTCGACCGCGACGCCGGGACGCTTGCGCCGGAGACTCGCCGCTGGGCGCTCTCGAGTGAGCGTGATCTCGCCGCCGAGCTGCTTTACGCCACGCCGTTCGCGGGCGGCGCGGCCGGGCTGAGCCTGTTCGCAAGGGTCGAGGCGCCTGAAGCGCGCTTTGCCGGCCGCAGGGCTGAATTCGCCGGAGGTTGGCGGATCGACGTCTCCTTCTAGGGCGGGTCCTCACGCCCGCCCACCGGCTTGCCGGGCCGGCGCGGTGCGTCTTCAGCAGATGTTAAAAGCGCCGTGCCAGCCTGCATAAGACTTTGGTCGCATGGGGATATCGATAATG
>JBKHAZ010000254.1:0-3593 GCA_046542605.1 Oceanicaulis sp. | reverse complement strand
CTCGGTGCGCTCCGGTGCGCGCGCGTCCATGCCGGGCATGATGGATACGGTGCTGAACCTGGGGCTTAACGACGAGACCGCCGAGGGCCTGGCCAAGCTCTCCGGCGACCGGCGCTTTGCGCTGGACAGCTATCGGCGCTTCATCACCATGTATTCCGACGTGGTGCTGGGGGTGTCGCATTCACGCTTTGAAGAAATCCTCGAGACCTTCAAGGAGGACCGCGACTACCAGCTCGACACCGAAATCACCGCCGAAGAGTGGGAAGAGGTGATCGAGCAATACAAGCAGGTCGTCCAGAAGGTGCTGGGCCAGCCTTTTCCCACCGATCCGCGCGATCAGCTCTGGGGCGCGATCTCAGCGGTGTTCGGCAGCTGGATGAACACCCGCGCCATCGCCTATCGGCGCATGTACGACATCCCGGCCGGCTGGGGCACGGCGGTGAACGTGCAGGCCATGGTGTTCGGCAATATGGGCGACACGTCTGCGACCGGCGTGGCGTTCACCCGCGACCCCTCCACCGGCGAGCGCGGCTATTACGGCGAGTTCCTGATCAACGCCCAGGGCGAAGACGTGGTGGCCGGCATCCGCACGCCGCAATGCCTCACCGAGAAGATGCGCGAGAAGATGGAGGACGCCCTGCCCTCCATGGAGACCGCGCTGCCCGACGTGTTCGCCCAGCTGGTCGAGGTGTTCGAAAAGCTCGAGCAGCACTATCGCGACATGCAGGACATCGAGTTCACCGTCGAGCAGGGCAAGCTCTGGATGCTCCAGACGCGCAACGGCAAGCGCACCGCGCGCGCCGCCCTGAAGATCGCCGTGGACATGGTGGAGGAGGGGCTGATCAGCGAAGAGGAGGCGGTGCTGCGCGTCGAGCCCGGCGCGCTCGACCAGCTCCTGCACCCGATGATCGACGACGGTTATGAGCGCGACGTCATCGCCAAGGGGCTGCCCGCCTCTCCCGGCGCGGCGGTGGGCAAGGCGGTGTTTGATTCCGACGAGGCCGAGGCCATGGCCGGGCAGGGCGAGAAAGTCATTCTGGTGCGCGTGGAGACGAGCCCGGAAGACATTCACGGCATGCACGCCGCCCAGGCCATCGTCACCGCCCGCGGCGGCATGACGAGCCACGCCGCGGTGGTGGCGCGCGGCATGGGCCGGCCCTGCGTCTCAGGCGCGGGGGAGATCAAGATCAACGCAGCCGCCAAGAGCTTCACCGCGCGCGGGCGCACCATCAATCACGGCGACATGATCACCGTGGACGGCGCCACCGGCGAGGTGCTTTTCGGCGAGGCGCCCATGATCAAGCCGGAAGTCACCGGCGATTTCGCCTCGCTCATGGTCTGGGCCGACAAGGCCCGGCGCATGAAGGTGCGCACCAACGCCGAAACCCCCGCCGATGTGCAGACGGCGAAGGATTTCGGCGCGGAAGGCATCGGTTTGTGCCGCACCGAGCACATGTTCTTCGACGCAGACCGCATCGCCGCGGTGCGCGAGATGATCCTGGCCGAAACCCAGGACGGACGCATCAAGGCGCTGTCGAAAATCCTGCCCATGCAGCGCGACGACTTCGCGGAGATCTTCCGCATCATGGAGGACCGCCCCTGCACGATCCGGCTGCTGGATCCGCCGCTGCACGAGTTCCTGCCCCACACCGAAGAGGACGTGAAGGCGGTCGCCGCGGCCACGGGCCTGTCCGCCGACGCGCTTTTGCAGCGCGCGCGCGATCTCAACGAGACCAACCCCATGCTGGGCCATCGCGGCTGCCGGCTCGGGATCACCTATCCGGAGATCTACGAGATGCAGGCGCGCGCCATCTTCGAAGCCCAGGCCAAGGTGGAGCAGGAGACCGGGGTCCAGCCCGTGGCGGAGGTGATGATCCCGCTCGTCGCCCTGCCCAAGGAGCTGGAGATCCTGAAAGTGCGCATCGAGGCGGTGGCGCGCGAGGTGGAGACGGAGACCGGAACCGCGCCGGTCTATCTCATCGGCACCATGATCGAGCTGCCGCGCGCCGCCTTGCGCGCCGGCGCGATCGCCGAGCACGCCGAGTTCTTCTCCTTCGGCACCAACGACCTCACCCAGACCACGTTCGGCCTGTCGCGCGACGATGCGGGCAAGTTTCTGGGCGCGTATCTGGAAGCCGGGATTTTCGAGAAGGACCCGTTCGTCAGCCTCGATCAGGACGGGGTCGGCGACCTCATCAAGATCGGCGCCGAGCGCGGGCGCGAGACCCGTCCCGACCTGAAACTGGGCATTTGCGGCGAGCATGGCGGCGATCCCGCTTCGATTCGCTTTTGCGAGGGGGCGGGGCTCGATTATGTGTCCTGTTCGCCATACCGCGTGCCTATTGCGCGACTCGCCGCAGCCCAGGCGGCGCTTCGCAGAGGCCGCTAGGTTGCGCCGAATTTCCCTGGAACAAAAGGCGATTACCGCGAGTTGGGTTGAAATGTGACGTACTTCGCCACAATTCAGTCCGGCCGGCGGGTGTATTGACCGGCGTCAGGGTGCAGCGTAGCTAGCTCCGCCCCTCGGCGCTTTGCTTGCATGCGCGCCGAGGTCGTCCCGCTCCGGGGCGGCCCGCCCGGTTCGAACACCGTGCGACGCGTCCTCAGCGGTTTCGAGGAGAGAAGGCGACATGGTTGCTGGATCGACCCTTTCGCGCGTCAAGCGCTGGCTGGCCGGATCGGCCGCGGCTGCGGCGTTCGCCGTGGTCGGCGGTGCGATGACGCTGGCGCCGGAGGCTGCGCGCATCCAGGACGAGCGCGAAGTCTGGCGCGGTCTGGCCAGCGCCTATCTGGACCAGGCCGCCGAGACGGGCTGGGACGAAGCGCCGGCCGCGCTCGAATTCGCGAGCTTCACGGTGGAGCCCGACGAGCGCTATGGTGCGCGGATCACGGCGCGTGCGCTGGATGATCTGCGCACTTTCGACACCACGCACCTGGACGCGGCCCGCGCCGCAGCGCGCGAGCGCCGGTGTCTCGCCGAAGCGATTTTCTACGAGGCCCGCTCCGAGCGCTTCGCCGGTCAGGCGGCCGTTGCGGAAGTGGTGCTCAACCGTGTGCGCCACCGCGCCTATCCCGACACCGTTTGCGGCGTCGTCTACCAGGGCAGCGAGCGCACCACGGGGTGCCAGTTCACGTTCACCTGCGACGGCTCGCTGGCGCGCGCACCGCAAGGGCGCACCTGGATCAAAGCGCAGCGCGTCGCCGAGCACGCCCTGATGGGGTTTGCTCAGCCTGTGACCCGGCGCGCCACGCACTATCACACCACCGAGGTGAACCCGGTCTGGAACCAGTCGCTCGTGCGCACCCGCCGCATCGGCGCGCACATCTTCTATCGCTTCCCCAATCGCTCCGAGCGGCAGCTCCTGATCGCCGAGCGCGAGGCGTAGGGCGGGGGCAACCCGGCGCATGGTGAAACCTAGCCGAAGGTGATGCCCGCTAGACCGCGTCCAGGCCCAGATCGAAATTCGTCGCGGAGTGGGTGAGGGCGCCCACGCTGATCACGTCGACGCCGGTTTCCGCGATCTGACGGATCGTCTCCAGCGTCACGCCGCCGGAGGCTTCCAGCGTGGCGCGGCCTTCGGCCTGTTTCACCG
>JBKHAZ010000253.1:0-3599 GCA_046542605.1 Oceanicaulis sp. | reverse complement strand
CGACGCCGTGCGCCTTGTGGAGACCCGGGTGCGGGCGCGCCGCGCGGCGGGCTGGGAGACGCTGCCCTATGTCTGGGACGAGGACCAGGGCGAAGCCCGGCTGCAGCGCGCGGGCGCCTTCGTCGATCTGACGCTGGTCGGCGAGACCGGCGCGGCGCGCCCGCTCGATTATCTGGTGCCCGACGTCAATCAATGCGCCAACTGCCATGTCACCGACACCACTGACGGTCGCGGCGTGCGCCCGATCGGGCCGAAGGCGCGCCACCTCAACGGTCCGTTCGCCTATGGCCACGGGACCGAGAACCAGCTCACCCGCTGGGCCGATATCGGGCTTCTTGACGAGGCGCCCGATCCCGGCCTGGCGCCGGCGAGCGCGGCGTGGAGCGCCGGGGTTGCGTTGAGTGAAGCCGCGCTCACCCATGCGGCGCGCAGCTATATCGACATCAATTGCGCTCACTGCCATTCGCGCACCGGACAAGCGGACATGTCGGGGCTGTATCTTGAACCCTGGGAGCCGGTGTCGGCCAATTTCGGTTTGTGCAAGCCGCCCATCGCCGCCGGGCGCGGCACGGGCGGACGTCTCTACTCCATCGTGCCGGGCGACGCCGACGCCTCCATCCTGGTCCATCGCATGGCGAGCGACCGGCCCGACATCATGATGCCCGAGCTCGGCCGCGCGGTCGCCCATGAGGAGGGCGTAGCGCTGATCTCGGCCTGGATCGACCGCATGGCCGGAGGATGCGGTTAAGCACAACCGCATCACGCCATTGGCGGACGCGCCGCACGCGGGCATTCTGGCGTTCCCCCGCGAAGCGGACCTTCTGAGAGGACATCCATGAACGCCCGCCCCATCCGCATGCCGGTTATCGCCGGCCTCGCCGGCCTCGCCGTCACGGCCTGCGCCACCACGGAACCCGGCCCGATAGCCTGCCGCGACGCCACGGCGGACGAACGCGCCCTGTTCGGCTCGATCATCGCCCATGACGAGGCGCGTGTCGCCGACCTGATGGCTGAGGGTCCCGCCGCCGCCCGCCTGCGCGCGCTGGATCCGGCCATCGAAGCTCAGGTTTTCGGCGCGCGCATGGGCGACCGGTCGGTGCGCACGGTGCTCATGCAGCCGCCGCTGTGCCTGTGGGACGAGCAGGTCTCCGAGACCGAACGGCTGACCTATGTCTTCCCGGCCGGCCGGTTCGAGAGCCTGCAGAACGAAACGATCCCCGGCGCCGAGCTTGGCGAGGCCGCGGTCGACCACGCCCGCTGCGTGTTCATCCGGCAGGATGGGCGATGGGTGCTTGAAGACGCCTGCATCGCAACCTTCGCGCCAGAGAGCCTGCCGGGCTAACCGACGCCGTAGCGCACCGGACCGGCGCAGGCCGCGCAACGCCACGCGGCCGGCGTGCGTTTGTGTCCTCGAAGATTTTCGCATTTCGAGGAGGATGATCCATGCGTTCGGGTTCCGATCAAATCACCTGGGTGGCCGTGTTCGACGGCGGCAAGGCGCTGGTTTTCGAAAACAAGGGCTTTGACGACGCGGTCAATCTCGAGCTTCTGGCCCGGTTCGACAACGACAACCCGCCCGACCGCGAGCAGACCACCGACAGGCCCGGGCGTTTCCAGGACGCCGGCTCGGGTTCGAAGGGCGCCGATGTCGACGCACAGGCCGCCCATGGCCGCTCCGGCGTGCAGCAGACCGACCGGCACGAGCTGGAGAAAACGCGCTTCACCGAGCGTCTCATGGACCGCCTGGCCCACGACGCGGAGGACCAGCGCTTCGACCGGCTGGTGATGATCGCCGCCGACAAGACGCTGGGCGAAGCGCGCCAGCAGCTCACTGACCGGCTGGAAAAGCGCATCATCATCGAAGAGCCGAAGGACGTCGTGAACGAACCCTCCCGCGACATCGAGAAACGCGTCCAGAAACTGCTCGTAGAGCACGACGCGCAGACCCCGGCGAAAAGCCATATGGGCCTGTCCGGTCCGGAAAGTTGAAGCCGCGGGCGGCCCCGGGACCGGATCCCGGGGCCGCAATCGGCGCTGCGAGCGATCGAGCGAGGAGCGGGTACAGTCGGCGTTATGGTCTGTGTTCAGATCGTTCACGCGGTGCGCACTTCGACGCGCTCGTTGAATCGCTCAAGCGCCCGGCCGCTGCGCGCGGCGCTCCGGGTGCGGTCGATCCAGCGATGGCCGTCATCGATCATCGAGGCGGGGCGTTCAGTGATGACGTCGAGCGTGGCGCAAGCCCGAGGCGAACGTTGCGCATGAGGGCGGGTGTCCCGAGCAAAGGCGAAAGCGGCGGCTCAAGCCAGCCGGAATGCGGCGGCGGCGGCGCAGAAGATGGAACGCCAATAGTCCCCCTGACAAAACGTCCGCAGCGACCGGTCCCAACCGGCCGGATCGCCGTGCGCGAACCAACCGGCCCAGGCGTGACCCCTCGGGGGCGGAACGGACAAGCTCTCTTTGCGTCGCCTCGCCTGGCTCTATCCGTTTCATAGAGACAATCCATAGCCGGAGCGGCGTTGGACCCTTGCCCCCGCAAGATGCAAACGATTATCATGAGCAACACAAGGAGAGATTTGATGACCGTTCTGCTGATGCGATTTCGATCCTGGCCGGCGCGCCGCCGTGGAACGCCGTTACGCCGCACGGCGAAAACCGCGAGTTATGCCGTGATGCATCTTCTGGTGGCCATGGCGGTGGCGTTTGCGCTGACCCGCGACTGGCGCGCCGCGCTGGCGATCGGGCTCGTCGAGCCGGTGGTGCAAACGATCGCCTACGCCCTGCACGAGCGCGCCTGGGCTCAGCGCGAAGGCTCCGGGGCGGCGGGCGCGGCGCACCAGGGCGCATCCGCGCCGTAGGCCGTCGCAAGGCCGGCCGCGATCAGGTCCTCGGACAGATCGGCCCCGTCGGCGCGGCGGATGCGCGCCACCACACGTCCGGCGAAACTGCCGAGATCGATCTCCTCCAGACCAATGGTCGCGCCGTTCAGCCAGCGGGTCGTGAAGACGCTCGCCTGCTCGGCGAGGGCGCGCTCGGCCGCGCAGTCCGGCCCCCGCCGTTCCGGCGTATCGACGCCGAGAAGGCGCACGCGGGTCTCGACATAATGACCCGGCCAGATATGGGCGCGCACCTCAACCGTATCGCCGTCGATCACGCGCACGGCTTCGGCGGGCACAGGCCCCGGCAGAGGCTCTGCAGCCATAGCGGGTGAACTGAACGCAACACACCCGATAGAGGCGAAAATCCTTATCACGTCCCGATTATAGGAAAACTATCCGCGAAAGAAAAGCGCAGCGCGGCGTTCGTGAGCGCGGAGATCGGTATGAATACGCGATGGATCGGGCGGCTCAGTCCCGCCCGAGTCCCCGGCGGGCCGCCTCCGAGCCGGCGGAGCGCGGCGCCGGATCCGGCGCGCTGACCAGCAAGCGGCGCACAGGCGCGAGCACGATCGGCTCGCGGCCGACGCCGCCTGCGCCAGGCGCGGTGAAAAGGCGGGGATCGAGCCGGACCGGATCACCGGCGCGGCGCGGCGACGGAACTTGCTCGCAGGGCCGCGCCTGCGGCGCGCCATATCCGGGCGGCTCGCAGGGATGCGCCGGGCC
>JBKHAZ010000023.1:0-19458 GCA_046542605.1 Oceanicaulis sp. | reverse complement strand
CTGAACCTGTCGCGCACTCGCATCTCTGCGCCGTTCGAGGGCCGCGTGCGCGCCAAGCAGGTCGATCTCGGCCAATATGTCGGCCCCGGCGCGCGCCTCGGCCGGGTGTTCTCCACCAAGACCGTGGAGATCGCCCTTCCCTTGAGCGATGACGAGCTTTCACTGTTGAACATTCCCGTCGCCTTCCAGGCGAGCGCCGACACGCCCGGTCCCGACGCGGCCCTGTCGGCGGTGATCGGCGGCCGCCAGCGCAGCTGGACCGGCGAGCTGGTGCGCACCGCCTCGGTGGTCGACCCGCAGACCCGCACGCTGGGCGCCATCGTCCAGGTTCAAGACCCTTACGGCGCCGCGGCCGAAGCGGCCGGCGCGCCTCTGGCGGTGGGCCTGTTCGTCAACGCCGAGATCGTCGGGCGCACCATCGAGAACGCGTACGTGCTGCCGCGCAGCGCTCTGCGCGGCGCGGACGCCATGTATGTGGCCGAGCCCGGCGGCGCGCTATCCATCCGGCAGGTCGAGGTGATCGAATCCACCCCCGAACGCGTCGTGGTCGCCTCCGGCGTCTCGGCCGGCGAACGCGTCATCACCTCCCCGGTGCGCGGCGCGGTGGACGGCATGGCCGTGCGTGCGCTGGACGCCGACGGCGAGCCCCTCGATCCCGAGCCTGAAGACGACGCCGCGGACGACGCCGCCCTGGTCGAAAACGTGCAAGCCGCCGCCGGCCGCTAGACCCTGAGCGCGACAGGAATCGGAGAGACCCATGGTCGAACGTGCTGAAGAAAAGTCGCATCGCGGCCTGCTGGCCTGGTGGGCGCGCAATTCGGTTGCGGCCAACCTCCTGATGCTCATCGCCTTCATCGGCGGGATCGTCGGCTACACCCAGCTGCAGCGCGAAACCTTCCCCTCGGGCAGCTGGCCCGGCGCCAGCATCTCGGTGGCCTGGCCCGGCGCCTCGCCGCAGGAGGTGGAGGAGCAGATCATCCTGCGCATCGAGGAAAGCCTGGCGGATCTGCAGGGGATTGAAGAGCTCACCGCCACCGCCGCGGAAGGGCGCGGCCGGGTCAATGTGGAGGGCCGCCGCGACCAGGAGATCGGCGACTTCGTCGACGAGATCAAGCTGCGCGTGGATTCCATCAACAACCTGCCGCGCGACGCCTTCCGCCCGGTGGTGAGCCGCTGGCAGAACGAGCAGCAGACCTTCGCCATGGCGCTCTACGGCGACATTTCGCGCCGCGAACTGCAGCGCATCGCCGAGGAGATCCGCGACGAGATCGGCGCGAAGGTGCCCGAGGCGAGCCTTGTAAACACCATGGCGCGCCTGGATGAAGAAGTCGCCATCGAGGTCTCCGAAGACGCGCTGCGGCGCTATAATCTGACCTTTAACGAGGTCGCCCAGGCGGTGCGAAACTCTTCGCTCAACGCCTCGGCGGGCTCGGTGCGCACGGCGCAAGGCACGGTCTCGCTGACCTCGCGCCAGCTCGCCGACAACGCGGCCGATTTCGAGGCGATCGTCATCCGCCAGACCCCGGGCGGGGGCGTGATCCGCGTCGGCGACGTGGCCACGGTGACCGACGGGCTGGTGGACGCCGACTTCTCCGGCACGTTCAACGGCGAGACCATGGTGCTGATCGACATCCGCACCACGGGCGACGTGGACGTGGTCACGCTGTCCGAGCAGATGCAGGCCTATATCGAGGAAAAGCAGGCCGAACTGCCGCCCTCGGTGACGCTGACGACCTGGTTCGACATGAGCGAGCTCTATCACTCGCGCATGGAGACGATCTCCAGCTCGGCGGTGATCGGCCTGATGCTGGTGCTGATCGTGCTGATCCTGTTTTTGCGCCCGATCGTCGCCTTCTGGGTGACGGTGGGCATCGCCACCGCCTTCGCCGGCGGCATGATGCTCCTGCCCATGCTGGGCGTGACGCTGAACATGCTCTCCCTGTTCGCCTTCCTCATCGTCATCGGAGTGGTCGTGGACGACGCCATCATCGTGGGCGAGAACATCCACAACCGGGTCGAGCGCGGCGAGCGCGGCATGACCGCGGCGGTGGTGGGCGTTCAGATGGTGGCCAAGCCCGTGGTCTTCGCGGTGATCACCACCATGATGGCGTTCGCGCCCTGGATGCTGCTGAGCGGGCCCGAGGTGCAGTTCACCCGCCAGATCTCGCTGGTGGTGATCGCGGCGCTGACCTTCTCGCTGATCGAGGCGCTGTTCATCCTGCCCGCGCACCTGGCGCATCTGGGTCCGCAGAAGACCACCGGCTTTTTCGGCCCGCTGATCAAGGTGCAGGCGGTGATCGCCGACGCGCTCGTGGTGTTCGCCCGCCGCGTTTACGCCCCGCTGCTCGCCTTCGCGCTCCGCATGCGCTACGCCACGGTGACGCTGTTCGTCATGCTGTTCGCCCTGTCCATCGTCCTGATGACGACCGGCCGGGTCGGCTTCGCCTTCATGCCGGAGGTGGAGAACGAGGTGATGCAGGTGGAGATCGCGCTGCCTGAAGGCTCGCCCTGGTCGCGCCTGGAACAGGTGCGCGAGCAGCTGGAGCTCGCCGAGCTGGAGACCGACCGGATCTACGCCGAGCGCTATGACGGGTTCGACATGATCACCGGCGCGGCCACCATCGCGTCCGGCAATTCGGTGCGCGCCTGGATCACGGTGTCCCCGCCGGAGGACCGGCCCGAGCCGATCCCCATGGCGGACGTGTCCCAGACCCTGCGCGACGCGCTCGGCCCGGTGCCCGACGCCGAGGAGATCACCATCAACTTCTCCATCAACGAATCCCAGACCGGGATGCGCTTTGCGCTGAACCACCCCGATCTCGACGTGCTGCGGGAAGCCAGCGACGATTTGAAGGATCAGCTGCGCTCCTACGCGGCCACCTACGATGTGGTCGACAATCTCCAGGCCGCGGCCGAGGAGATGCGCTTCAGCCTGAAGCCGGACGCCCAGACGCTGGGCCTGACGCTGGCCGACGTCACCACCCAGGTGCGCCAGGCCTTCTACGGGCTCGAAGTCCAGCGCCTGCCGCGCGGCGGCGAGGACGTGCGCGTCATGGTGCGCTATCCGCGCGAGCTTCGCGACAGCCTGGACGCCGTGCGCGATCTGCGCATCCGCACGCCTGACGGCCGCGAAATCCCGCTCGCCGCCGTGGCCGAGGTGGAGTTCGCCCCCGGCGTGAACCGCATCAACCGGCGCGAACGCCAGCGCACGGTGACGGTCTCCACCGAGCTGACCGATCCCGATGCGGCCGGCGAGATTCGCCGCGACCTCAATGAAAACTTCTTCCCCGATCTGGAGGCGCGCTATCCCGGCCTCACCGAGGGCGAGATCGGCGAGGCGGAGAACCAGCGCGAGTTCATGGCCGAGCTGCAGACCCTGCAGATCCTGATGCTGGGCTCCATGTACGTGCTGCTGGCGATCGCCTTCCGCTCCTACGCCCAGCCGCTCCTGATCATGACGGCGATCCCCTTCGCCTTCGCCGGGGCGGTGTTCGGACACCTCCTGTTCGGCATGCCGCTGGCCATGTTCTCCTTCTTCGGCGTGGGCGCCGCGGCAGGGGTCGTGATCAACGACAATCTGGTGCTGGTCGACTTCGTGAACCGTCTGCGCGAGCGCGGCGTGGGGGCCTTCCAGGCGCTCATCGACGCCGGGGTGCAGCGGTTCCGCCCGATCCTTCTGACCACGGTGACGACCTTCCTCGGCATCCTGCCGATGATGGCCGAACGCTCCACCCAGGCGCAGTTCCTCAAACCGATGGTGGTGGCGCTGGGCTTCGCGGTGGTGTTCGCGCTGTTCCTCACCCTGCTCTTCGTGCCCTCGCTCTACGCGGTGGGCGTGGACATCAAGCGGGTGGTCAAGGCGCTGTGGACCGGCGAGCCTCAGCCCATGATCGGGTCGACCTATTCGGGCCATGAAAGCACCGGCGACGACGCGGTCGACGTGGGCCATGCCGGCGACACGGTGGAGAGCCGCCGCGCCGCGCGCGAACGCCGGGACCGCGGCGAGGACGGCGCCCCGGCGCCGGCGGAGTAGAAAAACGGACCGCAGGCGCCGCGCGCCTGCGGTCCGCCCTACCCCATCGCCTCGGCGATCAGGTCCTCGCTGACCTCCGCCAGAAGCGCGTCGCCGGCCTCGCCGTGGACCGCCTCGCGGCCGATCTCCAGCATCACCGGCACGGCCAGCGGCGAGACCCGCTTCAGCGCCACATGGTCGACCTTGCCGGAAATGCGCGCCAGCGCATCGGCGAGCCGGCGCACGTCGAGCAGGCCCTTGGCCGCGTCCTGCCAGGCGGCCTGCAACAGGATGTGATCGGGCTCGTGATCGCGCAGCACGGAGTAGATCAGGTCGGCCGAGAACGTGACCTGGCGCCCGGTCTTCTCCTGTCCGGGCAAACGGCGCTCGATCAGCCCGGCGATCACCGCGCAATTGCGGAACGTACGCTTCATCAGATCGCTTTCAGCCAGCCAGGCGTCGAGATCGTCGCCCATCATGTCTTCTGAAAACAGGGCGGCCATGTCGGCTTCCGCCATGTCTTTGAGGCCCCAGACCGACAGCGCATATTCGTTCGCCACGAAGCCCAGCGGCCGCAGGCCCGCCCGCTCCAGCCGGCGCGTCAGAAGCATGCCCAGCGTCTGGTGGGCGAGCCGGCCCTCGAAGGGATAGCAGACGAGATAGTGCTTTCCGGCGCGCGCGAAGGTCTCCACGAGGAGCCGGTTCGGCGCGGGCAGCTTCGATTTCGCCTTCTGCACTTCGAGCCATTCGCGCACCTGGCCGGGCAGGCTCGCCCAGCTTTCAGGATCGTGCACCATGTTGCGCACCCGCTCGGCGAGATAGGTGCTCAAGGGAAACTTGCCGCCCTGATAGCTGGGGACTTTCGGGTTCTCGGCCGCCGAGCGGCTGACGAGGCAGTCGGTCCCCTGCACGCCTTCAAAGCGCAGCATCTGGCCGGCGAACATGAAGGTGTCGCCAGGGCTCAGCTGATCGGCGAACCATTCCTCCACCTGGCCGAGCTTGGGACCGGCGGCGCGGAGGTGCTTGCGCTGAGCGCTGTCATAGCCAGTGGGCGCCGCCGCCTGTCCTTTCCCGCGTGCGGGGGAGGTGGATTTGCGGCCGGAGGCCACGGAGACGGAGGCGGGAGCGAGGCCGCGCGACAATGCGGCGAGGGAATAGTCCGGCTTCATCCGGTGCTTTCCCCCTCCGCTTCCTGCGGAAGCACCTCCCCAAGAAACGGGGGCGGAAACCGCGCTGCGCGCTTCATCCGCGCGCGGCTTCGCGCCGCCGCGCACCAGGCGCACGTCCAGCATGGGGCTTTCCACGATGACGCCGACATTCATGCGGTGGCGCTGGGCGGCTTCGCGGGTGCGCGCGCGCCAGCGTCCGTCGCGGCCCTTCACGATGCGCTTGAACCGGTCGTAGGAGCCCAGCGCATAGCCGCCGTCGGCGACGAATTTCAAAACCCGCTCGAAGGTCTCGCGCGGCAGCTCGGCATAGGGCGTGGCGCTGACGATCTCGGCGTAGAGCGCCTCCTCGGTGAACGGCTCGCCGCAGGCCCGGCCCATGACGTGCTGGGCCAGCGCGTCCAGGGCGCCGGCGCGCAAGGGTTCGCCGTCGAGCGTCTTTTCCGCCACCGCATCGGCGGCGGCCTGGCATTCCAGATGCTCGAACCGGTTGGTGGGCGCCAGGACCGCCCGGCTGACCGCGTCGAGCCGGTGATTGGCGCGTCCCAGGCGCTGGATCAGCCGGGCCGAGCCTTTCGGCGCGCCCATCTGGATCACCAGATCCACATCGCCCCAGTCGATTCCCAGATCGAGGGTGGAGGTGCACACCACCCCCTTCAGCTTTCCCGCGGCCATGGCCGCCTCCACCTTGCGGCGCTGCTCGGCGGAGAGCGAGCCGTGATGCAGCGCGATGGGAAGCGCGTCCTCGTTGACGCTCCACAGCAACTGGAAGGTGAATTCGGCCTGACTTCTGGTGTTCACGAAGACAAGCGCGGTCTTCGCCGTCTTGATGAGCTCGTAGACGGCCTGGATGGCGTGGCGGCCGGTATGGCCGGCCCAGGGGATGCGCTCTTGCGGGGTGAGGATCGACACCTCGGGCTCGGCGCCGCCCTCCCCGCGCACCACGCGGGCGAACCGGCTTTCCTCGCCCCGCTGCGCCGACAGCCAGCGGGCGTGGCCGTCCACATCCTTCACCGTCGCCGAAAGGCCGATGCGGCGCGCTTCCGGGGCGTACTGCGAAATCGTGGCGAGCCCCAGCGACAGAAGATCGCCGCGCTTTGCCGGCGCCAGGGCGTGCACCTCGTCGATGATCACCGCCTGCAAGTGCTCGAAGAAGGCCTTGCCGTTCTCCTGCGCGCAGAACAGGGCGAGCTGTTCGGGCGTGGTCAGAAGGATGTCCGGCGGGCTCTGGCGCTGGCGGGTGCGTTTCGATTGCGGCGTGTCGCCGGTGCGGGTTTCGATGCGCAGGTCGAGGCCCATCTCGCCCACAGGCGTGAGAAGGTTGCGCGCCACGTCCTGCGACAGCGCCTTCAGCGGCGAAATGTAGAGCGTGTGAAGCCGGTGGGGCCGGGCCTTTCCGCCTGCTCTCGAAATCCGCTCAAGGTCGATGAGACTCGGCAAAAACCCGCCCAGCGTCTTGCCCCCGCCGGTGGGCGCGATGAGCAGCGCGTCCTCGCCCGCCTGTGCGGCGGCGACCATCTCGCGCTGATGGCTGCGCGGCGCCCAGCCCCGGCGGGTAAACCAGGTCTCGAAGATGTCGGGCAGGGCGGGGAGGGGGCGGGGCTGCATGGGGGAAATGTAGGCTCGCTGACCGGAAGAAAGACAGTGATGAGTTCCCGGCCAAGGCTTCCGGCCAAGCCTGAAGCCGCAGAGCCGGGACCTCGGCCGGAAAACGCGTGGTGATCGGCCAGGTCCCGGCTCAGCGCCCTACGGGCTTGGCCGGGAATTCGAAACCCTGGCCGCCGTCCCGCTACGTATCCTCCTCCTCATACCCCACCAGGGAGAGCGGTTTCGCCTTGTACCCCTCAAGCTCGGCCCAGCGCGCCAGCGCGTCCTCGCGGCCGTGGGTGATCCAGAGCTCTTCGGGGTTCACGTCGCGCACGGTCTGGGTGAGCTCGTCCCAGTCGGCATGGTCGGAGAGGATCAGGGGGAGCTCCACACCCCGCTGCCTGGCCCGCGCGCGCACCCGCATCCAGCCGCTGGCGAAGCACGTCACCGGATCGGGGAAGCGCCGCGCCCAGCTGGTCTGAAAGCTCGAGGGCGGGCCGATCACGATCTTGCCGGCGAAATCGGCTTTCTTGCCCTCGTCATCCTTGAGGGTGGCGTTTCGCAGCTCGCCAAGGTCGATCCCGTGTTCGCGATAAAGATCGCAAAGCTGTTTCAGCGCGCCGTGGATATAGATCGGCTCATGATAGCCGGCCTCGCGGATCAGCATGATCACCCGCTGCGCCTTGCCCAGCGCATAGGCGCCCACCAGGTGCGCACGCTCCGGGAAGCGCCTCACGCCGGACAGAAGCTTGGCGATCTCGCCGGCGTCGTCGGGGTGGCGAAACACCGGCAGGCCGAACGTCGCCTCGCTCACATAGACATGGGCGGGAACCACTTCGAACGGCGCGCAGGTGGGATCGCGGCGGCGCTTGTAGTCGCCGGACACCACGAGGGTGAGCCCCTTCCATTCCAGCCGCGCCTGGGCGCTGCCCAGGACATGACCGGCCGGATGCAGCGAAACGTCCACCTCGCCCATGCGGATCTTTTCGCCGTAGGCGAGCGGCTGGCGGGTTTCGGTGAACGCCTCGCCGTAGCGCGCCTCCATGATGGCGAGCGTCTCCGGCGTCGCGGCGACCTTGTGATGGCCCGCCCGCGCATGGTCGGCGTGGCCATGGGTGACGAGCGCACGGTCGGAGGGGCGCATGGGGTCGAGGTAAAAGCCGCCCGGCTCGCACCACAGCCCGTGATCGGTCTCGCGCAGCAGCTGTTCGGGTTTGATCATGAACAGAGAGGTAGGCGCGCGCAGGATCGATTGCGAGCCTAGATGAGCTGCTCCGGCATGGGCCGGCGCTCCACCAGGGCGGACGCGAATTCGGCGATGGCGCGGTCCATCTGCTCGACGCCGGGGCGCTCCACCGGGAAATGGCCCGCACCGCGCAGGATCACGCGGCGCTTCATCACCGGAAGCAGATCGAAGAAACCGTCGCTCACCGAGACATCGGTCCAGCGATCGTCCTCGGGATGGACCATCAGCACGGGACACTGATCGAAGCTCTCCGGCGGCGCCACGGGCGGGCTTGTCATCCAGGTGCGCAAGAAGCCCACCGGCATGGAATTGCCGCCCGCGCGCGCATCGGCGATCACGGCGCGGGTGAGGGCGGGATCGTTGGCGATCGCCTTCATGTTTCCAGCCAGCGCCATGGGGATCATCACCCCGTCGAGCGCGCGCGGCGTCGCGGAGAAGACCGGATCGACCAAGCCGGCCATCCAGGGCTGGCGCACCAGCGACCGGCGCACGATCTTGCGGGTGGGATCGAGAAAGCAGGTGGCGATAAGCCCGTCGGCGGCGCCCGACATCACCGCCGCATCATAGGCGAGCATGCCGCCCATGGAGAGGCCGAACACGAACAGTGCGCCGCCGCGCTGGCGCTCGGCCTCGATCAGCCCGGCGGCGACCTCGCGCCAGTGATCGTAGACCAGTTTCGATTTTTTCGGCGTGCGCGTCAGCCCGAATCCGGGCAGGTCCGGGCACAGGCATTCAAAGCCGTGCAACGCCAGCGCCCAGGCGAAGGGCCCGAGCAGGCGGCCATACCCGCCCCCGCCATGCAGAAGAATGATGCGCGCGCGCGCCGAGGGCGCGATCCAGCGGTCGATATGGACGTCGAACCCGGCGATCCGGCGCCATTCCTCCTGCACCGCATAGGGCTTGGGCGGCGCCAGCGCGTCGGGCAACGCAGCATAGATGCGCCGCCACGCGCTTTCGTCCTCCCAGCTCGGCAAGGTGGACGCGCGCGCCATGGTCAGTTGTCGACGGCGTCTTCCAGCGCCTCGCCGGCGTGCGTGATGTCCCGGCCGGCGCCCTGGATGGTGTTGCAAGCGGTCAGTGCGAGGAGGCACAGGCCGGCGAGCGCGGGGGTGAGGATTGATTTCATCGTGCGGCGTCCATGAAACGAGAGGGCCGGCGGCGAGCCTATCCCGCCACCGGCCCCCAATATATTAAGCCGCATGGTTAACGTCTGCGAAAACGCATCGCGCGCGGCCTACTCCCTGGGCGCGGTGTTGCCGTCCCAGCCGAGCGCGAAGGTCATGATCCGGTTGAGCGTGTTCTGCTCCATCGTCCCGTCGACCAGGTGCGCCCAGGGCCCGCGGGCGAAGGCGGCCACATCCTCGGCGGAATGGGTTTCGCTGCCCATGGGCACGGCGCTTTCCTGGCGGTAGTTGGGATCAAGCACGTCTTCCTGGGTGAGCGCGCCGTCGGCCGGGCGCTGATGCGGGCCGTTATAATAGCCAAGCGCGGTGTAAGGCCGCCCGTCCCGCGCGGGACTGGGCGGGGTCGGGGCGTCGGACAGATCCGGCGCGGGCGGATGCACCAGGCCCAGGATCGGATTGCCGCGCCGCGCATAGCCGGCGATGGAGAAGACGTGGCCGTGGTCGGCGGTGACCAGGATCAGCGTCTCGTCCGGATCGGTCATGTCCGCCGCAGTCTCCACCGCGCGCGCGAACGCCAGCGCGTCGGTGAGCGCACGATGGGCGTTCGTGCCGTGATGGGCGTGGTCGACCCGGCCGGCCTCCACCAGCAGGAAATAACCGTCTTCGTCAGCCGACAGCCGGTTGATCGCGAACTCGGTCATCTCCGCCACCGAAGGCTCCTCGGCCTCGTCGCGGTCGTGCTCGTAGGAGAGGTGGGAGCGTGCAAACAGGCCCAGCGCACGCGGACCGTCGACGTCCAGGGCGCGGAACTCGGCGGCGTTTTCGACGAACACCCCGCCGGCGGCCTCCCATTCGGCGGTCAGGTCACGCCCGTCCTGACGCTGCCCGCCCTGATCGGCGGTGAGAAAGGCGCCGCGCCCGCCGCCGAGCACCAGCTCGGGACCGTCGCCATGGCGCCCGTCCAGCGTGCCGACGAGCTGGGCGGCGATGTCGGTGCAGCCCGCCGCCACGGCGTCTTCGGGCAGCACCGCGTCCACCTCCCAGTCGCGGCTGGGCGCGTGAGCGTAGGCGGCGGCCGGCGTGGCGTGGGTGATCCGGGCGGTGGACACGATGCCGGTGGCCATGCCGCGCAACTCGGCCGCCTCCAGCGTGCTCATGGGCACGTCCGCGTCCGGGCCGCACGCCTCCAGCGTCTGACGCGCATAGACGCCGATCGCGCCGATATGGGACTTCACGCCGGACAGAAGCGCTGTGGCGGTGCCCGCGCTGTCGGGGGTCTGGGCGTTTTCGTTATAGGTCTTGATCAGCGCGGAATGGCCCCAGGTCTCAAAGGGCAGGTAGTTCTCCTCGCCGGTCTCGCCGCGCAGCTGGCCGTCCAAAATGCGCGCGGCGGTGATCGTGGGCACGTTCAGCCCGTCGGCGACGAACAGGATGACGTTCTTCGCCCGGCCTTCGCGACGCGGCCGGTTCAGCCGCTCGGCGAGCTCGGCGTCGGCGCGCGCGCGCCAGTCCGCGCCGGGACCGTCGTGGGAGACCGTGATCGGCGCGTGATCGCGCGCCGGCGGCGGGCCCTGAGGCGCAGATGTTTCGCGCGTGTCGACCATGGTGTTGCACGCGGCGAGGCTGAGCCCCGACGCGGCGGCGAGAAAGGCACGAAAGATCATGGCGAAGCTCCGGCGGTTTCGATCGCGGCCTGTTCTACAGCGCTCTGCTGACGGATCAATGACCATGAGCCCCCCTGCCGGGTGCGCGAAAGCGCTTTGACGCCGGATCGCTGCGTCCTACCCTCGCCGGATCAATGCGGGGGTGAGGATGAAACGCATCGTTCTGACGTTGCTGGGCGCATCGGTTCTTTCGGGCTGCGGCGGCGAGACGCGCACCGGCACGCAGACCGCGCGCCTTGAAAGCGGCGTGCTCTATCGAAACGACGGGCCGGAGATGAGCACCGTCGACCCCCATCTCGCCGACGGGTCCTGGACGCAGACCGTGATCGGCGATCTGTTCGTCGGCCTGTTGCGCCTGGGCCGCGACGGCGAACCGGCGCCGGCGCTGGCGGAAAGCTGGTCGGTCTCCGAAGACGGGCTCGTCTGGACCTTCCGGCTGCGCCCGGCGCAATGGTCCGACGGACGCGAGATCACCGCGCAGGACGTGGTCTACAGCCTGCGCCGCGCGGTCGATCCGGCGACGGCGGCGGCCTATGTGGACGTCTTCGCGCCGGTGGTGAACGCGGAGGCGATTCTCGCCGGCGATCTGGCGCCGGACGCGCTGGGCGTCACCGCGCCGGACCCGGCGACCGTGGTGATCGAGCTCAACCACCCCATGCCCTTTCTGCCCGATCTTCTGGCGGATTCGCGCGGCGCGGTGGTTCCCCGTCATGTGATCGAGGTCCATGGCGACAGCTGGACCGCGCCGGAGCACATCGTCACCAGCGGCGCTTACACCCTTACCGAGCGCGTGCTGAACCAGCAGACCGTGCTGCAACGCAATCCGCGCTTCTTCGACGACGCGAACACCTGCTTCGACGCGGTTTACAATTTCCCGATGGAGTCGCCGGACACCGCCGCGCGCCGCGCCCGCGCCGGCGAGCTGGACATCGCCGCCAGCGTGCCCGCCACCGTGATCGATCGCGTGGAGGAAGACCTTCCCGGCCATCTGCGATACGCCCGCCCGCCGGGGACCTTCTTTTTCCAGGCCAACACCGAGGTCGCCCCCTTCGGCGACCCCCGGGTGCGCGAGGCGCTGGGGATCGCGCTCGACCGCAGCTTCCTGTTCGAGGAGGTCATTCCCTCCGGCGCCACGGTCGCCGACAGCCTCGCGCCGGCGAGCCTCTACGCCCCCTACCCGCCTGCACGGCTGGCATGGGCCGGCGAGCCGCTGGAGGTGCGCCGGGCGCGGGCCGTGGCGCTTCTAGAGGACGCCGGATTCGGGCCGGATAATCCGTTGAGCTTCGAGTTCGCCTACCCCACCGGCGCAGCATCGGACCGCGCCGTCCCCGCGCTTCAGAACGAGTGGAATTCGCTCGCCGACTGGGTGCGGGTGGAGATTTTCGGGACCGAGCCGGCGACGCACTACCGCAATCTCGGCGCCGGTGATTTCGAAGCTGCGCTGGGCGGCTGGATCGCGGTGATCCGCGACGTCTCCTACATGCTCGACCCCGTCCGGGACGGCGCGGCGGGCAATTTCGCCCGCTGGAGCGACCCGGAGGCCGAGCGCCTGATGCTCGCCGCGCGCGCCGAACAGGACCCGGCCGCGCGCGCCGACCTTCTGCGCCGGGCCGAACAGATCGCGCTGGACGCGTTCGCCGTCACCCCGTTCCACCACCCCGAACGCGCCTGGATCGTGCATCCGCGCATTGAAGGCTGGATCGGCGGTCCGGTGGAGTACACGCCCTCGGCCCTGCTGTGTCTTTCGCCAAACGAGCCGAAATAGAAAGGCCCGGCGCGGTTTCCCGCGCCGGGGTCTTCAGTCAGGGGGCGACGCGCCCTACCAGATCCGCACGCGCTGTTCCGGCGGCAGGTAGAGCTCATGCTCTTGCGTGACGCCGAACGCCTCGTACCAGGCGTCCAGATTGCGCACCACGCCGTTGATGCGGTAGCGCGGCGGGGAGTGCGGCCCGTTCACCAGCTGCGAGCGCAGGGCGTCGTCGGTGTACTTGTTGCGCCAGACCTGCGCCCAGGCGAGGAAGAAGCGCTGATCGCCGGTAAAGCCGTCGATGACCGGGGCTTCGCCGCCATAATTGGCGTCGACATATTCGCGCCAGGCGGTGTAGGCCATCTGCAAACCGCCGAGATCGCCGATATTCTCGCCCAGCGCCAGGCGGCCGTTCACGCACATGTCGTCGATGGGGCAGAAGCCGTCATACTGCTCGGCCAGCGCGTCGGAGCGCTCCACGAAGCGCTCGTTCGTCTCCGCGGTCCACCAGTCGTTCAGCGTGCCGTCATAGTCGTAGCGCCGGCCCTGGTCGTCGAAGCCGTGACCGATTTCGTGGCCGATCACGCCGCCGATGGCGCCGAAATTGACCGCCATGTCGGCGTTCGGATCGAAGAAGGGCGCCTGCAGAATGCCGGCCGGGAAGGTGATCTGGTTCTGCAGCGGGCTGTAGCTGGCGTTGACGATCTGCGGCGGCCAGCTCCATTCGCGGGGATCCACGGGCTGGGAGAGATCCTCGACCATTTCCGCCCAGTCGAACTGCTCCATGGCGATCCGGTTGGCGAAATAGGTGTCGGCGTTGATCTCAAGACCGGTGTAGTCGTCCCAGATTTCCGGGTAGCCGATGCGCGGCTCGAAGGTGGAGAGCTTGCGCAGCGCGCGCTCGCGGGTTTCCTCGTCCATCCAGTCCAGCTGGCGAAGCCGGCCTTCGAACGCGGTGGTCAGGTTCTGCACCAGCCCGTCCATCTGCTCCTTCGAGCTCGGCGGGAAATGGCGATCCACATAGATCTGGCCCACCGCATGGCCGAGTTCGGACCCCACCAGCTGGACCCCGCGCTTATCGCGCGAACGCTGCTCGGCCTGTCCGCGCAAGGTGCGGCCGAAGAAGTCGAAATTCGCCTCGTCGAACGCAGCCGGCAGCCAGCTCGCGCGGTCGGAGAGGAAGTGGAACGCCAGCCAGGCCCTGATCGTGTCGAGATCGGTCTCGGCGAAGGCGGCCGCCGTCCCTTCAACGGCGCTGGGCTGGACGACGATGACCTCTTCGACGTCGAGCCCCAGCTGCGCCATGCCTTCGGTGAGGTTGAAGGCCGGCGCCAGCGCGTCGAGCTCGGCGACGGTCATGACGTTGTAGGTCTCGGTGACCTGGCGCGAGCGCTCGCGCGTCCAGTGGGTCTGCGCGATGCGGGTCTCGAAATCGAGAATGGCCTCGGCCGCCCCCTCCCCGAACGCCAGCCCGGCGAGGGAGAAGATCTCGTTGATATAGTCCACATACGCCGTGCGGTAGTCGGCGAAGCGCTGGGACTCGTCGAGATAATAGGACCGGTCCGGCATGCCGAGCCCGCCCTGAAAGACCCGCAGCGCGTTGACATCCGGGTTCGCCGGATCGGCCCAGGCGAACAGGCCGAACGGGCTGGCGTGATGCACCGTGGCGAACAGCGAGGCGGCGGCGTCATGGCTGTCCACTGCGGCGATCTCGGCGAGATAGGGCTGGGCGGGCGCCAGCCCGGCCGCTTCGATGGCGTCGGCGTTCATCCAGCTGGCGTAGAGATCGCCCACGAGCTGGCTGTTCGAGCCCGGCGCGCCGCCCTGGGCGGCGGCGTCGTCGATGATCGCCTGGACGTGCTCCTCGGCTTCTTCGCTGAGCAGGGTGAACATGCCGTAGCGCGACCGGTCGGACGGGATTTCCGTGGCTTCAAGCCAGGCGCCGTTGGCGAAACGGTTGAAATCGTCGCCCGGCGCCACGTCGCGGTTCATGCCCTCCACATCAAAGCCGAACGTGCCGAAGCGCGGCGCGGCTGCGGTCTGTTGCGTTTCAGCCGGCGCCACGGTTTCGGTGGGCGCGGTGGTGGTGGTCTCAGGCGCGCACGCCGCCAGCGCGGCGGCCGACGCGGCCAGAAGAAGAATGCGTTTCATGAAAACTCCCCGATAGTTATACGCGGTCGCGCGCCAGCATGGGCGCGCGCCGACGCGGCGCAAGTGAAAATGCTGTAAGCGTGGGGCGGGCGGGCGCCGCCGAGCGCTTCGCTGTCATGCCTTCCGCCCCCTGGAACCGCGCCGATCGGTCTGTTCACTCACCCGCCGCAATAGCTGCAAGGCTTGAGCTTCGTGTAACCCACGTCCCGAGCGAACTCGCGCGCCGCTTCAGCGGTGGGAAAGCCGCGCCAGTAGCTGGTCCGCCGCTCGCGGCCTTCCTGCGTGCCACGTCCATGATTGCAAAAGCCGCACTCGGCGCGGTGTATCCTGCCGCGCTTGAGGTGGTCGTTCACATACACCCAGTAAGGGGCGTCGGCATCGGCGTCGCTTCCCCGGGCCGGATTGCGCTGATCGCCCCGACCGGATGCGGAGGCTGCCCGCATGTGCGAAAGATCGGGCTTTGAACCTCTGGAGACGCCGCGCTTATTCCACTCCGGCGCCAATCTGGAAATGAGCGCGGTCTCAAGGCCAGGCGCGTGGTCCAGCGGCAACCCGTTCCAGTTTCCTCGGCCCGGCCATGCCGCGAGTATGTCCACTGGGCCGTCCGTTTCGATCAGGTTCAAAAGAAGCGCGCGGATTCGAATGCTGGTGCGCATGCGAGGGCCGGGCCGAACATAGTGACGCAACCGCGTTTTCAACGGACGCATCGCCACGCCCACATAAAGCGTGCGCTCACCATGAAGGAAGACATAAACCGCAGCGGGTTCGGATAGACATTCATGCGTGTCAAGCGCGAGCGCTTCACCCTCGCGGGTCCAACGGCCCACGGGATTGAAACCAGCGTCCAGCAATTCAGCGCGATGCATGCGGCCGTTATACGCGCAACACGCGATTTCGGCTATACATATTCCCTCAAAGGGCGCTTCGCCGCCGCCTAATCGCTTGTGGTGATGCGGCGCATGGCGTGCCAGGCTTCGCGCTGCTGGGTGCGCTCCAGCCAGGCCTTGACCGGGCTGTCCTTGTCGATCGCGCCGCGGCGGTCGGCGTTTTCCAGCTGGAAGCCCATCATGATGTCGGCGGCGGTGAAGGCCTCGCCGGCGAAATAGGCGTTTGCGGCGAGATGGGCCTCGATCGCGCCCAGCGCCTTGGCGCGCTCGGCCCCCATGTATTGCGCGAGCAGCGTGTCCGTGAGGCCCGTGGCCTCCAGATAGGTGTTCATCAAGAACGGCAGGAAAACCGCGCCTTCGGCGGCGTGCATCCACTCCAGAAACACCGGTCGGGCCGCATCCCCGGGCGCGGGATGGAGACGGTGAGCGGCGTCGAAGCTTTCAAGCAGATGCTGGGCGATGGCGCCGCTCTCCGCGATGATCCGCCCGTCATGCTCGATCAGCGGCGCCTTGCCCAGCGGATGCAGCCGGGCGAGCGAGTCCGGCGCGAGCCGGGTCTGGACGTCGCGCGCATGGCGTTCCAGCACGTATTCGACGCCCAGCTCCTCAAGCAGCCAGATGATGCGCTCGGAGCGCGAATGGGTGAGATGGTGCAGGGTCAGGCTCATGGCGCGCTCCAGTGGGCTGGGCTGAAGGCGGCCAGCCTAGCCGCACCGCGCGCGCCTGGCCAATCGCGAGGCGGCGTCAGGCCGGGTCTTCGGTCGCCTCGGTGGTCTCGGCCGGATTGATCTCGGCGTCGGGCGTTTCGGCCTCATCGGCTGGGTTCATGTCCGGCGGGCTGTCCTGAAGTCCCTCGCCTGAGGCGTCGGGACCGGTGGCGGACGGTTGCGGATCGGCGGGCGGAACTTCCTCGCTCGTGGCTGGCGGGACCTGCGGATCGCGGTTCACCACCGCGTCTTCGCTGACGATCACCCGGTCGTCGTCTCCGTCCTCGGCGACGGCGATATTGTCGCCCGGATCGTCCGGCCAGAGCACCGCGCCCAGTCCGACGACGCACACCACGAGGATCGCCCCCAGGGTGACGCGCGCCGCGCTCTGGCCGGAGCCGTGGCCGCCGCCCGCCCCGCTGGCGCCGTCTCCGGACGGGCCCACGCCGGCGCCGGCGGTCTGGTCGGCCTGATCTGCGCGCTGGGTCATGCGGGGTCTCCCTTCAAAGCTTCAGCGTTGAAAAGGCAACCGCATCGCGCCCGCGTCAGTTCCGCCCCTGTTCCAGACGCCGCGCCGGGTCCATATTCGCCCCATGGCCAAGATCACGACCGACGACACCGCCCTCGCCCCGCCCGGCGTGTCCGACATGGGACAGGCCGATTTCGTGCTCGACGAGAGCGCGGCGCAGACCGCGCCCGGCGCCGACATCAAGGACCCGCTCAGCCTCCCCGCCAACTGGACGCCGCACCGGCCCGAACGCCCGGAGAAGAGCGAGGGCGGGCGCAAGTTCCAGGTGGTCAGCGAGTACGAGCCCACCGGAGACCAGCCCGCGGCGATTCGGGAGCTGGTGGAGTCCGCCGGGTCGGAGAGGGATCAGGTTCTGCTTGGAGTCACCGGCTCGGGGAAAACCTTCACCATGGCGAAGGTGATTGAAAAGCTTCAGAGACCGGCGCTGGTTCTGGCGCCCAACAAGACTTTGGCCGCCCAGTTGTACGGGGAGTTCAAGAGCTTTTTTCCCCATAATTCGGTGGAGTATTTCGTCTCCTATTACGACTACTACCAGCCCGAAGCCTATGTCCCGCGCACCGACACCTACATCGAAAAAGAGTCCTCCATCAACGAGGCCATCGACCGCATGCGCCACGCCGCCACGCGCGCCATCCTGGAGCGCGACGACGTGATCATCGTGGCCTCGGTGTCGTGCATTTACGGCATCGGCTCGGTGGAGACCTACACCTCCATGGTATTCGATCTCAAAGCGGGGGAGGAGAAAGATCCGCGCGAGGTCATGCGCAATCTCGTCGCGCTGCAGTACCAGAGGAACGAGGCCGCCTTCACCCGCGGGACCTTCCGGGTGCGCGGCGACACCCTCGAGATCTTCCCCGCCCACTATGACGAATACGCCTGGCGCGTCAGCTTCTTCGGCGACGAGATCGAGTCCCTCACCGAGTTCGAGGTCCTCACCGGCAAGCCCGTCTCCGAGCTGGAGAAAGTCCGGGTCTACGCCAACTCCCACTATGTCACCCCGCGCCCGACGCTCAATCAGGCCATCAAGGCCATCAAGGCCGAGCTCAGCCAGCGCCTCGCCTGGATGGAGGCGAACGGCAAGCTGCTCGAAGCCCAGCGCCTGGCCCAGCGCACCGAGTTCGACCTGGAGATGCTCGAAGCCACAGGCAGCTGCAACGGCGTCGAGAACTATTCGCGCTATCTCACCGGTAGAAAGCCCGGCGAGCCGGCGCCCACCATGTTCGAATACCTGCCCGACAACGCGCTGGTGTTCGTGGACGAAAGCCACGTCACCATCCCCCAGCTGGGCGCCATGTTCAAAGGCGACTTCAACCGCAAGCGCACCCTGGCCGAGCACGGCTTCCGCCTGCCCTCCTGCATGGACAACCGCCCCCTCAAGTTCGAGGAATGGGAGGCCATGCGCCCCAACACCATCCACGTCTCCGCCACCCCCGGCCCGTGGGAGCTCAATCAGACCGGCGGCGTGTTCACCGAACAGGTGATCCGCCCCACCGGCCTGGTCGATCCGCCGGTCGAGGTGCGCCCCGTCCAGTCCGAGCAGTTCAGCCAGGTCGACGACATCATCGAGGAAGCGCGCAAAACCGCCGAAAAGGGCTTCCGCACCCTGGTCACCACGCTCACCAAACGCATGGCCGAAGACCTCACCGAATACATGCACGAGCAGGGCCTGAAGGTGCGCTACATGCATTCCGACGTGGACACGGTGGAGCGCATCGAGCTGATCCGCGATCTGCGCCTGGGCCATTACGACGTGCTGGTGGGCATCAACCTCCTGCGCGAAGGCCTCGACATCCCCGAGTGCGGCCTTGTGGGCATTCTCGACGCCGACAAGGAAGGCTTCCTGCGCAGCGAAACCAGCCTGGTCCAGACCATCGGCCGCGCCGCCCGCAACGCCGAGGCCAAGGTCATCCTCTACGCCGACCGCATCACCGGCTCCATGCAGCGCGCCATGGACGAGACCGAACGCCGCCGCACCAAGCAGATCGCCCATAACCAAGCCCACGGCATCACCCCGCGCACCATCGTGCGCGGCGTCTCCGACGTGCTCGAAGGCGTCATGGAGAAGACGGCCAAGGGCCGCGGCCGGCAGCGCAGCCAGAAACGCGCCGGTGTCGAGGAGACGCAGGCGCGGTTCGAGCCGAACAATCTCAAGGCCGCCATCGCGGATCTGGAGAAGCGCATGCGCGAGGCCGCGGCGAATCTGGAGTTTGAGGAGGCGGCGCGGTTGAGGGATGAGGTGAAGCGGTTGGAGACGGAGGCGGCGGACGCCGAGTAAGGCGTCGGGGCGTCAGGCGCGGGACGTGCGGGGTGTTGGCGGCGCAGTTGAGGGATGAGCTCAAGAAGTTGGGGAGTGAGTAATTTCACTCGCCTAAGCGATTCTGACCCCTGCCATCTCTAGAAACCACTCGCAAACTCCAAGAAGCGCCATCTTATCCTTCTTGGTGACTTTACCTTCGCGCCAAACCCCACCATGTGCTGGATTTTCTGGCAACGGATCCGAACCAACGGCGTAACCCAACGAGCGTACATCGCCGATTTGCGCACAAACCGCTGCAACGTTTCTGCCGCGCAGGACATATTCAGCATCAGGATTTAACTTCGATTCTATATCGACAGAAATCCCCTCGTAGGGGTCTCT
>JBKHAZ010000252.1:0-3657 GCA_046542605.1 Oceanicaulis sp. | reverse complement strand
ACGACCCCTTCATCAACCGCGGCCTCGATGCGCTCAACTACGCCTGCTACCAGGACGCCCGCTTCATGGTGGTGGCCACGCCGTCGGGGATCACGCTGGGGCCTGAAGGCGGGGCGCACCAGTCGATCCACCCGCCCGTCATCGCCATGGCCCAGCCGGGGCTCACCTACTTTGAGCCGAGCTTCGCCGACGAACTCGCCGCCGCCATGAAGTGGGGGTTCGAGCACATGCAGGCCGAGGACGGCGGCGCGGTCTATCTGCGCCTGTCCACACGCGCGATCGCGCAGGAAAAGCGCGCGGCGGTCCCCGAAGGCGCGATCCGCGACGGCGCCTACTGGCTGCGTGAACCGGCCGACGGCGCCAGGCTCGCCATCTGTTTTTCCGGCGTGCTGGCGCCCGAAGCGCTGGAAGCGTGGGAGGAGGCGAAAGCCATCGATCCCGGCGCCGGCTTGCTGGCCGTGCCCTCGCCGGACCGGGCCCATCGCGGCTGGACCGCCGGGCGCAAGGCGAAGGTGCGCGATGAATGGACCCGGCCCAGCGCCATCGAGCACCTGCTTTCCCCCCTCGCCCCGGACGCAAAGCTCGTCACCGCCATGGACGGCGCGCCGCAGACCCTGTCCTGGCTCGGCGCGGTGAAAGGCCACCAGACCACCGCGCTGGGCGTGGAGACCTTCGGTCAGACTGGCGATCTGCCCGACCTTTACGCAGCCTATGGCTTGAGCGCCCACAGCATCGTCGAGGCGTGCGAAGAGGCGTTTCTACCCTAGCCGCGCACGCGCCGAACGCCCCCGCCGCACGTCCTGGGCGGACACTCCAACGGCTCGGCCCTCGCGGGAGCCGCCTCGCGGTTTGCGAGAGGCGTTAATATCATCAATTGAACCGCGACGATGTATTGCAAAAATGATTGCATTTGATGAACGCGTTTATATGGGTACCAAGCCATAGTTAATATTGTATTTAACAATTTTTATAAATATCGAATAAGTTATTTTTGTCTTTTGTGAAGTTTTGCACTTGCTGTTCTCGGGCATTGTACAATGTTGCCGCTCAGAGAAACTCGGACGCTCGATCGTGCACCCCATTCGCCTGACACCCCGCCCCATCTCACGGCTTACGCCGCGCTCGGCCTTGCGGCCGGTGAGCGCGCTGGCGCGCCGCCCCGGCCTGACGTTTTCGCACGCCGTGGCGTTCGCCGGGTCCGGACCGTCCGCTGACCGGCCCGCCGCCGAAGCGCACCTGAATCGAGGCGCGCCCCTGGAGGCGAGCGCGAGTCTGTCCGACCTGTCGTTGGCCACGCGGTTGACCGGCGCTTTTGTAATCGTCGCGTTTCTGGTGATCTGCATGGCCTTCCTGACCGGGCTGCAGATCGATCGCATGGCGGCCGAAGGCGCGGACGCGGCGCAGGCCGCAAAGGCGGTCCTGTTCGGCTTCGCCGGAATCACCGCCGTCGGCTGCGTCGCCCTGGGCCTCGCAGTGGCGCGCTCGATCGGGACCCCGATCACGAAGATCACGCAGGCCATGGACCGGCTGGCCGCCGGGGACGCCGATACGGCGATCCCGGCTGCGGCGGGCGCCGACGAGATCGGGCGCATGGCGCGCGCCATCGCCGTGTTCAAGGACGACGCAGTGCGCGTGCAGCACCTTCTCAAGGAGCGCGAAGGCGAGCAGGCGCGCCGCCGGATCGAGGCCGAGCGCAAGCAGCAGCGTCTCGCGCTGGCGCGCGAACTTGGCGTGCGGGCGGGTGAACAGATTGAAACGGTCGACGCCGAAATGGTGCGATTGAGCGCGCTTTCCGCGCGCCTCAACGCCGATAATTCTGAGGCGAACGCTCAGGCCTGCGCGCTCAGCGAAACGGCTTCTGACGGCGCCGCGCGCGCGGAGAGCCTGGCGGATTCGGTGGACCGGCTGACCCGGGCCACGCGCCAGATCCGCGAGCGGATCGAGGAATCGGCGGCCATGGCCTCGAGGGCCAACCGCCAGGCGGAAGCCACGAAAGCGGAAATCGCCGGCCTGGTGGACGCGACCGAAGACATCACCGCGGTGATCGACCTCATCAAGGACATTTCCGAAAAGACCAAGATTCTCGCCCTCAATGCTCAAGTCGAAGCGATGCGAGCCGGGCCGGCCGGACGCACCTTCATCGTCGTCGCCGAAGAGGTGAAGACGCTCGCCGCCGAGACCGCCAGCGCGGTGGGCGCGGTCGGCGCCCATGTGGACGGCGTGCGCGAGCGCACGGGGCGCACCGCCGACAATGTCCGCGCCATCATCGAGGCCGTGGCGAAAATCGACGCGGCCGCCTCCGAGGCGTCCGCCGCCGTGGCCGAGCAAGCCGAGACCAGCCGGTCCATCGCCGAAGACGCGGCCCGCGCGCGCGAACAGAGCCGGGCGGTCCGCGACGATGCGTCCGCGCTTTCAGACCGGGCGCGATCGAGCGCCGAAGCCGCCGCCGAGGCGGACGCCGGCGCAGCGTCCGTGGGCGAGGCGCTCGAGGCGCTGAACGCCGACCTCACCGGCTTCCTTTCGGAAGCGGAAAAACTTGAAACAGGGACATGACCAAGGGCTGACCATGACCGAGCACGCGCTTCTTCTTCAGATCGTCCAGTACAGTTTCTGGATCGGGTTTTCCGCCATGGCCGCCGGGGTGGTCTATTTCGCCCTTGAGCGCCAGAGCCTGGCGGTGGAGTACCAGCTTGTCGGCACGCTCAGCGCCGCTTTGGTGGCGATCGCGGCGATCAATTACTGGGAAATGAAGGATTTCGCCTTCCTCGCCGCGGACGGCGAGATCGTCTTCCCCACCGCCTTCCGTTACGTCGACTGGCTTCTCACCACGCCGATGCTGCTGGCGATCATCCCGCTTCTGCTGGGCCTCGAGAAGGGGCGCGGCGCCTTGATGGCGCAGCTTGTCATCGCCGACGTGGTGATGATCGTCACCGGCTATATCGGCGAAGCGTCGATCAATGACGGCCTGCTGCCGACCACTGTGGGCTGGATATTTTACGCGATCGGGGTATTGGCCTTCTTTTATATTCTGTTCGTGCTGTTCGCCACGATGAGCGCGGCCCAGGCCCGGCTGCCCGCGGAGCGCGCGCGGGCGATCGGGGCGCTGAAGATCTTCATCGCGCTCGGCTGGGCGATTTATCCGCTGGGTTTCTTCGTAACGCTGATCGGCGACGGCGCCGGCGCGGGTCTGATGCGCGAGCTGATCTACAACATCGCCGACGTGATCAATAAGGTGGGCTTCTGCATGATCGCCGTGGCGGCCGCGAAATCGGCGAGCTATGTGCGCGCCGACGCGGTCGAGGCGCCGGCCTGACCAGATCCTTCACCGGCCAGCATTCGCCCCGCCCTCAAAACTGTTCGAAGAGATAGGCATGACGCTCTACCGAGCGCTTTACGTGAGCCGGTCGCGCTTATGTCCGCACGAGTCCGACGCCTTTGATCGCCTCGTGGCGGCCGCCGCCGAGCGCAACGCCCGCTACGAGGTCAGCGGCGTGCTGGCGGCGGCGCACGGCGCCTTTCTTCAACTCGTCGAGGCCGACCGGGACGTGTTGTTTCAGCTGCTCGCCGCGATCGCGCGCGATCCGCGACACGACGCGATGACCGTGATCGACGCGCGGCCGGCCGCCTGGCGGCTTTATCCGCGCTGGGGGATGGCGG
>JBKHAZ010000022.1:0-19638 GCA_046542605.1 Oceanicaulis sp. | reverse complement strand
TCTCGGCGTTCGGCGGCATCGCGGCGTTCAATCGTCCGCTCGACGCCGAAACCGCCGACTCGATCACGAAGATCTTCACCGAAGTCGTCGTCGCCCCCGACGCCGACCAGGCCGCGCTCGACATCCTGTCGTCCAAGAAGAACGTGCGCGTGCTGCTGACCGGCGGTCTGGCCGATCCGGCGGCGCCCGGCTGGACAGTCAAATCGGTCGCCGGCGGCCTTCTGGTGCAGGAGCGAGACGCCGGCCATGTGCGCGAGGCCGACCTGAAAGTCGTCACCGAGCGCAAACCGGACGAAGACGAGATGGCCGACCTTCTGTTCGCCTGGCGCGTCGTCAAGCACGTGAAATCCAACGCCATCGTCTTCGCCAAGGGCGGGACCACCGCCGGCGTCGGCATGGGCCAGACAAGCCGGGTCGAAGCGGTGCGCCTGGCCGCGCGCAAGGCGGAAGACAGCGCGAGGGAAAACGGCTGGGACGCGCCGCGCACGCGCGGCTCGGCGCTGGCGTCCGACGCCTTCTTCCCTTTCGCCGACGGGCTGAAGGAGGCCATCGAGGCCGGCGCGCGCTGCGTCATCCAGCCCGGCGGCTCGGTGCGTGACCAGGAGGTGATCGACGCGGCCAATGAGGCCGGGATCGCCATGGTGTTCACCGCCCTGCGTCATTTCCGGCACTGATGCGCGCGCTCGCCGGTCTGTGCGCCGCCCTGGCGCTCGCCGGTCCGGCCCTGGCGCAGGACCGGCTTGCGGGCCACGTGGACGTGCGTCTGCCCGGCGATGCGGCGGGCCCGGTTCCCGCGGTGGTGATGTTTTCCGGCTGCGGCGGGGTTCGTCCCCTGTTTGAGGATTACGCCGCTGCGGCCCACGAGGCGGGCTGGGCGGCGGTGATCGTGGACAGCCACGCCGCGCGCGGCATCGGGCGGTTCGCCGCGCGGACGCTGGTCTGCACCGGCTTGCGCATGCGCGGCCAGGCCCGGGCCGCCGACGTGTTCGCCGCGCTGGACCGGTTGCGCGCCAATCCCGCCATCGACGGTGAAACACTGGCGCTGGCCGGCTGGAGCCACGGCGGCTGGACGGTTCTCGACGCCATGGCCCAGGCCAAGGCTGGCGCGGCGCCGGGAGCGGATCCCTGGCGCGGCGTCGAGGCGGCGATGTTGATCTATCCCTATTGCGGAACGCTCATCGACGCCGACACCGCGGCGATCGGCGACCCCTTCCCGATCCAGATGACCTTGGTGGGCAAGGACCGGATCGCCGATCCGGACGCCTGCCGGCGGCTGGCCGAGCGGCGCGCGGGCGAAGGCAGCGACATCGACATCGTCTTCGAGCCTGATCTCACCCACGCCTTCGACGACGCCGAACAGCCCTGGGATCCGCGCATGGCCTATGACGCGGCCGGGACCGAGCGCGCGCTGGCGCGCTTTTCAGACTGGCTTGAAGAGGCCGCGAACTAAGCGGTCCGGGCCCGGTAATCGGCCATGAGCCGATCGGCGTTTTCGCCGAGCTCGTAGAGATAGTCCCAGGAATAAATGCCCGAAGCGTGGCCGTCGGAGAAGACGAGCCGCACCGCGTAGCGGCCCACGGGCTCGGCCTCTTCGACCGTGACGTCCCGCTTGCCGGTCACGGTCTGCTTCTGGTGCGGGGCATGGCCCTGCACCTCGGCCGACGGGCTTTCCACGCGCAACAGCTCATAGGGAACGGCGAAGCGCTCGCCGCTTTCGAACGCAATATGAAGCGACTTCTCGCTACGCTTGAAGCTGAGCTTTTCCGGCCAGGGGCGCTCCGCCATCTAATCGTCCAGCTTTCGCGCTTCTTCGGGCAGCATGATCGGCACGCCCTCCCGGATCGGGAAGGCCAGCCCGGCCTGTTTCGAGATCAGCTCGCCCGCCGCGCGGTCATACTCCAGCGGGCCGCGGCTCACCGGGCACACGAGAATTTCCAGAAGCTTCGGATCGACCGCGCCGGCGGTGGTGTCGCTGGTGTCAGTGGTGTCGGTGGTGTTTTCGCTCATGGCCGCTTCCTTAAGCCCTGCGCCCCGCCGCCGTCTAGAGCCCGCCGGAGGGATCGGCGGAATCCAGCGCCGCATCCATGAACGCCGACAGGCGCTCGGCGCGGTCGGCCGGGGTCGGGGCTGTGAGCAGAGCCTGCTTGGCGTCGGAATCGAACGGCGCGGCCATGGCGACCTTGTCGACCACCGCGTTCAGCGGCGCGCGCTCGATGGAATCCCAGTCCGCCTCAAGCCCGGTCAGGGCGAAGAAGCGCCGCAGGCGGGCCAGGAATTGCGCCTTGGCCTCGCTCGTGGAGAGCGGCTGCGGGTCGAGATCGGCCTGGAAGCCGCGATAGTCGGCGCGCGCCATGCGATAGGGGGTGAGCCGGTTGAGCTCCTCCACCATGGTGAAGCGCATCACGCCGGCCACCACGAGCAGGTAGCGCCCGTCCTCGGTTTCGGAATGCGAGACGATGCGCCCCGCCGTGCCCACCCGCTCCAGCGCCGGAAGCTCCGCAGTGCCGCCCTCGGCTGGCTGGATCATGCCCAGATAGCGCTCAGCGGCCATGGCGTCGTCGATCATGTTGAGATAGCGCGGCTCGAACACGTTCAACGGAAGATGCTCGCCGGGCGGCAGAATGCAGCCGCGAATGGGAAACAGCGGCAGTTCGCCGGGCGGTTCCACTCCTTCGGTCATGGCTTCGACCTCACTTCAAACGCTTTCGCTGCCCTGTCCTTAAAACCTAGGCCGCCGGGCGCCCCCAGCAAGGCGGGCGCCGGCTAGGAGAACAGGAGCGATGACAGGCGCCGCCGGCCGGTCTTGACCACGGGATCGGTCGGGCCGGCGGCGTCGAACACCCGCAGGAGCAACTGGCGGGCGGCCGCGTCGTTCCAGTCCTTGTCCGCGCCGATGGAGTTCAAAAGCGCGTCGGCCGCGCCCGCCGCATCGCCGGTGGCCAGGCGCGCCTTGCCGAGCCGGTACAAGGCTTCGGCGTCGTGCGGGTTCTTGTCGGCCGCCGCCTCGGCCTCGTCGAGATCGGGCGCGTCCTGAACCTCGCCGGCAAGGTCCATGCTGGCTTTCACCGCCATCACCGCAGGGTGGGTCTTCTTCGGTTCCGGCACCGCGTCGAGGACCTGGCGCGCCTGCTCGGCGTCGCCTTGCATGAGATGGATGCGCGCCATGCCGGCCAGAGCCGCCGGGTGCTCGCGGTCCATTTGCAGCGCCTGGGCGTAGTCCTGCGCCGCCCCGCCGGAATCGCCGGCGGCCAGGGCCTCATCGGCGCGCGCCACCAGCGCGTCCACGTCCTCTCCTGACACCTGGCCGGAGATGCGCGCGATGAACTCCTTGATCTGGCTTTCCGGCAGCGCGCCCATGAAGCCGTCCAGCGGCTGACCGTCCTTGAAAGCGATCACGGCCGGTATGGACTGGATGCGCAGCTGGCCGGCGACGCCGGGGTTCTCGTCGATATTGACCTTCACCAGCTTCACTGCGCCCTTGGCCGCCATGACCGCGCGCTCGATCGCAGGGCCGAGCTGGCGGCACGGACCGCACCACGGCGCCCAGAAATCCACCAGCACGGGGACTTCTTTGGACGGCTCGACCACGTCCTGCATGAAGGATTGGTCGGTCCCGTCCTTGATCAGATCGCCGGCCGGGCCGGCCTCCTGGCTCTGTTGCGGGGTCGATTGCGGCTGGCCGTTCGCGCCGAGAATTTCCATGGGGGAGTCTCCGTCTCGTTTCGCCGCGTTAGGTGGATGCTCTCACTCTGGCTTGCAAGGCTCGGCGCCTCAAGCGCTGAAGTCCAGGATTTCCGGCTCCCGGCCCAGCGCGCGCACGAATTTTAGCAGGTCCGCGCGCGACACCGCCGTGGTGGCGTCATTCTTCAGCGGATGGAAGTTCACCGTCTGGTGCGCCATCAGCGCGGCATCCAGAATGAAGCGCACGCGCTTTTCAGGATCGTTCACGATCGCGAACGCCGTCACCGACCCGGGCGTCACGCCCAGCGCCTCTTGCAGGAGATCCGCCTTGCCGAAGCTCAGCCGCCCGCACTCCAGGCGCTTGTGCAGCCCCTTCAAATCGATCTGCGTGGACTGGAGCGCGCTGATCAGGATGAGCGCGCCCTTCTTGTCTTTCAGAAACAGGTTCTTGGTGTGCCCGCCCGGCATGTTCGCCTTGATCTGATCGCTCTCGGCCACGGTGAAGACCGGGGCGTGGTCCACTGTTGCATGGGCGATCTCCAGCGCGTCAAAATAGGAGAAGAGGGCCTCTCGGCTTGCGGGGGGCGCGGGCGGCGTGATCTGCGTCATGGGCCCTAGCGTTAGCCCCGGCCGGCGAGCGCCGCAAGCCGGCGCAGACCATCTGCAGCGCGGAGCAGATCGCGGGCTTGCCAAACGGGCGAAGGTGCGCGATATACCCGGCCCTCGGCGCGAGCCGGGCCCTGTCACGCAGGATATGAGCGGGCGTAGCTCAGGGGTAGAGCATCACCTTGCCAAGGTGAGGGTCGTGAGTTCGAATCTCATCGCCCGCTCCATTTTTCTCCAAACACTGAGGATCGACAAAGCGCGGCTTCGGCCGGCCGCCGCTCGTGCGGCTCGCTTGATCGGACGGCCCGGGTCAAGCTGCGCAGGCTGAACCCATAATGGGCGAAACGTCGCACGAGACGGGGCCTGCGATCCAATGGACGCTGACTTCTTCGAGACCAATTCCGCCGCCCGGCGCCGCGCCATGGCCGAGGCGCGCGATCCAGCCGATCTCGCCCGGCGCATGGAGGCGTGCGGCGCCTGGCTGCGGCTCGATCCTGGGCGCGAGCGGGTCCTGTTTCACGCCGCGACGGCGAGCTCGCCTTGCTGCGCGCGATCAAGGACACCGTGCGCTCTGGCCGGGTGACGCGGGTTGAGGCGGACCGGGTGATCCTGGAGCAGGGCGGGCTCGAAAGCACGCCGGAGACGTTGCACATCGACTGCATGGCCACGGCGCCGCCGGTGCGCGGGTTGAAGCCGGGTTTCGAGGACCGGCGCGCCTGCTCGAAACATTCCGCCGTGCGCGACTGGGGCGCGAATCCCGGGCTCGACGGCGACACGAAGGTCGTGCGCGAATGGGGCCCGGACGATGCGGCCCGGACGATGCGGCGCGCCAGGCGGTGATCCGCGAGCTCGCCGAGGCGAGCCGGGCGCGGCGGCGAATCTGCCCCCGCCTTCTGAAGCGCGTGGAGGACACGTGGTGCCGGGCGCATGGAGCCGACGCCCTGCTTTCGCGTTACAGCCGCCATGCCGGAAGATGATCGCGCCGAACTCGCCGAAGACCGGACCGATTACGCCGAACACCGCACCGATTACGCCGAGGACCGCACCATCCTCGCCAATCTGCGCACCTTCGGCGCCTATACGCGCACCGGGCTCGGGGCCGTAGCGGTGGCGCTGGGCGTGCAGGCGCTGCTGCGCGAAATTTCCCCCGACTGGCCGGGCAAGGTGATCGCCACGACGTTCTGCGGGTGTGCGGTGTTGTTGTTCGTGGGCGGCTTCGTGGATTTCATCCGCACGCACAGAGCGCTCGACAGCCATGAGTTGAAGGCGCCGCCTGTCTGGACGCCCGCCGTGCTCAGCACCGCGCTGTCGCTCGCCGCAGCCTCAATGGCGGCGGCGTTCTGGCTCTACGGATAGACCCCGCTTTTTCACGCCGAACCGGGCTGCGGCTTCTCCGCGACGCGTCAGGCGCGCTTGGCGCGCTGGGCTTCCAGCTGGGCGGCGGAGGGTTTGGGCTTGGGGGCGAAGTCCTTGTAGGCCCGCCAGCTCGCCAGGGCGATCAGCGGGAAGGTGACCGCCAGACCCACCAGGAACAGCGCTGCGCCCACCCCGATGAAGAAGGCGATGAGCCAGGCCCAGGTGATCATCACCAGCGGGTTCTTCACCACCGCCTTGACGCTCGCCGCCACCGCGGTGATCGCGTCCACGTCCTGATCGATGATCATCGGGAAGGACAGGGCGGAGACCATGAAGGCCGCAAAGGCGAGCACAGCGCCGATGGCCGTGCCCACCGCCAGCAGCATGACGCCGGACGGATCGGTGAACAGGAAGGACACCATCGCATTCAAACGAAAATCGGTGTCGCCGGCCGCGATCATCACGAACAGGAATTGCGCCAGGCGCGCCCAGGCCAGGAAGAACACGAAGAGCAGCACTGAAAGAAGGCCGATCTGGGTGAGCCGGCTGCCCGAAATGCGCCAGAAATCGAGCAATTGCGGCGTCTCGCCGGCATCGCGCTTCTGGCTGACGCAGTAGATGCCCACCGCAAAGACCGGCGCCACGAGCGCGAATCCGCCCACCAGCACCGGAGCGTAACCCACAAGGCCCAGCGACCAAAGCCCAAGGGTGATGGCTACGCCCACCGCGGTGAAAACCGCGCCGTAGCCGATGGACACCACCGGCGCGACGGCCATGTCGCTCATGGCGCCCTTGATCCAGCTCCACGGCGCGTCGCGGCGCACTTTCTCCAGCGTGACCATGTCCGTCTCCTCCTGCAGGCGTTCCGCCTTTATTCACGAACCAGAGTGCGGAATTTCGCCGTCCCGCGCAAGCCCGCACGCGGTGCGCGGCGATTGTGCGGATAGATTTCCCCGACGCGGCGTTTCACAGGCCTATATGGGTGACCGACCGCGCCCGCCGGGGGCGTTTTCAGGGAGAGCCGCCGTGACGCTTCTGGATATCGCAATCATCTGGACCGTCACCGCGATCGTGTTCGCCCTGCTCGACCTGCTCTGGCTGGGCGTGGTGGCGCGCGGCTTCTACCGGTCCCGGATCGGCCCTCTGCTGGCGGCGAATTTCGGCGTCCTCGCCTCGGTCCTCTTCTATCTGGGCTATGTCACCGGTGCGGTCGCCTTCGGCGCCCTGGCGGCACTTCTGCCTGAAGGCCTTTCATGGACCTTCCTGCAAAGCTGGTTGTTCGGGCTGAGCGTTTACGGCGGCTATAACCTAACCAATCGCGCCACCTTGGAGCGCTGGCCCTGGCCGTTGGCGCTGACGGACATGGCCTGGGGGCCCGCGCTGACCGGCGTCTCGGTGACCGCCGGCGTCTGGGCCGCCGCCGCCCTTTAAAAAGGTGAACAGCGTTCATTGCGTGCGCTCGCAATTCACGCAATCCTTCCCGCCGAACGAGTCGGGGGAGGACGGCCATGGCCGAGCGCTTGAATTTCAACGGGATGACCGCGGTGATCACCGGCGCGGCGAGCGGCATCGGCGAAGCCCTGGCCGAAGCGCTGGCGGCGCGCGGCGCAGCTCTCGCGCTCGCCGATATCGACGAGGCCGGCGTCAACGCCGTCGCCGGCCGGCTGGCGTCCAACACCGTCAAAATCACCGCGCACAAGCTCGACGTCGCCGGCCCGGCCGCCCCGGCCGCGTTTGCAGACCAGGTGGCCGCCGACCATGGCGGCGCGGGCCTGGTTTTCAACAACGCCGGGATCGCGGTGGGCGGGGAGTTCGACCGCGTGGCCGAAGCCGACTTCGATCGCGTGATCGACGTCAATTTCAACGGCGTCGTGCGCATGAGCCGGGCTTTCCTGCCGCTCCTGAAGGCGCAGCCCGCCGCCCAGCTGGTGAACATCTCCTCGATTTTCGGCGTGATCGCGCCGCCGGGCCAGACGGCGTACTCGGCCTCGAAATTCGCCGTGCGCGGCTTCTCCATGGCGCTCGCGCACGAGCTTGAGGGCTCGAACGTGGGCGTCACCGTCGTCCATCCCGGCGGGGTGAACACGAAAATCGCCGAGAACGCCAAAATCCCTGAAGACGCCACGCCGGAGGAGATCGCGGAGAAGCGCAACGCCGCCAAGGCGGCGCTGGTGATGGCTCCGCCGCGCGCCGCGCAGATCATCCTCGACGGGGTCGAGCGGCGCAGACGGCGGGTTTTCGTCGGAAACGACGCGCACATGGCCGCCGCTTTCGAGCGGGCCTTTCCCGTGAGCTATTTCCGCTTCATGCGGCGCCGGCTCGGCTAGCCGTCGCGCGCGGCGCTGACTTCTCCAGGCTCAACAGCAAGGCGCCGTAGACGAGCGTGCCCGCCGGAAAGGCGAAGACATTGCTTTCGCGCTCCTTCGGCAGCTCTTCCTTGATGGTGTCGAGCACCACGCCGCCGGAGAGAAACGCCATGGCGAAGTAGCAGGCGCACCGATGCGAACGCCAGTGCGGCGAGCCCGGCGAACGCCGTGACGCTCAAAGGCGCGAGCTCGGCTTCCATGGCCTTCCAGACCGCGGCTTAAGGCCGGTCACCGTTCCCCTCTCGCGCCCGGCGCTTCGGTCAGGGATCGGGACACCCGCGATAGCCGGCCTGCTCCACGCGTCCGGCCATGTAGCCGGGGAGATCGGCCTCGCGATAGACGGTCACGGTGTAGTCGCCCGCGGCCGGATCCTCGCGCATGGGTTTGATGACGTCCTGATAGAGCGGATCGCTCCAGAAGGTCTCGGCGGCCTCAAGGGAGGGAAAGCGCACGATGACGCTGACGAAACCGTCCGGGACCTCGCCTTCGAACACGGCCACGGGGCGCGGCGCGTTCAGATAGTATCCTGCAGCGCCCGGGTAGAGATCGGACGCGCTCAGGGCGGCCTGGTAGGCGGCCATGCGTTCGGCGTCGAGTGTCACGCCGGAGACGATCATCAACACCGGATCGCACGCCGATGCGCCGGGCGCGAGTGCAGGGTCGGGCCCGGGCCCGGCGCATGCGGCGAGGCCCGCCGCGGACAGGATCGCGGCGAGCGGGGAGCGGAGTGTTCGCGTCACGGCGTGGGCTCGTAGACTTCCACCGGCAGGCCGTCGGGGTTTTCGAGGATCGCGCCGCGCACCCGGCCAAGGCCCGGCGATACGTAGAGCGCCGGCGCGGCGGCGGGTGTGCGCCCGGTCGCGGCGTAGCGCTCCAGAACCGCGTCGAGATCATCGACCTCAAAGCTCCACAGCGCGACGCCGCGCTGCTCGAACCCCAGCTCGGTCTCGCTTTTCGGCCCCTCGAGCAGTTCCATCACGACCAGATACCCCGTGCGCGCGCCGGGACTGAACCATTGCTGGAACGCCACTTCCTCACCGGCGCGCAAGCCCACCATCCCACCGTTCGGCCCGGAGGCGTTGAACGCGATGTCGCGGCGGCGCTCCAGCCCCAGCACCTCGCCAAGGAAAGTTTCGCTCTCCTGCAGATCGCCCACCAGGATGCTGGCGTAGGCCGCGCCGCCGATCCCCAGAGCCGGATCGATCGGTCCGACCGGCTGTTTGGGGCCGCGGTTCACCGCCAGGATCAGCATGTCGTCGGGCGCCTTGAAGTGGATTTCGCTGACTTCGTACGTGGTCCCGTCGGCGCGCGGGAAGTCCATGTACATAACCCCGGCAGTCGTCTCGAAACCCAGCGCCTCCATGATGGTGCGCCGCGCCTCAAGATCCTCGCCGGCATAGCCGAAGCCCAGAGGCCCGATGGGACGGCTGTCATAGCCGGGCCGCATCACCGCAAGCCCCTCCGGCGCCTTCACCGCCCGCACAAGGGCGGCGCCCTGTGCGTCGGGGTGACGGAACAGGATCATCTCCACCGGCCCGGGCTCCAGCCCCCATTGCGCCGCCAGAGCGGCGGCCTGAGGCCCGTCGAGCGTGGTGAGCTCGGCGCTCATGTCCATGCCGGCCTGAAAGAACCGCCGCGTCGCGTCGAGGTCGCCGCTCATGATGGTGAGCGCCCGGATCGGGCTGATCGTGGCGTCCTCGACGCTGGAGACAGGCAGCATGGGGTCGTCCGCGAGGTCCTGGGCCGCGCCGTCCCCGGCGCCGGCGCCGGCGCCGGCGAGCGCGACCGCGGCCGCGCCGGCGATCCAAAGCGAACGAGTCATGACCTCAGCCTCCCATTTCGTAGCGCAGCGTGGCGTACCAGGTTCGCGGCGGCGCGTAGAAGATCACGCCGCCACCCCCGGCCGAGGCCCGGCGCTGATAGAGCTCGTCGGTGAGATTGCGCCCGCCGATTGAAAGCGACCAGCGATCATCGGGCAGCGCGTAGGTCGCCTCGGCGCCGAGCGTGGTGTAGGCCTCCTGAAAGGCGAAGGGCGTGTTCACCGTGCTCATGAAATAGTCGCCGTTGTGGGTGATGTTGGCCGTCAAGGTGAGATCGGACCCGTTGGCGAAGGCGATCTCGTAGGATCCGCCCAGCCGCGCGGTGACGTCGGCGACGTATTTCAGACGGTTTTCGGTGACGCCGGGGACCTGAGAGGGCTCCACCACCGAGCGGTCGAACTCGTCGTCGGTGAAGCCGGCGATGGCGTAGAGCGACAGATTGTCGGTGGGGCGCGCGGACAGCTCCACCTCCAGGCCCGATAGCGTCACGTCGTTGGTCAGAACCTGGAACGTGCCCGCTGTCGCGAGCACCGTGGACGGCAGGTCGGTATACTCGGCGTGGAAATAGGTCAGGTTCGCGGTGAGCCGCCCGTTCCACCATTGCGAGCGCAGACCGGCCTCATAATTGTCCACGATGGTCGGATCGAACGGCACTTCGGCCGAACCGGCGCTGAACGGAAAGCTTTGATAGGCTCCCGCCTGGAAGCCGCGCGCATAGCTGGCGAAGATCGAGATGTCGTCGGTCAGCTCCACATCCAGAATGGCCCGCGGCGTGAACTCCGACCAGCTGTCCTCCAACGAGAGGTCATAGGGGCCGCCCAGAGAGAACAGGCCCGCCACGCTCTCCAGCTCGCGGTCCAGCTCCTTTTCATCATAGGTATAGCGCGCGCCCAGCGACAGCTCGACCCGGTCGGTGAAGGCGTAGGTCGCTTCGGCGTAGACCGCGAGCGAGCGCGTGGTCTGGTCGAAATAGAACTGGTTGCCGAGGGCGAAGCCGGGACTGCCGGAGAAGCGGCCGAACAGATCCTCGCTCTCGTTGTTTTCGTTCATCAAAAACACCCCGCCCACCCAGGTGAGGCGGTCTGCGGTGTTGGAGGCGGCCTGGAGCTCCAGCGTGGCGGTGCGGTTGCGCCAGTCGCGCACGTAATCGAATCCCGCCCCGCGCGTGACCGTGTTTCCGTTCTGGTCGACGATGGTCTGGCCGCTTTCCGCACCATCGGTGTCGATGCCCTGAGCCAGGTCGAAGCCGCGATAGCCCGCGATGGCGGTGAAGATCACGCCGGGCGTCTCGTAGGTGGCGTTGGCCATGAAGCCGTAGCCGTCGAATGTTTGCGGCTGGGCGAGGGTCGGCGCGGCCAGGCGCGGACCGTAGAGCGCCCGGGCCTGATTGATCGAGCCGTCCGGCGCGATGCTCGACGCTGCGGCCCCGGTGATCGCCGGTGTGCCCGATTGCGGACCGCTGTCGTCGGTGGCGAGGTCGGCGGTCATGTAGACGGTGAGCGGGCTGTCGGGGTCCCACAGGCCGGACAGGCGCACGCTCTGGCGATCCACGCCGTTGTAGTTCGACGGCCGGTCGTTGAGCGGGTCGGACGCGAAGGCGTCGCCGAGATACCCGTCGCGCGAACGCGAAATCACGTCGATCTTGCCTGCGAACGTGTCGGTGAGCGGCGCGGAATAGCTGGCGCGCGCATCAAGGCGGTTGGACGTGCCGAACGTCACGTCGGCCACCACGCGGCTTTCGTCCAGCGAGGGACGGCGCGTTTCGTACTTGATCGCGCCGCCGGTGGCGTTGCGTCCGTAAAGCGTGCCCTGCGGCCCGCGCAGCACCTCGATCGAGGCGAATTCGATGACGTCGAACACCGCGCCGGGCGCCTTGGTGTAGGGCACGCCGTCCAGATAAATGCCGATCGGCTGCTCGGACGCGGCCTGGCTGTCGTCCTGGCCGGCGCCGCGTAGATAGATCTGCGCCACGCCCGCGCCGGTGATCTCGGCGATCGACAGGGTGGGGACCACCGCGTTGAGATCGAGCAGATCATCGATCTGCTGGGTCTGGAGGTCGCCGGCGGAGAACGCCGAGACCGCGACCGGCGCGTCTTGGAGCGACTCCGCGCGGCGGCGCGCCGTAACGATGATGATGTCGCGAAGCGCGTCGTCGGTTTCGGGCGCGTCCTGCGCCGGGGCCGGTGCGGCGGCGAACGTCAGGGCGGCGGTCGCCGCGCCGGACAGAAGCAGGCAGGTGCGTGTGACCATATCGTTATCCCTCCCCATAAAAAATGACCGGACAAATCCTAGATATCTGGCGTTTTGATGAACAATAGGGATAATTAAAAACTTGGTGTTCGTTTTTGTCGAACAATTGGAGGGCGGCATGGACCGGATGAAGCTTCTGGAGGCCTTCGTCACCGTGGCGGAGACCGGGAATATTTCGCGCGCGGCCGATGCGCTTCACGTCTCCAAATCGGTGATCTCCCAGCGCCTGTCGCAGTTCGAAGAGCGCCTGGGCCGGCCCTTGCTTCACCGCACCACGCGCCGGGTTTCGCTGACCGAGGCGGGCGACCAGGCCTATCCGGTGTGCGCCGATATCGTGGCGCGCGTGCGCGAGCTGGAGAACACGCTGCGCGCCGCGCCGAACACGTTGACCGGCCGGCTCCGCATCGCCTCGGCGATCGATATCGGCGTGTCGGAGGTCGCCGCGATCAGCTCGGCCTTCTATCGCTCCAATCCGGGCCTGGACCTGGAGCTCGTGGTCTCCGACAGCGCCGTCAGCCCGGCCGATGACGGGTTCGACGTGACCCTGCATTACCGAAAGCTCACCGATCGCAGGCTGATCCAGCATCCGGTCGCGCGCGTGGAGACCGCCGTCTACGCAAGCCCCGACTATCTCGCGCGCAAGGGCGCGCCGCGCCGGCCCGAAGATCTCACCGGCCACGACTGTCTCGGCTATTCCCAGCAGGTCACCGTGAACGCCTGGCACACCCATCGCTGGGTGTTCGAGCGCGATGGCGTGACGACCACGGCGCGCGTGCGATTGAACGCCATGTCCAATTCCGGCCACGTGCTTCGGCGTTGGGTGGAGGACGGGGCGGGGCTGGCGGTGCTGCCGCGCTTTCGCGCCGCCTCGGCGGTGGCGGAAGGCCGGCTCGCGCCGGTGCTGCCGGACTGGAGGTCCACCGCGCTTGAGCTGTTCGCAAGCCACGCCCGCGCCCAGAACGAGACCTTGAAGATGACCGGCTTCATCACCGCCCTGCGCGAGGGTTTCGCCGACGCCGTGATCATGGCGGACGCCGCCCATGGGGCGAACGCCCTCGTTGTCGCATGAGAGCCACACGCGGCGCGGTGATTTGACCGGACAAGGTGTGCGGGGATTGCCAGAGCCCGCCCGCGCTGGATAGCGTCGCGCTGAAAGGATGAGCATGATCGCCATGCATCAGGTCCTTGTGCGCCGGTCGGTGCAGTTCCATCTCACCGACTGGTTCAACGAATAAGAGTCTCCGCCTCCGTTGCGGAGGCGGCTCTTGCACCGCCCGTGCGCTTTGTGCGCCGGGTGCGCGGCCCTTCGATCATCGACGCCTCGTCCAGGACGGGCGCGTCAAGCCGGACGGGATCGTCCGGCCCGATCGACGGTCCGCGCCGGGCTGAAGTCTCGCCCGCGCCGTCTCCGCCCGCCTTACCGACACATTCAAGGGGAGCCGTCCGCGACGACGCCGAGGCGCGCCGGACGGTCCAGGAGACGGACCATGACCAAAGACAGGACCCACGTCGCCGGCGTCACCGCCACGCTGCTCGCCGCAGGCGCGCTGTCCGCGCCGGGCTGGACGCAGGCGACCGAGCCGGTGAACACCGACGCTGGCGAAACCGCCCGCGAGCAGGCCGAAGGCGTGCTGGAGCGCGACACCGAGACGGTGGTCGGCTCGCGCATTCGCGGCCTCGGCCTGGACGGGGCGGTGCAGGCCTATGAGCTCAACCGCGAAGCCATCGAGGACAGCGGCGCCCCTCGATCTGGGTCCGCTTCGTGTGGAAGCCCATGCTCGCCCTCGTCGCGCTCGCCAGTGTTTTCGTTCTGGTCGCACAGGCGATCGGGTATTCGTGAAAGATCCGCTCATGAAACTCCTCCTCACCGCAGCCGCCGGCGTTTTGAGCCTTGGCGGCGCCGCCAAGGCCGACCCCGGCGTGCTCGTGATCGCCGGCGGCGCGCTTTCGCAGGACAACGCATCGGTGTTTGACGCCTTCATCGAGGCGGCCGGCGGACCGGACGCGCGCTTTGCGATCCTGCCGACCGCGTCGGGCTCCGCGCAGAGCTTCGCCGACGCGCTCGCCGGCTACGGCGTCGACCGGGCGAACATCACCCGTGTCGATCTCGCCGTCCTGGATGATCCGGACACCGGCGATGTGGATGAAGGGCCTGGGCGGACAATGCCTCCGACGCGGCTGAAATCGCTAAGATCGACGCCGCCGACGCCGTCTGGTTCACCGGCGGCGACCAGGCGCGCCTCGGCGCGGCGATCAGAGGCGCCAGCGCGGGCGCGGCCATGATGGGCCCGGTGATGATCGTGCGCGGAGAGAGGCTACCCGCCCTGCTCGAAGCCCCGACAGGCCTTGAAGACGGCGCGGTCGCGCCGGAGACCGACCGGCTGGTGCTGGCGCGCGGGCTCGGCTTCTTGAAGCCGAAGGCCTGTGCGTGGCCGGGCGGGGCTCGGCGCCGAACACCGCCGGCTATGTGGAGCTCGACGCCTCGATCATGGACGGCGCGCGCATGCGGGCCGGCGGCGTGGCCGCGGTGCGCGACGTGGCGCACCCCGTGGCCGCGGCGCGCCGCGTCATGGACGCCACCGATCACGTGCTGCTGGCCGGCGAGGGCGCCATGGCCTTCATCCGCGAGCAGGGCCTGGATCTGGTGAAGGATCCGACCCGCTATTATCGCATCCCCGACAGGATCGAGCGGTCCGACTTCGAAGATCCCAAAGCGGCCGCTCACGGCACGGTGGGCGCGGTCGCGCTGGACCGGTCCGGGGGTCTGGCGGCGGCGAGCTCCACCGGGGGCACGTTCGGAAAGCGCGCCGGGCGGGTCGGCGATACGCCTTTGATCGGGCCGGGCAACTGGGCGGACGGCGAGGTGGCGATTTCAGCAACCGGGATGGGCGAGGCCTTCATTCTCGCGGGGGGCGCCGGGGACATGGCCGCGCGCATGCGCTATGGCGGCGCGGATGCGAAAACGGCCGCCGACGCCATGCTCGCCGAGGTGGATCGCCACGGCGGCGACGGCGGCGTCATCGCCGTGACGAGGACCGGCGAGGTGGTCTTCGCCTGGAACTCGCCGGGCATGAAGCGCGCTGCGGCCGGATCGAAGGTCAGACTGATGGGCGCGGTCCGGTGAGGGGCTATTCGTAGCCGGTCATTTCCAGGTAGCCCCGGCCGGCGTGCGAGCCGGTGACGCGCACCGGGCCTTCCCAATAGGCGAACCGGGTCGCCATCCAGCTCTGGTCGAACAGCGCGTCGATCTCGATATCGAGATCGCGCGCCGGCAGCCGGATCCGCCAGCGCGTCGGGACGTCCCGGCCCGCCACCGCCGCGGTTTCAAGCGGCGTCATTTCAAGCGCGCCGTCCTCGAGCGCGGTCAGGGCGCCGTCCGGTTCGATCCAGCTGGCGTAGGTGTAGACCGAGCCGTCGCGCTGGCGCAGCTGAAAGCCCATGAGCTTTTGCCCGGTCTCGAAATTGAGGCTGACCCAGTCCCACCCGTCCTGAGCCTCCGACAGAGGCTGGCTCGACCATTCGCGGTCGAGCCAGGCCGTTCCGGTGACGGCCACCTCGCCGCCGGGCAGCTCGAGCACGCCGTCCACAGCGTAGAACGGCTGGGAGTAATAATAGCTCGCCTGACCCGCCGCCGATTTGACCGAGTAGCCGTCCTCGCCATGGAACACGAGCGGGCCCTCGGCGGTGAGGTCGAGGCGGTAGGAGAACGCGTCGCCGCGCGCGAAAAGCGCCAGCGCGTCAAGCGCATCGCCGGTTTCGGCGGTGGAGCGCATCTCCCATTCGTCGATATGGGCCGTAAACGGATCGCTTGACGTTCCCGCCTGCCCGACGCCGCCGCGCGCCAGGCGTTCGGCGGCGAAATGGGCGTCCGGCGTCGTCAGTCCGGCATGGCCCATCCAGAGCTGGGGCGCGCCGAAGCCCTCGCCGGCCTCCGGAGCGAGAGCAGAGCGGAACAGCGTCCACTGCACCCCGTATTCGCGCCCGTCCTCGCCCTTGAGATTGGCGGTGAGATACCACCATTCTATCCGGTATTCGGGATGGGCGAGATGGTCTTCGGGAAACGAAAACGTCTGGCCGCGCTGCGGCGTGGCGAAGCCTTCGGCCTCGGTTCCGAGCCCGGCGAAGCCCTGGGCGAGAGACGGCGCGCCGGCGAGCATCAGAAAAAGCCCTGTCAGAATACGGATCATCGCTTCAGCGCTCCTGGGCGAAGACGGCGAGGAAGGCGCGCGGCGGCCGGGTGGAGAGCCGGCGCGCGGGCAGGGCTGCGGCCAGCAGCGCGGCCGCCAGCGCCAGCGCGAACAGGCGCAGCCAGTCCAGCGGGAACAGGTGCATCGGCAGGCGCCAGCCGAACGCCTCCACATTGACCACGGCGAGCAGCGCCCAAGCGAGCGCCAGCCCGGCCGGCAGGGCGGTGAGGAAGGTCAGCGCCGCCAGCGCCGCGGCGCGGACCAGTTCCAGCCGGGCGAGGGTCTTGCGCGTCATCCCCAGCGCCCAGACCGGGGCGAGCTGGGGCAGGCGCATGGTGGCGAGCGTGGTCAGGCTGGCGAACATGGCGAACGCCGCCACCCCCAGGGTAAGTACGTTGAGCGCGCCGGTGACCGCAAAGGTGCGCTCGAACACCGACAGGGAGAACTGCTTCACGCTTTGCTGATCCACCAGCCCGCCGCGCGGAAGGTCGAAGCGGCCGCGCACCGCCTCCATGAGAGCGGCTGGCTCGCCGGTGCGCACCGCGAAGCGCAGCCGCGAGACATCGGGATAAAGCGCGGTGAGAAGGTCGATGCCCACGATAATCTGGCCGCGCGGATTTCCGTAGTCGGAATAGACCGCGACGATGGGCAGGTCCGGCCCGCCGGGGAGCGGGAGGAGATCGCCGAGCGCTAGATCCTCGCGCCGCCAGAGTTGTTCGTTGACCATCAGGCCTTCGCCCGCCGCCACCGCGTCCCAGGCGCCGCCGCGCGCGGTGAGCAACGGCCAGTTGTCGCGATAGGTGGCGTGGTCGGCGACGCCGTAGATCTCCCCCGGCGCGCCCATAAGATCCCGCCGCGTCTCCCAGATCGGCAGCACGGCGTCGGCGCGGTCGTCCAGAAAGGCCCGCACGTCGCGCGCCTGGGCCTCGTCGCGGGCGGTGACGTAGACCTCGGCGGCCAGGCGCTGATCGAGCCAGCCTGTGAAGGTGGCGCGAAAACTGCCCACCATCGTGCCCACGCCCAGATTGGCCGCCAGCGCCAGCATCAGCGCCATCAGCGCCAGCGACAGGCTCGGCAATTGCTGGCGCGTATCGGCCAGGAACCAGTCGGCCGCGGCCCCGGATGCGGCGCGTTGCAGGCCGGCGAGCCCGAGCGCCAGCGCCGGCGGCAGCAGCAGCGCCGACCCCAGAAGGAGCCCGCCCAGAAGCGCGAATCCCGCTCCGACGCCCTCGCCGACCTGCGGCGCGGCGAGGCCGGCGAGAATGAAGCCGAGGCCGGCGACGGCCTGAAGGCCCAGCCGGCGGGCCGACGCACGCGCCCAGGCGCGCGGCCGGGCGCTCGCGAGCAAGCCCATGTTGGCGGCCCGGCGCACCGATTGCGCCGTGGCTGCGAGCGCGCCCGCCAGGGCGATGGCCAGGCCGGACAGGATCCAGCCCGGCCGGATCGACAGGCTTCCGCCCACATCCGCACCGTAAAGCCCGCGCAGCGTGGCGGCCACGTCCGGCAGAAGCAGGCTCGCCACCCCATAGCCCAGCGCCACGCCGCTCAGGCCCGCGGCCAGCGCCAGCAGCACCGCCTCCAGCGCCAGGGCTGCGATCAGGCTCCACAGCGGCGCCCCCAGCGCGCGCAAGGTTCTAAGCGCGCCGCGGCGCTGCTCGAACGCAAGACCGATCGCGGCGTAGACGATGAACAGGCCCACCGCGAAGGACAAAAATCCGAACGCGGTGAGATTGAGATGGAAGCTGTTGGTCAGGCGCGCCACATCGCCCTGGCCGCCCGCCTCGCGCAGGCCCGGCGCGACGGCGCTCAGCGGCCGAAGGCCGCGCCGCGCCGGGTCGATGAGGATGACGCTCACCGCGCCTTCAAGCCCGAGCAGGCGCTGCGCCGTTGCGATGTCTGTGAGCACAGCCCCGGGCTCAACCTGGGCGCTGGTCTCCACCGGGGGCAGGCCTTCAGCCCGCGACAGGGCGCCGGCGGTTTCCGGCGCGGCCAGAAGCAAGCCCGGCGCGGTGATGAAAGCGGGCGCAAGCCCGCCCTGCTCCTCGCCGTCGCCTGCGCCGCCGGGACCCTGACCCGGGCTGGTGAGCGGCTCGATCCCGGTCAGGGCGTAGACCGACCCGCCAGCCTCCAGCGCGCCTTCCACCACGGGCGAGGCCGCCCAGCCGGCCCTGCGCAGATCGGCGAACACCGAGACCGGGATGGGCGCGCCGTCTTCGGAGACGTAGCGCCGCGCCCCGGCGCCGCCGAGCGCCGCGCTCGCCGCGTCATAGCTCGCGCGCGCTTCGGCGTTGATCGCCTGCACGCTGGTCCACAGTCCCACCGCCAGGGACAGGCCGACCAGAAGGGTGGCGAACTGGCCGGGATGGCGACGCCAGTGCGCGGCGAGGGTGAGAAGGACGCGCCAGGTCACGCCAGCACGCCGCGCGACAGGGTGAGCCGGACGTCCATTCGTGCGGCGAGTCTCTGGGAATGGGTGACGACCACAAGCGCCGCGCCGGTTTCCCCAGCCAGGTCGACCAGAAGCGCGCTGACGGTCTCGCTGGTGGCTTCGTCCAGATTGCCGGTGGGCTCGTCGGCGAGCAGCAGGGCCGGCTTCGCGCTCAGCGCCCGGCCGATCGCGACGCGCTGTTGCTGGCCGCCGGAGAGTTGCTCGGGATAGCGGTCCATAAGCCCGCCAAGGCCGAGGCGCTCGGCCAGGCGCTGCGTCCAGTCGCGGTCGTGGCGCTCGGCGAGCCGGGCCTGAAGGGCCAGATTGGCCGCCACAGTCAGCGAGGGAACGAGGTTGAATTGCTGGAACACCAGGCCGATTTTCGACCGTCGCAGGCGCGCACGGCGTGCATCGCCGGCTCCGGCCATATCCTCGCCCTCGATCTCCACCGCGCCCCGATCCGGCGCATCGAGCAGGCCGAGCAGGTGCAGCAGGGTGGACTTGCCCGATCCGGATTCCCCGGTGATCGCCAAGCGGGCGCCCGACTCGATCTCGAGATCGACGCCATCAAGCACGCGCACGGCCTCGTCGCCCTCGCCGAAGCTTTTTTCAACCGCGTTCAGGCGCGCAAGCATGGGCTGTCCTCTTCAGATACAGAACGCCAAACTAGACGCTTCGCCCGCCGGGGAAAGGTCCGCCGTGGGAACCTCGCCGCGCAGGCCGCTTTGCCTTTCCCGGATTGAAAGGGTGATGCGGCATGAGTGTGTTCGAACCCAACCCCCATCCGATGATCGTGCATTTCGTGATCGGGCTGTTGTTCACGGCGTCGGCGCTCTATCGGCTGGCGCTCGCCGGACCGAAGCGATGGCGCGCCCAGCTGAACACCGCGGCGGACGTGATGCTGGCGCTGGGCGCCGGCTTCGCGGCGCTTGCGCTCGCCTCTG
>JBKHAZ010000251.1:0-3688 GCA_046542605.1 Oceanicaulis sp. | reverse complement strand
GGATCCTCCCGCGCCGCCTCGCCACTCCCATCTCCTCGCGCCGCAAGGCGGCGGGGCGCTTCGGCGTGTGAACGCGCTGTGGCGCCGGGGCCTTGACCGGCGCGCTTCGCGGTCTTCTTTCTTCGCCGTCGACGACTCGCAGGAGAGCCCCATGTCCGCCGCGCTGAAAGACCCCGACCAGCTCTCCGAAGGCGAAGCGAAATCCGAGCTGGAGCGGCTGGCCAAGGAGATCGCCAAGCACGACCGGGCCTATTACGAGCGCGACAAGCCTGCGATTTCCGACGCCGCCTATGACGCGCTGCGCCAGCGCAACCAGGCGATCGAGGACCGGTTTCCGGCGCTGATCCGCCCCGACAGCCCGTCGAAAAAGATCGGCGCGCGCCCCTCCGATCAGTTCGCCGAAGTCCCCCACGCCGTGCCGATGCTGTCGCTGGCAAACGCTTTCACCGAAGAGGACGTGGCCGACTTCGTGGAGCGCATCAAGCGCTTCCTCAACCTCTCGGAGACTCCGGTCTTCACCGCCGAGCCGAAGATCGACGGGCTGTCGGCCAATCTGCGCTACGAAAAAGGCGAGCTCGTCGTCGGCGCCACGCGCGGCGACGGACGCACCGGCGAGAACGTCACCGCGAACCTCAAAACGATTTCCGACATCCCCCACCGGCTTAAGGGCGACACGCCGGACGTGCTGGAGGTGAGGGGCGAGGTCTATATGAGCCACGCCGACTTCTCCGATTTGAACCGGCGCCAGGAGGCGGCGGGCAAGAAGGCCTACATGAATCCGCGCAATGCGGCGGCGGGCTCGCTCCGGCAAATCGATCCCTCGATCACGGCGCAGCGGCCCTTGCGCTTCTTCGCCTACGCCTGGGGGGAGCTTTCCGAGCCGCTGGCCGGGACCCAGTACGAGGCGGTGAAGCGGCTCGAGGACTACGGCTTCGTCACCAACGCCGACATGGCGCGGTGCGCGGGCGTTGAGGAAGTGCTCGCCCATTACCGCGCGCTGGAGCAAAAGCGCGCCGCGCTCGGCTATGACATTGACGGCGTGGTCTACAAGGTCGATCGGCTCGACTGGCAAGAGCGGCTGGGCTTCGTCTCGCGTGCGCCGCGCTGGGCGATCGCGCACAAATTCTCGCCGGAGAAGGCGACGACGGTGCTCAACGCCATCGAGATCCAGGTGGGGCGGACCGGCGCGCTGACGCCCGTCGCCAAGCTCGAACCGGTCACGGTGGGCGGCGTCGTGGTGTCCAACGCCACGCTGCATAATGAAGACGAGATCGCGCGCAAAGACGTGCGCGTCGGCGACACCGTGGTGATTCAGCGCGCCGGTGACGTGATCCCGCAAGTCGTCGAGGTGATCAAAGACAAGCGCCCGGCGGACTCGAAAGCTTTCGACTATCCCAAGGTCTGCCCGTGCCCGCTTCAGACCCCGGCCGAGCGCGAGGTCAATCCACGCACCGGCGAGGTCAGCGTGGTGCGCCGCTGCACCGGCGAATTCGCCTGTCCCTATCAACGCAAGGAGCACCTGAAGCATTTCGTCGGCCGCAAGGCCTTCGACATCGAGGGCCTCGGCGAAAAACAGGTGATCGCGTTTTATGAGGAAGGCGCGGTGAAGGAGCCGGCCGATATCTTCACGCTGGAGACCCGCAACGCCGCCGGCGAACTCGAGCCGAAGCTCGAGACCCGCGAGGGCTGGGGCGAGAAGAGCGTCGCGAACCTGTTCGGCTCGATCAATGAGCGCCGGACCATCGCGCTGTCGCGCTTCATCAACGCCATGGGCGTGCGCCATGTGGGCGAGGAGACCGCGCGGCTTTTAGCGCGGACCTACGGCTCCTGGAGCGAATTCCGCAGCGCCGCCGAAGCCGCCGCCGAGCCGGGCGAGGCGCGCGCGGCGATGCTCGGGATCGACGGGCTCGGCGACACGGCGGTGGACGCCATCGGCCGGTTTTTCTCCGAAGACCATAACAAGGCCGCGCTCGACCGGCTTCTAGAGCATGTGAGCGTGGAGGACGCCGAACAGGTGGCGGCTCAAAGCCCGGTCTCGGGCAAGACCGTGGTGTTCACCGGCAGCCTTGAAAAATTCACCCGCGACGAGGCCAAGGCGAAAGCCCAGTCCCTGGGCGCCAAGGTCTCCGGCTCGGTGTCAGGCAAGACCGATTATCTCGTCGCAGGACCGGGCGCCGGGAGCAAGCTGAAAAAGGCCCAGGAGGCGGGCGTCACGACGCTCACCGAGGATGAATGGCTGGCGCTGATCGGGGAGGGATAGGGGCTGATCTCCCCACTCGGGGACGCTCAGGCGAGGGTCCGCATCGCCGCCGCGGCCGCCTCGTGCAGAAAGGCGTGGCGGCGCGCCAGGGCGTCGAGGTCTCGCGAATAGCCGCCGCCGAGCACGCCGACGATGGGAACGCCGCGCTTCACGACCTCCTCGAAGACCATGGCTTCGCGCTTTTGGAGGCCGGCGTCCGTGAGATCGAGAAGGCCCAAGCGGTCGTCCCTGTGAGGATCGACGCCGGCGTTGAAAAAGACGAGATCGGGCCGGCTGGCTTCAAGGGCGTCGATTACTGCGGTGCGCGCAATCTTCAGATACGCCGCGTCGCCGGCGCCGCGCTCCACGCCCACGTCCATGTCGGAGACCGCCTTGCGGCGCGGCCAGTTCTGCTCGCAATGAACAGAGAGGGTGAAGACGCTGGAGTCGTTTTCGAAGATCCGCGCCGTACCGTCGCCCTGGTGGACGTCGAGATCGACCACCAGGATGCGCCGGGCCGCGCCGTCTTCCAGCATCAGCCGGGCGGCCACGGCGACATCGTTGAAGACGCAGAAGCCGGCGCCGCCGTCATGAAAGGCGTGATGGCTGCCGCCCGCCGTGTTGCACGCCGCGCCATGCTCCATCGCGAGCCGGGCGGCGAGCGCCGTGCCCGCCACCGCGCAGCGCGAGCGCATGGCCACGGGCGCGGTCATCTTGAAGCCGATCACCCGCTCCAGAGCGGGCGGCACGGTCTGGGTGAGGACCTGGCTCACATAGGTCGGCGAGTGAGCCAGCTGCAGCCAGCTTTCCGGCGCCGGCGTCGGCCGGTGAAATCCGTCGAAGTCGGCCACCAGCCCCAGCGCGATGCATCGCTCGGCGACCGCACGGAACTTGCCCATGGGGAAGCGATGTGTCGCCGGCACGTCTCTGGCCACATAGGCGTCGTGGTGGATGATGGGAAGCATGACCGGAGACTTAGGCGCGTTGCGGGAAAGAAAAAGGCCCCGCGTATCGCTACGCGGGGCCGCCCCTTTCCCGGACGCGGGCGCGTTCCAGACCGGGCGCGCAAGGCTTCCGAAAACCGGTTCCGGTATTCGGATCGCGCAGCCGGCCTAGAAATTCACCCGCCGGGCCGATTGCAGTCCGTCAAGCACGGCGCGCGCATCGTCGGCCGGCTTGCGCTTGCGCTTGTTCTGCGGCTGGTAGGCCAGTCGGGCGTGCGCTTCGCAATAAGCCGAGCCGACGCCGGAATGCCGCCCGCAGAAGCGGAACTCGGTGTCGCCCGGATCGCCGATCGGCCATTTGCACATCCCCTCGCGCAGGGTGAGCACGGTGGCGTATTCGCCGTTCGGCAGGCGCTTGGGCTCAGCCGGGGCGGCGAACGGCGCGGCGGGCTTCACCTCGCGCACCGCATCGGCGGCGACCGCCGGTTTGGCCGCAGGCGGGGCG
>JBKHAZ010000021.1:0-19961 GCA_046542605.1 Oceanicaulis sp. | reverse complement strand
GATCAAGAAGACCCCGATCGTGGTCGCCGACACGCGCGGCTTCTACGCCAATCGCTGCGTCATGCGCTATATCGAGCAGGGCATGTACATGCTCACCGAGGGCGTGAAACCCGCCCTGATCGAGAACGGCGCGAAGATGGCGGGCATGCCGGTGGGTCCGCTCAGCCTGCAGGACGAGGTCGCCATCGATCTCGGCTACAAGGTGCTGCAGCAGACCAAGAAGGATCTGGGCGACCAGTTCGAGGACACCCCGAACGCCACGGTCATCGAGAAGATGTACGAGCTCGGCCGCTACGGGCGGAAGAACAAGAAGGGCTTCTACGTCTACACCGACGAGGGCAAGCAGCTCTGGGACGAGCTCGATCAGTTCGCCCCGAACGGCAAGCTCGCCGAGGACCAGCCGAGCGTCGCCGAGATCAAGGACCGCATCCTCTACGCCCAGGCCATCGAGGCTGCACGCACCATGGAGGAGAACATCGTCGCCGATCCGCGCGAAGCCGATGTGGGCTCGATCCTCGCCTGGGGCTTCGCGCCCTATACCGGCGGGGTTTTGAGCTTCATCGACACGATCGGTGCGGCGAAGTTCGTCGAGCGCGCCGACGACCTCAAAGCGAAGTACGGCAAGCCCTTCGAAGTTCCGCAGCTCCTGCGCGACATGGCGAGCAAAAACGAAACCTTCTACGGACGCTTCAAGCCGGCGAAGGCGGCGTAGGGCTCACGCCTCAAGCGCTGAAACGAAGAACCCCGGCGTGAGCGATCACGCCGGGGTTTTTTCTTTGGAGCAGCCGTAAGGCGCTACTCCTCGATCACCAGCGTGCTCACCGCCTCGGCGCGCACTTCGGCCGGGTAGTAGGGCATGCGGTCCCAGGCCTTCTGCGAATACGCCCGCGTCTGGTCGGCGAAGTGGGGCGAGTTGGGGTTGGTGGACTGGGAGTAGCTGAGGAGGCCTTCGGCGAAGGGGCCGTCCTCGGTGAACTCCACCGCCATGATCCAGCTGGAGCCGTGGACGATCTTGGCGATTCCAAGCTCCGGCTCGGGCGGGGTCCCGTAGATCATGTTGAACACGCCCAGATGGCCCGGCCCGCCATGGATGGCGATGCGCTCATCGCCGCGCGGCTCGGTCTGGACCGCGCCCAGGGGCGCGTCGAGCGGGATGGACAGGGCGGCGAGCTGTCCCGCGGCGGTGCGCAAGGCGTCGAGCACGGCCGGGTCGGAAACATCCAACGTGTGCGGCGTCGAAAGCGGCCGGTCGGGGTCGTAGGGCGTCACCCATTTCAACCCGCCGGCCTCGGCGAAGGCGTTGAACAGCATGGCGCCGCGGCTGTCGACGTCCACCTTCAGATCCCAGCCCGCCAGCGCCGCGCAGGCCGGCTGGAGCTCAGGCCCGCCGTCCTCGCGGCACAGCGCCACGAGATCGTCGCGCACCAGCTCGCCGCCATAATGGCGGTTGGAGAACATCACTTCAGTGATCGTCTCCAGATCGAAGCCTGGCGCGCCAAGCCCGTCGCTTCCCGTAAGGCGCTGCTCGATCTGGTCGACGCCCAGCCGCGTGCGCAGCGAGCGCTCGGTCCCCGCATCGCCGAAAATGCGGCTGTAGGTCAGCGGCTCGGCGGGCTGGGTCAGCCACGGGCTGTCATTGGAATTGGCGACGAAATCGCTGCGGAAGATCACCGGCGAGTCGCCGGGTCCGAACACGCCTCCGGCTGCGGTCCGCCGGGTCGCGCCGGGGCGGTCGGAATACCAGCGGCATTCCCGGCGCGAGGCGTCGAGCACGGGAACGCCAGCGCTCTCCCAGAAGCCGCGCGCCGTATCGCTGGCCGCGCAGTCTGCGATCAGCGCGTCGTCGACGGCCGGGACGAGCCCCATATCGCCCAAGAAGGCCTCGCCGGAGGAGTCCGCCGCGATGGTGTTGAACGAGGTCGCCTGGTATCGCGCCAGGGCGTCATGCAGCTCGCGCACGCTTTGCGCCTGATACATGGCGAGATACTGGTCGATGAAGCGCAGGCCGATGCCGGGGCGTGCGAGGGTGAAGGCGCGCGCTTCGCTCCAGGCGAGCTCGGCGCTCTCCGCCATGGGGCCGAACTCGGTGGTGTAGAGCGTGCGGGTGAGGGGTTCCACGCCGTCTTCGCCCTTCACCTCCACGGTGATCTCGTGGGCGCGCATCGGCCGGCTTTCCCCGTCGACGATGTAGGCGGTGGAGTCCTCGGGATCGAGCGTCAGCTCGAAAAAGCCCCAGCGACGGGCCGTGGAGACGGTGTGGCTCCAGGCCACATGCTCGTTATGACCGATGCCCACGAAGGGCGCGGTGACGAGCCCGGCGCCGGCGATGTTCAACTCGCCGGGGATGATCATGTGGGTGCGGTAAAAGCGCAGCACCCCGTCCCAGGGATAGTGCGGATTGCCCAACAGAACGCCGCGCCCGTTCCGGCTGGCGTCGCCGCCGATGGCGTAGGCGTTCGATCCCATGGTCGGGGTCGCCTCCTCAAAGCTGAAACGCGCCTCGACCGCCGGGCCGCCGGCTTCGGGCGGGGCGGCGGAGACGATTTGCTCGATCGGCTGGAAGAACGCCATGATCAGCGCGCCGGCCCAGATATCCTCCGCCGTCAGCGGGCGGACCCAGTCCGCGCCGGCGCAGGCCGGATCGGTGATCGCGTCCACGCCGGTGTCGGCGAGCCAGCGATTGATTCCGGCCGCGTAGCCCTCGACCATGGCGCGCGCCTCGGCGCTCGGCGTGTCGGGATGGCCTTCGGGGCCGGCCAGGAAAGCGGCGATTTCGCTGCGGTCCAGGATCAGGCGGTAATAGAGGTCGGAGGCGATGTTCGCGTCGTCCTCGCCCGGGCCGAGATGCTTCGCGCGTTCGCCGCGCAGGGTCATGTCGCGCTCAAAGATGAGGCAGGCGTTGTCCTGCGCCGCGCCGTAGCCGATCCCGTAGCCGAGCGAGCCGTAATCCTCCGCGATCACATGGGGCACGCCGTAGGCGGTGCGCAGAATCTCCGCGCTGTAGACCGGCGCCGGCGCGCGCTGGGCGGCCGGGCCGGTGACCTCGGCGCCGGGCGTCTGGGCGCAGGCCGCCGCCGCGAGGCCTGCTGCGAGCGTGAGTACGCTGCGGACTTTCATGATGAACCTCCCCATGTTCTTCTGGTCCAGGCAAGAGTTTAGCGCGCTCCGCCGCAACGGTCATCGGGCTGTATCGAATATGTAAATCGCACGCTGATCGGTGCGCGGCGCCGCATTCTCGTCAAGCCGGTCTGGAAGACCGAGCGCCCGGGCGGCTTGAAGCGACGCCTGCAAGCAAAGCACGAGGAGACGCCGCCCGTGGGGGTTATCGACGCACTCGCCAGCCTCGCCCTCGCCGCCGCGCCTCCGGCCGCCGGCCCGGTGGAGGTCCGGCTGGAGGCGCGCGAGACCGGCGTGGCGGCGCGCTATCTGTTCGCCGAGCCGGCCGACACGCTCCGCCTGGCCGCACCGGTGAGCGAGGCCCATGACCGGGTGACGCTGGACGGCGCGCCGGCCCGCCTGACGCAGGGCGAGGCGCAGTGCGGGCGCGACTGCCGCTTCGCCGAGGCGGAACTGCTGCGTTACGCCCCCTCGCCGGGGGGCTATCCGGAGATCGTCCAGGCCGGCGCTTGCGGGCTCTGGGCCGACGTGTCGGCCTTCACTCCGCTTGATCCGGTCACCGGCGAGGCGTTGACCACGCGCCTGACCGTGGGCGAGCACGCGGTCGAGCTGACGGGCGAGGCGCCGCAATACGTGGCGTTGCGCGCGCCCGAGCGCGGTCCGGCCTGCGCCGACGCGCCGTTCATGGCCGAAGACCGGCTGGCGGCGAACGCGGCGCGCATGGCCTCGGATTACGGGTTGATTTTCGGGGGCCTGGCTGCGGGCGCGACGCAGGTGGTCGCCGCCGGTGAGGACGCGCTGGGCGTTGCGCTCGGGCGCGGCCGCGGCGGCGTGCGTGGGGCCGCGGCGGGCGATGATCTGATCTTCCTGTTCGCCGATCCCGACGCTCCGCCGGCCGCGTCCCGGGTGCTCGCGGTTCTGTCCCATGAAATCGCCCATCTGTGGATCGGGCGGCGCGCGCGCCTGCATCCCCAGTTCGAGCAGGCGTGGATCACCGAGGGCGCGGCCGAATACCTCTCCCTGAAACAGCTCCTGCGCATCGAGGCGGCGCGCGAGGCGGACGTGCTGTCCGAATTGTCGCGCCACCTCAATCACTGCCTGTCCGCGCTGGAGACCGGGCGGCTTCTGCTCAACGGCTCCACCCGGAGCGGCGCCTTTCCCTATAATTGCGGGACGCTGGCCGCCTTTTACGCCGACGCCGCCGCCCAGGCCGCCGGATCGAGCTTCGAGGCGGCCATGGCCGACATCGTCGCCGATCCGGCGTTCCGCAGCGCGCGCTCCAGCGGGCTGGATTATCTCGCGGTGCTTGGCGCGCACATGGGCGCGCAGGCCGAGCGCGAATTTTCAGAGCTGATCCTGGCGCCGGTGGACGACAAGCCCGCACGCGTCGCCGGCCTGCTGGCCCGGGCCGGGCTCGGCGCGACCGGCGACGCCGGCGGGCGAGGCCCGTCGCAGACCTATCTGAAGACGGTGCTCGCCCGCCATGCCCTGGCGCTTCTGTGCCCGGTCGAGGCGGGCGGGTTCCGGCTCGACGAGGGGATCGTTCTGGAGCTTGACCGAGCCTGCGACGGGCCGGACGGCACCAGCGTGCTGTCCGCGGTGAACGGGGTCGACCCCGCGCTGCGACCGCAAGCGGCGCTGGATGTGATCGCGGCGGGCTGCAACACCGGCGCGCCGACGCGGCTGCGTCTGAGCGGGCAAACGCTCAGCGCCTCGTGCACCCGACCGCCGCCGGATTATTTCGGCGGTTTCACCCTGAACGAGCCGCGCGCGCTGGAAATCCTCAGCGCCGCGCCGTGAGCCGCCGGAACCTAGCGGCGCGGATCCCGTTGGTTTCACGACCGAAGCCGCCAAGTATGCACCCGCGCGGATGGCGCGGATTTTCTTCCGCAGCGCCGACGCTTGGCTGAGGCTCGGGCTCACGGCGCTGGCGGGCGTCGTGCCCGCTGCGCTCCTGGCGCTTCAGCGCCCCCTCCCCCTCGGGGAAGGGCCGGGTTGGGGGTGCGCCTTCGCTGGATAGAATCGCGCCCGCCCTCTCAACCCCCACCCCAGCCCTCGCGTAAAGGGGAGAGAGGACGTACGCCGCCGGCCGGCTTTACTCCGCGGCGGAACGGGGAGGGCGAGCCGTGATCGCGGTTCTCGCCGTTTTCGCGCTTGTCACAGACGCAAACTCCCCGCGCGATATCGATGTGGCGCCTGCGCCCGGCGCGGCTGATGACGCTGGAGGGGCCCCTCGATGTCGCCGAACTGCGCGGCAAGCCAGTGGCGCCGGCCCGACGGCGCCCGGCTCTTCTTCAACCTGTATGTCGCCGTCACGGCGCTGCACGCGATCCACGTGCTCGTCGGCGTTCTGGTGCTCGCCGGGGCGGCGCCGGGGGTCTGGCGGATCGAGTTCTGCGGGCTCTACTGGCGTCTCGTGGACATCATCTGGATCTTTCCGTTTCCCGTTCTCTATCTGGTGGGGTGGGCCATGGCGTCCGATCTTTCCCGCCCAGACCGCCAGAATCGCCGCCACAGGCGCGGCGCTGCTGGTGCTTCTGGTGCTCACCGTGGCGAACGCGGAATTTGATCTCGGCTGGATCAACATTGCGGCCAACCTGCTCATCGCCTTCATCAAGGCGGCGCTGGTGGTCTGGGTGTTCATGGAATCGAGCGAGGTGGGCGACGCGATCCGCCTGTTCACGCTAGGCGTGCTGGCCTGGATCGCGCTGATGTTCGTGTTCACCAGCGCGGATTATTTCTTCCGTGAAGGGATGATCCGCCCTGGCCAGCGGCGGTTTGATTGCGGAAAAGCGAACAAAACGAGACAAAGTTTGTAATTTATATAAGTCAGGGCTTCGGATAGCGTTTATCTTTGCGGCGGTGAGCGCCGCTTGAGTTCGCGTGTCCTGTTGGAGTTGTGGATGACCAAGACCCTGCCTTTGTTCACTCTGGCGATCGGCGTTCTGATCAGCGCCTGCGCCCCCGAGACGGAAACCGCCGGGACTGAAACCCAGTCCGCCGAAACCGCGGCGACCGAAACCACGGCGACTGAGGACGCCGGGACGGAAACCGCCGAGGCGGTCGAGCCCATCACCGCCGCCGAGGTCGAAGCCGCCCAGCAGGCCTGGGGCGAGGGCATCGTCGCCATCGGCCAGGTGCACACCGAAGGCGGCGACGTCGAGGCGGCCGCGCGCGACCATATCGAGCAATTCTACGCCTATGGCGAGCGCCCGGTGCTGTTCAAGCCGACCCTGGCCTCCGACGACCAGTTCCGCGGCACGTTCGACGAGGCGCTGTCCTATTTCGTGGGCGGCTCCATTGAGGAGGACGGCGGCTTTGCGCTGGCGCCCTACACCAATGTGCGCTGGGAGAACGAAGGCGTCTTCCTTGATGAGAACAGCGCCATGGCCATGGGCAATTACTTCTTCACCACGACTGAAGGCGACGCGGTGAAAGTGGAGTATTCCTTCGGCTATGAGCGTGGCGAGGACGGCGATCTGAAGATCGTCCTGCACCACTCCTCGCTGCCCTACTCGGCGCAGTAAGTCGCAAGTCACCCTCCCCCGGGTCGCCCGGGGGAGGCCGTTGCTTCACGCCTGACCTTGCGGCTCGTATCCGGCTGCGGCGGCTGCGCGGTCCACCGTCTCATTGGACGGGACGAACTCGCCCTTCTCGGTCTCGCTCACGACCCGGCGCGCGCCGCGGCGCAGGATCATCCTGGCGCAAAGGCCGCCGAACGCGATCGCGGCGAAGGCGAAGTGCCCGCCCGCGCCCCATGACGCCGATCAAGCCCGATGCAACGAGCGGGGCGGCGATGGAGCCGACGCGCCAGCCGGTCAAAAGCGCGGGCATGAGCGGCCCGGCGCCGCCTTCGCCGGCCCGGTCGGCGGCGTGAGCGACTGCGACGCCGTAGAAGCTCAACCCTCCGACGCCCCAAAGACCGGCGATCATCAAGGTGAGCCAGCGGCAGCGGGGCGCCGAACAGACCCAGATCTGTTTCCGGCGGCCGAGCCGCTTAAGACGGCTCAGCGTCTTTCCTTCCCCTTGAGGGAAGGGTCAGGGCGGGGGAGGATACGAGGCGCTAGCCTTCGGCCATCTTGCCTTCCATCGTTTCGTACTGATCCTTCACCTGGCCCTTGGGGGCGCGGGTGGCGGCGTCGGTGACGAGGATGGCGATGCACGAGGCGAGGAAGCCGGGAATGATCTCGTAGATCACGCCGGACAGGCGCGTCATCTCGCCGTCCCACATGACCTGGATCGGCGCGTAGAGCCAGAACAACACCACGACGGCGCCGGTCACCATGCCCGCCACGGCCGAAGCGCGGCTCATGGACTTGCGGTACAGGCTGAACAGGATCAGCGGGCCGAAGGCCGCGCCGAAGCCCGCCCAGGCGTTGGAGACCAGGGTGAGGATGTTGCTCGACCGGTCGAACGCCAGCGCGATCGCCACCAGCGACACCGCCAGCACGGACAAGCGGCCGATCAGCACCAGCTCCTTCTGGCTCGCGCTGCGGCGCAGGAAGGTCTTGTAGAAGTCCTCGGTCAGCGAGCTGGAGCTCACTAGAAGCTGGCTGGAGATCGTGGACATGATGGCGGCCAGGATCGCCGCCAGCAGGAAGCCGCCCACCAGCGGATGGAACAGGATCTGGCTCATCAGGATGAAGATGGTCTCCGGATCGGTGAACTCGATCGCGGCCGCTTCGATCGGCGCGCCGTTCGTGGTCACGAAGGCGAGCCCGAAAATGCCGGTGAGCACCGCGCCGATGACCGTGACGATCATCCAGCTCATGCCGATCCAGCGCGCCGCGGCGATGTCCTTCAGGGTGCGGATCGCCATGAAGCGCACGATGATGTGCGGCTGACCGAAATAGCCAAGACCCCAGCTCATGGCCGAAATGATCCCCAGAACGCTCACCGCCGTGAAGGCCTCGGGCAGCATGGAAAGATAGTCCGGCGCCTCGGCCGCGGCCCGCGTGGTCTCGGCGATCTCGCCGAGACCGCCAAGCTGCATGTAGGCGACGATGGGCACCAGGATCAGGGCGACGAACATGATCACGCCCTGCACGAAGTCGGTGAGCGACACCGCCAGGAAGCCGCCGATCAGGGTGTAGGCGATCACCACGCCGGCCGTGACGAAGAGACCGAGCCGGTAATCGAGGCCGAAGCTCGCCTCGAACAGCTTGCCCCCGGCGACCACGCCTGAGGAGGTGTAGAGCGTGAAGAAGATCACGATCACCACTGCGGACAGGACACGAAGGATGCGGGTCTTGTCGTTGAAGCGCTTCTCGAAATAGTCCGGGATCGTGATCGCGTCGTCGGCGACTTCTGTAAAGACGCGAAGCCGCGGCGCGACCAGCAGATAGTTGAAATAGGCGCCGATCACGAGCCCCACGGCGATCCACGCCGCGCCGAGGCCGGAGACATAGATCGCGCCGGGAAGACCCATGAGCATCCAGCCGGACATGTCCGAGGCGCCTGCAGACAGCGCGCCCACGGCCGGGTGCAGCCGGCGCCCGCCCAGCATGTAGCCGGAGACGTCGTCTGTGGATTTCTTGTAGGCGTAAAGCCCGATGCCGAGCATCAGCACGAAATAGCCTGCAAGCGATACCATCGCTTCAACCTGCATGGATCTTGGCCCCTCCTCTTGAAGCGTCGTCGAGCGCGTCCGGTGCGGCCCGCCTCGTTACGCTTGTCGTCATGAACGCGCCCCGTGCGCTTGGGTGCGCTTGGCTGCGAGACGTAAAAAAGCGCGTCGGCGGGGATCGCCCGCCGGCGCGCCGTCGATGTCGTGGCGTTTACGGCCGCGTCTGGCCGGCGCCGCGCACGCGGTATTTGAAGCTGGTGAGCTGTTCCAGGCCCACCGGGCCGCGCGCGTGCATCTTGCCGGTGGCGATGCCGATCTCCGCGCCCATGCCGAACTCGCCGCCGTCGGAGAACTGGGTCGACGCGTTGTGCATCACCACCGCGGAATCGATCTCGTTGAGAAAGCGTTCGGCGGCCTCGGCGTCCTCGGCCAGGATCGCGTCGGTGTGGTTGGAGCTGTGCTCGGCGATGAAGGCGAGGGCGTCATCCAGCCCGTCGACGATCTTCACCGACAGGATCGAATCCAGGAATTCCGTGCCGAAGTCATTGGCGGCGGCCTCTTTGATCCGGCCGTCGATCTTCATGGCGTCGGCTTCGCCGCGCACCTCGCACGCGCCCTTGGCTTCCAGCGCGTCGAGCGCTTTTGGCAAGTAGTCCGCGGCCACGGCGCGGTCAACCACGAGGCTCTCGGTCGCCCCGCAAACGCCGGTGCGGCGCAGCTTGGCGTTGGCGAGCACGGCGGCGGCCTTTTCAAGGTCGGCGCTCTCATGGACATAGGTGTGGCAATTGCCGTCCAGGTGCAGAAGCGTCGGCACCTTGGCCTGGTCGCGCACGCGCTCCACCAGAGACTTGCCGCCGCGAGGGATGACGAGGTCCACCGACTCCGTGCACCTGAGAAGCGCGCCCACCGCCTCGCGGTCGGGCGTGTCGATCATCGTGACGCAGGCGGCGGGAAGGCCGGCGGCCTTCAGCCCTTCGGCGAGGCATTCCACGATGACGCGGGTGGAGTTCAGGCTCTCCGATCCGCCGCGCAGGATCACGGCGTTGCCCGATTTCAGGCACAGCGCGCCGGCGTCGGCGCCCACGTTCGGACGGCTCTCGTAAATCATGCCGATCACGCCGATCGGGGTCGCCGTACGCTCGATCACCAGGCCGTTGGGGCGTTCGGTGCGGTGCAGCACCCGGCCCACCGGATCGGGCAGGGCGACGATCTGATCCAGCGCGCCGGCCATGGCCGTCACACGGTCTTCATTGAGCTCGAGCCGGTCCACGAAGGACGCCGGCTTGCCCTTGTCCTTCACGCTCTCGACATCGACGGCGTTGGCTTCGATCAGGCGGCCCATATTGGCGCGCAGCGCTTCGGCGGCCTTGGTGAGCGCGGTGTTCTTCTGGTCGGTGGAGGCGGCGGCGAGCACGCGCGCGGCTTTTTTGGCCTCGGTGGCGAGCCCGTCGACATAGGTTTTCGGATCGAACTGGGTCGTGGTCTCGGCGGTCATGATCTGTCCTCTCGTATTCCGGTCTGGCGCTATGGGTGCGGCGCTTTTCACGAAGCGCGCAGCTCGCAGGCGCGGTCATAGGCGGCTTGAAGCGCGCCCTTCACATGCTTGGTGAGCACGTCGTTCTCGTTCAGCGTCGAAACGCCGGCGGCGGTGGTTCCGCCCTTGCTCATGATGGAGTCGCGCAAGGCTTCGAAGCTTTCTCCGCTCGCCTCGGCGAGCGCCATGCACCCGGCGATGGTCTGCAGCACCAGCGCGCGGCTCTGGTCCTCGTCAAAGCCCAGCTCCTGCACCGCCAGCTGGTAGGTGCGGGCGAATTCGTAGACATAGCCCGGACCCGACCCGGCCGCGGCGGTGATGCGGTCGATCTGGTCCTCGTCGGCGACCCAGATCGCGGCGCCCACCGCCTCGCCCATGCGGTCGGCGAGTTTTTTCTGGTCCGGGCCGATCCCGTCCTGGGCGAACAGGCCGGAGACGCCCCGGCCGATGCGCGCGGGCATGTTCGGCATCAGGCGGATCGCGCGGCGCCCGCCCACGGCGCGCGAGATGGTCGCGGCGCTGGTTCCCGCCGCAATGGAAAGCGCGAAGCCGTGCTCCTTCAACAGCCCGGCGGCCTGCGGGACGGCGGCGTCGATCAGCTGCGGCTTCACCGCCACCGCCAGAGCGTCGAATGCACGGCCCGACAGGGCGTCGGCGGAGGCGACGACGTCGACGCCGTCTGGAACCTGCGGCCCGGCCGGGTCGATGACGGTCATCGTCACACCGTCGAGCTTCGCCCATTGGGCCAGCAGAGCGCCGCCCATATTTCCGCAACCCACCATGACGACCGAATTCGACACGCCTGCTCCTTCACCTGCGCAGAGCACCCCACGGGAAGAATGCGCGCAAGCGGCGCGGGGCGCACATAAAAAACGGCGCCGGCGAAGCCTCCGCCGGCGCGATGCGGTGCAACATTTAGAGTACGAAGGATTTTGATTCAACCGTGCCGCTGAGCGCGCCGCCGGGCGTGACCTTAATGTGACCTAAACGACTTGATTGCACATTTCGGCCAGTGTGCGCAGCTCCACCCTTGTAATAGTTCGAACCGAAAGTACTTTGTGCGCCGCAAAACAGACCGGGCCGCCCTGCCGGCCAAATTTGGAGGCATAGTTTGTCCGAGCGTAAGCGCGTCGTTCTCAAGATCGGCTCTTCACTTCTCGCCAATTCCGAGCATCTGACCCTGCGTTATGCGTTCATGCATGGCGTGATGGAAGATATCGCCCGCCTGCGCGAGGAGGGGATCGACGTGGTCCTGACCAGCTCCGGCGCGGTGGCGATCGGGCTTTCGACCATCGGCGTGTCGCCGGAAGCCGCGGGGCTTCTGGACAAGCAGGCCGCCGCCGCCTGCGGCCAGCCGCTTCTGATGAACGCCTACAAGCAGATCGCGCTCGAGTACGGGTTCGACATCGCCCAGGTGCTCGTCACGCTGGAGGACCTCGAAGACCGCCGCCGGTTCCTGAACACCAAGAACACGATCACCCGCCTGATCGAGCACGGCGTGCTGCCGATCGTCAACGAGAACGATTCGGTCACGACCCAGGAGATCAAGGTGGGCGATAATGACAGGCTCGCCGCCAAGGTCGCCCAGATGATCCAGGCCAAAGAGCTGGTCATCCTCACCAGCGTCGACGGGCTTTACGATCGCAATCCCGAAGATCCCGAGGCCCGGCACGTGCCGGTGGTCGAGGATGTTTCGGGCTATCTGGAGGTCACCACCTCGGTGTCCGAGCTGGGCACCGGCGGCATGCTCACCAAGATGCGCGCGGCCAACATGGCCCAGAACGCCGGCTGTCACACCCTGATCGGCAAGGGCGAGGTGGATCGGCCGCTCTCCGCGATCCTGTCCGGTGAGCGCAAGCACACCAAGTGCGTCGCCGTCGGCGACCCGGATTCCAGCTGGCGCATCTGGCTGACCGACCGGCTGCAGCGCGCCGGCGGGCTGGTGGTGAACGCCGAGACCGCCGAGCGTCTGAACGCCGGCCGCTCCGAGGTGTGCCGCGGCGACATCGTTTCGGTTCAGGGCGAGTTCTCCAAGGGGGACGTGCTCCACATCTATGATGAGACCGGTGAGGAGCTCGCGCGCGGCATGTCCAACTTCACCAGCGCGGAAACCTTGCTTCTGGCGCGCAACACCGAACGCAAGGTCAAGGAATTGCTCGGCTTCGAGGCGACCCCGCGGATCATCTCGGGGGAGAACATGGCGATCCTCAAGGACCACCACCTGCCCTGGGACGCGCCTACCGAAGAGTTGACCGAGGTGGGGTGAGCGCCGGTCCGCAACGCGGATCAATCGATTAGGGCGTAGTCTTGCGGAAAGGTGCGCCCGCGCTCATGCTCCGCCCATCGACAACGCCAGCTCAGGAGGGCGGACCAGCGTGGCCATTGTGATCGCCCCTCGGGCCGGCGCGACCGGCCTGTCCGTGCGCGCCTAGCGCGGGACAGGCTCTTCCGTCAGCCTTGATCGCTCCGCCGTCCCGGTTCGCGCCGGCGCGGCCCGTGATGCAAGCGCGCTCTGCGCGCCTGACGGACAACTCCGATGACCCAATACACACTCTCCCAGCTGGGCGTTCGCCCGGCCATGCTCGCTGATCTCGACCTCGACACCGAAAGCCCCGCCGATCTCGCCCGCGTCACCGCGCTTCACCGCGACGCGCTGGAAGTGATCGCCCAGGACGGCGCCGCCCGTCTGCGTCCTCGGCCCTTCGGCAAGCCGGAGGACCGCCCCACCGTGGGCGATGTCATCGTAGTCGACCGCGCGCTGGAGCGGCCCGCCCGCGTCCTGCCGCGCATCAGCTTGTTCAAGCGCAAGGCGGCCGGCGTGGAGGCGAAGCTCCAGCTCATCGCCGCCAATATAGACACCGGCTTCATCGTCAGCTCCTGCAATGCGGATTTCAATCCGGCGCGGCTGGAGCGCTATCTCGCCGTGGTGCGCGAGGCCGGCGCGGGGCCGGTGATCCTGCTGACCAAGGCCGATATCGCCGATCCCGCCCCGTTTCTCGACGCCGCGCGCGACGCGGCCGGCGGCGCGCTGGTGGAGGCGGTGAATGCGCGTGACGCTGCGGATCTGGAGAAACTGTCCGCCTGGACCGGCGTCGGGCAGACGGCCGCGCTGATCGGCTCGTCGGGTGTGGGCAAGACCACGCTCGTCAATACGCTCGCCGGCGCGGTGGCGGCCACAGGCGGAATCCGCGAGGACGATGCGAAGGGCCGCCACACCACGCGTGGACGCACCATGCACGCCATGGCGTCGGGCGGCTGGATCATCGACACGCCGGGCCTGCGTGAGCTGGCGCTTGCCGATGTGGAGCGGGGGCTGGCCGCGACCTTCGAGGACCTCGCTGCGCTGGAGACGCAATGCCGCTTTTCCGACTGCAGCCACCAGGGCGAGCCCGGCTGCGCCGTCGCCGCCGCGATGGAGGCCGGCGAAATTGATCCCGGACGCTGGCGGCGCTTCGAAAAACTCAAGCGCGAAGCGGCGCGCAACGACTCCACGTTCAAAGAACGCCGTGACGCCTACAAGGCCCGGGGCAAGCTCCAAAAGAACCTCCAAGCCGAGCACCGTAGAAAGAAGGGCAGGTAGGGGGCGCGAAAGTCCATCCTTGCGCTTGAAGCCTGGAGGGGAGGCCCGAGGCTTCGCCTTGGGCCGGGTCGGCTGGCGCGCGCCGGTGCGCTTCGCCTGGAAGATTATCGCCGCCAGCCCTTGCGTCCGCTTTGCGGACACCTCCCTCACCAAAGGGAAGGACCGCCATTCGGCCTGTCTGTACCGTCTGGACGGTTTATCTTGCCGAAACCGTCCAGACGGTATAAATGCGGTGCAGCAAAATCACTCGCCGCGAGCGCGCCCATGGCCCTTCAACCCGACGACGCCAAGCCGTCCACGCCCGATCTCATTCTCGACGCCGCCGAGCGCGTGGTGGCGCGCGACGGCGCGCGCAAGCTGACGATCGACGCGGTGGTCAGGGAAAGCGGCTTCTCCAAGGGCGGGGTGCTGTACAATTTTCCCTCCAAGCTCGATCTCATCAAAGGCATGGTGGCCCGGCTTGTCGGCGAGCACACGGCGCGCCACGAAGCCGCCCTGCGCGAAGCCGAGGCGACCGGCGGCTCGCCGCTGAAGGCGATGCTCGGCGCGCTGGTGCGCCATGAGAACGATTTGGACCGCCAGGTCTCCATGGGACTGCTCGCCGCGCTGGCGGAGTATCCCGAGCTGATCGACCCGGTGCGCGACGCCATCGCGAAAATGCGCGCCGACATTCTTGCGCATGCGCCGGATCCCGAGCTCGCCAATATCGTGCTGCTCGCCGCCGACGGGCTGCATTTCTCCGACATTCTCGGCCTCGACATCCTCTCCGAAACAGAGCGCGCGGCCGTAGAAGCCCGCCTCCTGGCATTGGTCACGAAGCCGTCCTGAATGAAACCGCCCATCTGTCTTCTCCCCGTCATGGCCGTCCTGGCCGCGTGTTCGCCGCCGCCGCTGGAGCCTGAAGCGCCGGTGCGCGCTGCGCGCATCGAAGCCGTGCGCCCGGCCGAAAGCGCCGCGGTGCGCGAATTCGTCGGCCGCGTCGAAGCGCGCCTCACCGTCGATCTCGCCTTCCAGGTGGGCGGGCGTCTGGCCGATTTTCCCGTCAGCGAGGGCGAAATCCTTGACGAAGCGGCGTTGGTCGCCCGGCTGGAGACACAGGACTTCGAACGCGCGTTGCGCGAAGCGCGGGTGCAGCTCCAGCAGGCCCGGCAAAATCTCGACCGCCAGCAGACCCTGCACGAGCGCGGCATCGCCTCGGATGCGGCGCTGGAGGATGCGCAGACCGCCTATGATCTCCGCGCCGTCGCGCTCGACAATGTGCGCCAGAACCTGGAATACGCCACCGTGACCGCGCCGTTCGAGGGCCTGGTGAGCCGGCGCCTGGTGGATAATTTCTCCACCGTGGGGGCTGGCCAGCCCATCGCGCGCCTGCAGGACGTGTCCGAGCTGCGCGTTGCGATCCAGGTGCCCGAGAGCGTGCTGGCGCTCGTCGACGAAACCGATCCGCGCGAGATGACCGCGCGCTTTCCCTTCCTGCCCGACCAGGCCTTTGCGCTGGAGTTTCGCGAGCTGATGGCCGAGCCGGACGCGGCGAGCCAGACCTACACCGCCCTGTTCGCGCTTCCCAGCGATATCCCCGCCAACATCCTGCCAGGCATGACGGCCAATGTGCGCATCATCATCGAGCCGGACGCGGACGCCGATCTCGACGCCGTGCGGGCGCCGGTGAGCGCGCTCTCCGCCGCGCCTGACGGCGGGTTCGTGGTCTATGTCTATTCGCCCGCCAGCGGCGCGGTCGCCGCGCGCCGGGTCGGCGTCGGCCCGGTGACCGGAGACACGGTGCTGATCGAGACCGGGCTTGAGGCCGGCGAGCAGATCGTCACCGCCGGGGTCACCGCGCTTCACGACGGCATGCGCGTGCGCCCGCTCGAGCGCTCGCGCACGGCCTCGAACCTGCGCTAGGAGCCGGAAACGATGAGCGAGACGCAACACGCCGCTCCGCGGGCGGGGACCAATCTGGCGCGCCTGTCCATCGAGAAGCCGGTCATCGCCTGGCTGATCATCCTGTCCTGCCTTCTGGGCGGGCTGTGGGGGTTCGACACGGTCGGCCGGCTGGAGGACCCCGCTTTCACCATCAAGGAAGCGATTGTCTTCACCCCCTATCCCGGAGCGTCCGCCGCGGAGGTGGAGGCCGAAGTCACCGAGCGCCTGGAGACCGCCATCCAGCAAATGAGCCAGCTCGACGAGCTGCGTTCTGAATCCGCCCCCGGCATCAGCGAAATCCGCGTCATGGTGCGCGACGAGATCGACGGCCCGGACCTGCCCCAGGTCTGGGACGCCCTTCGAAAACGCGTGGAGGACGCCCAAGCCGCGCTGCCGCCGGGCGCCGGACCGTCGCGCGTGTTCGACGATTTCGGCGACGTCTACGGCATTCTCTATGCTGTCGTGGCGCCGGGCTATTCCGACGCCGAGGTCCGCGATATCGCCGAGTATCTGCGCCGCGAGCTTCTCGTGGTGGAGGGCGTTTCGAAGGTGGAGACCGCCGGGGTTCCCGATGAACGCATCTATATCGAGCTCTCGCAGGAAAACCTCGCCCGGCTCGGCCTGCCCGTCGAAGCGGTGCTCGGGGCGCTGTCCACCGAAAACGCGGTGGTGGAAGCCGGCGAGACGCCGGCGGGAAACCGGCTTTTGCGCATCGATCTGCCCCAGCGCCTGGGCGGTGTGGACGCGATCGAGACCTTGCTTATCAATCCCGGCGACGCGGGCGGCACGCTGCGCCTGTCCGACATCGCCGAGGTGCGCCGCGCGCCGGTGGAGCGGGCCGACCAGTACATCTATCACAACAACGAGCCCGCCTTCACGGTGGGCGTATCCGGGCTCGCCGACGCCAATATCGTCGATGTCGGAGCGGCGGTGGAGGCCCGCCTGGCGCTTCTGGAGGCCGAGCTTCCCGTCGGCGTGGAGCTGAAGCCCATCTATGAACAGCATGTCGTGGTCGACCGCTCCATCGACGGATTTCTGATCAATCTCGCGCTGTCGCTGGCCATCGTAATCGGGGTGCTGTGCGTCTTCATGGGCTGGCGCGCAGGGGTGACGGTGGGCGCGGTGCTGCTTTTGACCATCGCAGGCACGCTGTTCTTCATGGCGGTGTTCGACATCACCATGCAGCGCATTTCGCTGGGCGCACTGATCATCGCCATGGGCATGCTGGTGGACAACGCCATCGTCGTGACCGAAGGCATGCAGGTCGCTGTGCAGAAAGGCGAGCGCCGCCTGAAGGCCGCAGAGGACGCCGTCGCCGCGACGCAATGGCCGCTGCTGGGCGCGACGATCATCGGCATCATGGCGTTCTCCGGCATCGGCCTGTCGCCGGACTCCACCGGCGAGTTCCTGTTCTCGCTGTTCGCCGTGATCGGCATCTCGCTGATGCTGAGCTGGCTTCTGGCCATCACCGTCGCGCCGATGATCGCCTTCCATCTCTTCAAGTCGGAAAAAGGCGCCCGCGCCGACCCCCATGGCGGGCCGGTCTACACCGCCTATCGCAGCGCGCTGACGGCGGCGTTGAAGGGGCGCTGGCTCACCTTGGCGGGCCTCGTCGTGATCACGCTGGTAAGCTATTGGGGCTTCGGCTTTGTGAAGAACAGCTTCTTTCCCAACTCCAACACCCCGCTCTTCTACGTCAACATCAACGAGCCCCAGGGCGCGGACATCCTGGAAACCGACGCGACGCTGCGCGACATCGCCCGTTTCGCCGCCGCCCAGCCCGAAACGGTGACGGTGGACGCTTTCGTCGGCCAGGGCGCGACGCGCTTCATGCTCACCTATATGAGCGAACAGCCCAACGCGGCCTACGGCCAGCTGGTGGTGCGCACCGCGCGCCTGGACGAGATTCCCGACCTCGCCGAGCGCATCGTGACCTATGCCCGCGAAACCCATCCCGACATCGAGGCGCGCGCCGAGCGCATCGTGTTCGGACCACCGGCCGGCGCGCAGCTGGAGGCGCGCTTTCAGGGTCCCGACGCCGACGTCTTGCGCGCGCTCGGCGACGAAGCCCTGGCGCGCCTGCGCAGCGACGGCGAGGTGCGTGACCTGCGCATCGACTGGCGCAATCGCGAGCTGGTCCTGCAGCCGCGCCTGCTGGAGGAGCGCGCGCGCACGATCGGTCTGACCCGCGCCGATATCGGCGATGCGCTGCGCTTCGCCACCGAAGGCCGCCAGGTGGGCGTCTACCGCGAGGGCGAGGACCTGATCCCGATCATCGCGCGGGCGCCCGACGCCGAGCGCGTCCAGCCGGAAAATCTCTCCGACCGCCTGATCTGGAGCCCCGCGCAAAGCGCCTACGTGCCCATGAGCCAGGTGGTGGAAGGCTTCGAGCTGACCGCCCAGGACACACTCATCCAGCGCCGCAATCGGGTGCGCACGCTCACCGTCCAGGCCAATCCCCAACCCGGCGAGACGGCCGCGGAAGCCTTCGAGCGCTTCTCCGCCATCGTCGAGGAGATCGAGCGCCCGCGCGGCTACACCCTGGAATGGGGCGGCGAGCACGAAGCCAATATCGAGGCCAATCAGAGCCTCGGCGGGGTCTTGCCCTTTTCCTTCCTGGTGATGGTCGTCACCTCGGTCCTCCTGTTCCAGACCGTGCGCCAGCCGCTGATCATCTGGCTGGTGGTGCCGATGAGCCTGATCGGCGTCACCGCCGGGCTCCTGATCACCAATGTCGCCTTCAGCTTCACTGCGCTTCTCGGCCTGCTGTCGCTGTCGGGCATGCTCATCAAGAACGCCATCGTTCTCGTCGACGAGCTCGATCAGCGCATGAGGCGGGGCGACGACCGGTTCGAGGCGGTGCGTGAAGGCTCGGTCTCGCGCCTGAGGCCGGTCATGCTGGCGGCCGGCACGACGATACTCGGCATGACGCCGCTCATCTTCGACGCCTTCTTCCAGGGCATGGCCGTGACCATCATCTCCGGCCTGGCGTTCGCCACCGTGCTGACGCTGATCGCGACCCCGGTGATCTACGCGCTGTTTTTCCGGGTGCGGGCGGACAGCGCTTCATCGTGAGGGTCCTTCGAGGCTCGCCTTGCGGGCTCGCACCTCAGGGTGAGGGGGAAACAAACGCCAAACGATCCTCATCCTGAGGAGTCTTTTCGCGAAGCGGAAAGCCTCGAAGGACGAACCTCGCGTCTCTGAACCAAAAAACCCCGGCGCATCGCGCCGGGGTTGTCTTGTCTCAGCGATGGAGCCGCGCCTAAACCGCGCTCTGGATCCATTCCTCGATCTTGGATTTGGCCATGGCGCCGACCTGGCGGCTGACTTCCTCGCCGTCCTTGAAGATCAAGAGGGTGGGGATGCCGCGCACGCCGTATTTCGACGGGGCCATGGGGTTCTGGTCGATATTGACCTTGGCCACCGTGATCTTGCCGGAATGCTCCTTGGCGATCTCTTCAAGCGCCGGGCCGATCTGCTTGCAGGGGCCGCACCACTCCGCCCAGAAATCCACCAGAACCGGACCGTCGGCCTTCAGGACCTCGGCCTCGAAGCTGTCGTCGGAAACCGCTTTGGTCGCCATGGCCATGCTCCTTTATCCAAAACCGTTCAAAGCGACTCGCTCGGCTGGCGGACGGGTCGCGGCGTGTGCGCACACCTAGGAAGCCGCAGCTTACCGGTCAAGCGTTGACGCGCCGCCGGAGCGCGCGCGCGCCCTTTTCAGCACTGCATCCAGCCGATCTTCCGGCAGCGCCATCAAGCGCGGCGCGTCGGTCCACAAAAGGGCGCAGCGCACCGGCTTGTCCGGGTGCAGGGCCTGCAGGAGCGCGCGATAGGCGGCCATCTGGGCGACATAGGCGTCGGGCACGTCCTCCACCTGCTGCGGCGGCGGCCGGTTGGTCTTGTAATCCACGATGAGTACGTCGTCGGGAGTCACCACCAGGCGGTCGATTTGCCCGTTCACCACCATATCGGCGGGCAATCCCGGCGCACGGCCGGAGACGGCCGCCTCGGCGCGCGAGCCGGGCTGGAAGAGGGCGGCGAAGTGCGGGTCGTCGAGCACGCGCAGAGTCTCCGAGGCGATCTCTTCGCGCTGGGCCTCGCTTAAGTCCTTTTGAGCGGCGAGATATTTGCGCGCCGAGGCCGCCCGGCGCTCCGGCGCCAGGTCGGGCAGGGTCTGCAGCAGCTTGTGGATCAGCGCGCCGCGCCGGAAGCGCTGCTCGCCACCGTCGGCCAGGGGC